>CAZCHT010000048.1:0-28940 GCA_964498705.1 uncultured Bdellovibrio sp. | reverse complement strand
TTAAGAGATTTTTTAATAATTTTAAAGTAGTTGGTAAGTATGCAAAATATCTACTTATTTAATGGCTATGTCGATTTCTTGAAATGGAAGATTGAAATGAATTCCTCTGAACGTCGCTATAAAACTAATCTGGCTGAAGCGGCCGGATGCCAGCCTTCATTCTTATCCCAGGTTCTAGGTGGTTCAATGGATCTAACAGCCGACCACGCGATGGGGCTTTGTGAGTTCTGGGGATTGAACTCGATCGAGAAAGAATACTTCATTACATTGGTCCAGTTGGCCCGAGCAAGCAGCCGCGCACTAAAAGATTTCTATAAAAAGAAACTAGAATCAGTGAAGAAGCAAAATGATAAACTTACCGAGCGGTTTCAAGTAGATTCGTTCGCTGAAGAACCAATGAAGGCTGCATTATATTATTCACACTGGTTAAATACTGCCGTTCATTTATTGGTGGGAACGAAAAACTACAACACAGTCGAGGCTATCGCAAAATATTTTTCGATTTCTCCAGAGCAGGTGGCCGGGGTTTTAAACTTACTTCGTTCGATCGGATTCATAGAAAACAAGAATGATGTTTGGACCCGCACGGAAAATAATATTCACGTTTCTAAAGATTCTAGTTTTTACAATATGTATCACCAGCAGTGGCGGCAGCGCAGTATGGATAGCATAGATCGTGATAAAAATGCAGTTAACTACACAAGTCTGTATACCTTATCTAAAGATGATCAACATTTGCTAAAAAATATGATCGTCGATTTTATCGAAAAAACTCGCGATGTTGTTATTAAATCAGAAGAGGAAAAGCTTATGTGTTTCTCGCTGGATTTTTTCGAAGTTAAGTAGAACCTGAGGCGGGGAAGTGGTTGCTTGCAAAAGAAACTTCGCAGGCAACCACTGTACAAAATTAGTGACGTACCTGTAGTGATCCATGCTGAGGAGGCCCGCGGCGTTCGCCTCTGTTTCTCTTAGCGTGTTCTAAACAGACAAATCCCGCTGCACGTTGATCTGCATTCAAAATTGAATACAATATATTAAGTTTGCTGGCTTGCAAAGACGCGCGCAGGGAATCCTGTGCCGTGTTTAAAGCGTCTAGTGCTGCACTGGCCGCCGCTGCATCTGAGTTAGTATCATTCACAACCGTGCTCAAGTTTTTATAAGACGTTCTGAGTTGAGCGCGCAATTCTTTAGATGATGTTTTAAGTTCCGTCATGGCTGCTTTGATTTTCTCCTTCTGCTCGGCTGTTGCGTTCATTGCTTTGCATGGATTCTCTTGCTCTGATAATGTTTATGCTTTGATTGAGGTTTCTCAGCCTCATCACTTGTGGAACTATCAACAGATGCCGCAATCGAATCAGCTTCCGCAGTCGCGCTGTCTGCGGATTCCATGGCACTTGTTGTGCCTGCACTCGTAGCAACATCCGATTGTGCCATTGCCGACGTTATTGCTAAAACACTTCCAAATAGAACGATTAACATGGCTCTCATATTTTCCTCCTTAATTATAGGTTCAGAGAGTTAGGACTTTTTCTGAAGAGGAAGGTAGATCACGAGTGTGTAATCACTGTGGAAGGATCGCGCATTTAACTATAAATTAATTTATCAAAGCTATAAGCAAAAAAAGATCGAGCGGATGAGCGCGTTTTTACGCACTATCCGCTCACAGAGTGATATTTATTTGGAAATTAATTAGTGATCATCGTCTTGAATACACTCAGGGAGAAGCCTATCCGTAGATGATTTCTAAATCCTCTCACGCAAATAAATATCTACTTTTATCTATAGCAAAGTGTTGGCCAGGCGGGCGGCATTTTATGAATTTTAAAAACGAAGTGGGGGCCATGCGCCCCGTTAGACTGGAATCAATCCACGTTAACAGTGATTCTTTGCAAGCAGGCTTTGCTTTTGTTTCGCTTTCCAAGCAAACACGCTAGCGCCAAATATTGCAACACTGCCACTTATGCGAATGGCTGTCCTAACGCCGACCCAATGGGCCGCAACGCCAGATTCCCATTCACTTAACTCGTCCGAAGCGTTAACCAAGAAGTTATTTAAAGCGTAAACGCGACCTTTGAACTGCGGCGGTGTTTCAAGTTGAAGAATACATTCACGTACGGCCAAACTGAGTGCATCAAAAATACCAGCGCCAAAAAGAAGAACGTAGCTAAAATAAAACGACGACGATTCAGCCAAAAGTAGATGACAAAAACCATAACCTAACGTCGCCAATAAAAGTTTTTCTGCCCAACCATCGAGTGATGGCTTTTGCAATCGAATCCAAGTTCCAAAAATTACCCCGGCAGGAAGAGCTGATTTTATTATTCCAATATCAATTGCTGAACTCCTGCCCGGGTGAAGGAAGGGCAGTAACGAGGCCGCGCCAGCAAACAGCACGATGAAAAAATCCAATATCAGTGAGGAGTGCAGCCTAAAGTTAGATTGCAGGAACTGGATCAACCCAGGATTTGTCACCGCCGTGGTCTCGTTGTCTGCAGAAATATTTTTCAAAAATCGCACAATATAAACTTGGCAACAAAATGATACCGCGATAAACGCACAGGCTACAATCAGTGGAGGCAAGCCCGCTCCTAAAGTTCCCGCTAGTAGCGGGGCCAGGAACGCAGCGATTTGCCACGACAACGTCGATCGATTTACCCAGTGATCTTTATTCGTTTCATTTCGCAGTAGCTCGCCAAATACAGTGAATTGAGAAATGCTTCGGAAATTTCTAGAGACCGCAATTAATCCCGTCGCTATCAAGATAGTCAAAAAATCAGACGGATTTATAATCACCAGTCCTAATACCAAAATTAGTAACACAAAATGCGAAACCAATATCGCCGATCTTTTTTTCATATGATCGATCACAAAACCAATCGGAAATGCAAAGACGAGCGATGCCACCGTTGCTATGAGTCCCAGTTGACTCAAGCTATAAGCATCGGCGCCGCGTTCGACGATTCTGAAAATAAATGTGCAGGCGAGGATCTGTAGTCCAAAGACACTGCACGCGCGTGAAATAAGAAAAGCGATTAATGGCATTTATTCAGCCTTCAAAGCCATTTGCCCGGCAATAAATGTTAAAGCAGCGCAGAAGAACAAGCTTCCTGCGGCATCAAATTTGTGAGTCAATCGTTGGCCAAATCCCAGAGCAATAAAAGTAACCTGGGCTAAAGCAACTCCGAACTGAAGTAGTCGTTTGTCATTGGCTACTTTCAATAGAAATTCTTTTTTCACTAGGCCAATAATCAATACGGCGGCTGTTGCAATTTCCAGCAGTGCGATCATAACGAACGAAATCTCCATTGAGCCAGGAAATAAATCCAGCCAGCTGCCTTTAAATTGTTCTAAAAACCAACCGGGAATTTTGCCACCGATAATTTTGTCAATCCCGGCAAGACCAAACGTCATTACAAGCAATAAGTAAAATGGAATCGTCTTCATATCATCACCCGTTTAAATGACGTCGCCTTTCTAACCTTGTAGCGAATTAGTATGTCAGCACCGAGTTGCTCTTTAGATTCAACATCAAAACGATCGACGTTCTTCAATAGCGAGCCCGAGCTTACCCGATGACGACTGCCACCCAAAATCAAAGGAGAGATGGCGACTTCTAAACGATCTGCTAAACCGGCTTTCAGAAATTCCGACAGCGTCGTAGCGCCGCCTTCGACCATCAGAAATTTCAACCGTCGATTCTCGGCGGTTTCAAATGTTAAAGATAACTGACGAAGGCTGCCCATCAACCATTGTCTGAAATCATTAAATCGGTAACTAATGCGAATGAGTTTTGAAAAATCAAATTTCACGTCAATGTCTTCAAAGTCTTCTAATATATCTGTCAGTAAATAGGTCCGACGTGGACCCATCTGCAGGCTGATAATCAAGTGGGGATTATCTTTCAGTGCCGCAAGTACTCGCCCCCGTGGATCAATGATCACGCGCGCGGGTTGTGGACCATCAAAGTCGATATCCCGAACCGTGAGTTGACAAAGGTCTTTTAAAAATGTTTGGGCCCCTACTAGAACAGCTTGATGAGTGGATCTTAACAGGTGAGTGTAACGACGTTCTTCAATCCCGCTAATCCACTGCGATTGATCGCTATCATCAGCTAGTTGTCCATCCAAAGTCTGTGCCCATTTTAGAGTTACTTCTGGCAAAGTTCCGGATCTATACATGAGCTAATCCAATTCTATGCTGAGTTTTCAAAACTTTCGCTTCTAAGTATTTACGATTCGATGGTTTTTCAAAAACGCCCGTAGAAACTTCGTCCGTCACCGTGATGCCGTGACTACGCAGTTGTTGAATCTTGTCAGGATTGTTAGATAGTAATTTTACTTTCGTGATATTTAGCGCGCGCAACATTTGCGCTGCGGCCGTGTAATCGCGAAGATCGTCTTTTAATCCCAGTTTTTGATTGGCTTCGTATGTATCTAATCCTTTAGCTTGCAGAGCGTACGCATCTAATTTGTTGTACAAGCCAATGCCGCGGCCTTCTTGGCGCATGTAAAGGACTATTCCGCCTACGCGATGAATCTCTTGAATTGATTCTTTTAATTGTTCGCCGCAGTCGCATTTCCCAGAGCCAAACACGTCACCAGTTAGACACTCTGAATGAATACGAACGAGAGGTTTATCGGTATATTTCCAGTTACCCAATCCAAGAGCAATGTGCTCTTGACCGTCGACTAACCCTTTAAATGTGATAAAGTCAGCTTCCCGGTTTTCGATTGGAACGCGAACACTTTGACGTACCGTTGCTGTTAATCCTTTATTTAATATCTTTCTTATTAGATTCATGATTTTCATAACCACCCCTTCTTGAAACAACGTATAGTAAAAAATATTTGCGCATGTAAGCCGTTCAAATTGTCGATTAGTGTTTCCAAATTGGAATCACTGATGGTAGCTCTTATGCATGAGCCTGCTTATGCCTAATGTCGGCCTAGCCGATCTAGATTTATTCTTCAGAGCCGCTAAACTCAAATCACTACGTGAATGTGCCCGCCAATTAGATATGACTCCTGGCGCGGTTTCCAAGGCTATAAAGCGATTGGAACAAAAGGTTGGTAAGAGTTTATTAAGACGATCCGTCTCGGGAATCCTCTTAACTTCCGAAGGAAACGAATTGATGGAGATCGCAGAAAAGGTACTTCGCCTGACGGCTCCGATGGCGCCAGCCTCCAGCAAGAAGAATTCTGGAAACAAGGTGTGGGGGATTGGTTCGTTAAGTTTTATTAGCAGTCGTCTGCTTCCGCCTCTACTAGAGCCTATCTGTGAATCTCGAACACGCACCAGATTTAGATTGGTTGAGTTTGGAAATAATTCATTAGTGGCTCATGGGTTGAATGGTGCTTTTGAAATGGCCGTTCATATTGGCGCCCTTGAATGGACTCGAGTGTGGAGTTCTTACGAGATCGGCAACATGCGCTGGGCACTGTACGGAGCGAAGAATCATCCGTTAACAAAATTAAAAACGATCGGCTCTGCCGAAGTCGTTAAATTTCCGTTCATCATGCCTACGGGCTGGAGCTCGCAAGGATTTATTCGCGGTGAAGATCACTGTCCATTGCCTTGGGGAATTCGATTTGCTGGCCATGAAGCTACAACTGCGGAAACCGCGTTAGAGATAATCGTAGCCTCACAACATCTAGCGTTTGTTCCGGTGATTCTTGCACAAAGAGCCGTTGATTTTGGATTGATCTCGGAAATTAAAGTCGGTGAGTGGCCAACGGTAGAGAAGAAAATATATTTATCCGTACGCGATGACTTGGTTCCAACTTCGTTGTTACAAATGATCACAAAATTAATTAAAGAAAATTTGAAATAGAGACGCCGAGCCCAGCGTCCTTAGTAAATCTAATGCTGATAGGCTGACCCCGGTTTAACATCGTGACCTTGCATTTTAGCACCTTGAGTTTGCGGCATCAGCTTCCCTAACGTCGATTGAACCTTGTTAAGGAATGATCCGGCGACGATATGATCTTTTCCTTCCATCATTGCATCAAAGCCTTGTTGAGCAACCAAGGCGGGATGATCTTTCTTTCTAACACCGGCTTTGGTGTTCATCATCTCGGCACGACGGAAAAAATTAGTATCCGTAGCGCCGGGTTGAAGAGCTGTGATCGTTACGCCAGTATCATCGACTTCTTCGCGAACTGCTTCAGCAAATGATTGCACGAATGCTTTTGAGGCGGCATAGACGGCATAGAACGGTCCAGGCATATCGGCTGCGATCGATGAGGTAACAAGTATGCGTCCTGATCTGCGTTTGATCATATCCGGTAGCACTAATTTAGTAAGGTAAACTAAAGATATTATATTTAAATTAATAATTTCAAGCTCACGTCTGAAATCTGTATGCGCAAAGCTTCCACAAATGCCAACACCCGCATTTAATGCTACAGCCGATGGCGGTTGATCAGCGAGCTGGATTTTGTGATACAGGCGATCGACACCCTCTAACGTTGTCAAATCGGTTTGCACTGTGGTGACGTCAACTCCATAGCTACGAAAGGTATTGCCAGCATTAATGATTTCGGCATTTTCGGCTGCGACGATTAAATCAAAACCGTTTTTCGCAAATGTTTTAGCAAGTTCAAATCCAATTCCGCTAGATGCGCCGGTGACGACGGCTAGCCTAGAAAAATCTCGTTCCATGAAAATCTCCTTTTGAGTGTTTGAATCTCACTTCTGTTTTTCTTTGCAGGAAATATACCCAAGTGAAAAACCATTCCGAGGAGAAATAGAGTGCTTGCGGGGTAAAATGGGAATCAGGTTGGTCGGTCGGCCGTAAGTAAAAACGCCCCGTCCTTAAAGGAATTTATCTTTTTTAAGTTGGGTCCGTATCTTGCAATAAAATAAACTAAGAAACAGAGTCGGACGTTGAACTTTAAAACTAAGGCGTTACCTCCTTGAAGGGAATTACAGTGGAAAATCAAAATCAAACTACTTCCGATTTTTTCACACGCTATAATAAAGTAGAAGCGGCCCGTAAACCGCCAATGTCGGTGACGATAAAAAGATCATTGGAAGACGTATCCGCGATTGTAAACGATTTTCAGAACTTGCCTTTGTTTATGGAAAATCTAGAAACGATCGAATCGGTCGTTGAGGGTCACTATAACTGGCGATTTCGCGATGAGAATGACTATAGACTAGAGTTAAGAATTCCCATGGTTGTTGAACTGAATAAATTAGAAAATTCTTATTTATGGGAATCAGAGGTCGAGGCAGGATTCAAATATTCTGTTGGCTTGGATCTGGAACGGGCGGCTGCTGATCGTGGAACGGTCGCACGCATGATGGCGATTTATGAATGTTCCCCGGGTGATTTGGCCGGACGTTATGAAAAAATATTTGGCAAGGATGCTGAAATGGTATCGAAGCGAAGTCTTTTCCGTCTGCAAGCGTTTTGTGAAACCGGATATGTTCCGGCCATTTTAGGATCAGATGCTTATATAAACTTTAACGACAATAAAGAGGAATTTCGCAAGGTGGTTATTAAAATGCATTGATGACAGATTCATCAACAGCAATTAAGGTAGTTGCATGGAATTTGGTAAAGTCGAGAACGTAATTAAATTTAACTCTATTCAATGGAATCTTCCTTCAGAAGATCCGTTGACTCGACCGTATTTGGAAGCCCAATCCGATGGAACAAAAAAAACTAAAATCTATATTGGCGCTCCGGCTTGGAGTCATAAAGAGTGGGTAGGAAGTATCTACCCTCCAAAAACGCCTGCGTCTGAATATCTTTTTCATTATTCTAGAAACTTTAATTGTATTGAACTCAATACCACTCACTATCGAATTCCCACAGCGGACACTGTTTCAACCTGGATAAAAAAAGTTCCTAGGGATTTCATTTTTTTACCAAAAATCCCTCAATCTATTTCTCACGATCAAGGTGGTCTGCGCGATACTCAAGTGTTAGGTGCATGGATCAATGCTATCGATTCGTTTGGATCAAATTTAGGGCCATGTTTTATGCAGCTGCCACCGACGTTCAGCTATGCCTACAAATTAGAGTTATTTCATTTTTTAAAATCTTGGCCAGATGCATATGAATTAGCAATTGAATTACGCCATCCGAGCTGGTTTCAAGGCGGACATGTGTTTGCACCGCTGGTAGAATATCTGCAAGGTCGCGAGATTGGTCTAGTCATCACAGATGTAGCGGGACGACGTGATGTCCTTCATAGTTCCATCAGTGCGCCATTTTCGATGCTTCGATTGATTGGAAATAATTTGCATACGACGGATTTTGAGCGTGCTAAATTATGGTCGCAAAAAATAAATGACTGGCAAGAATTGGGACTAAAACAATTTTATTATATTGTTCATCAACCAGATGATATTAAAACGCCCGAGATGACGGACTGGGTAATCGATGATTTAAACGCCATCTGCGCAGCTGGTCTGGCTCCATTGGCAAAACCGTTAATTTAAATCTGGCGCCTGCAATTATAATTGATGATTGGCATAGCCACTGCATAGAACAGATATATCAGGAGGTTCTATGGGAATTATTGGTACAATCATTATCGGCTTTGTAGTTGGGTTATTGGCTCGTTTTATTAAACCGGGTGACGATAGAATGGGATTCTGGTTAACAGCATTAGTTGGTGTTGTCGGCGCGTTCGTCGGAACTTATTTAGGTCAAGCCTTTGGGATCTATCGCGTGGACGAACCCGCTGGATTCATCGGTGCGACGCTTGGTGCGGTCATCGTGCTCGCATTAGCAAAAGCATTGGGTACGCGACGTTCTGTGTTGTCATAACGAAATTGATTAAGGTTAAAAAAACTCACCGTTCATGTATTCAATATATTGAACGGTGATTTTTTTACTATCGTATAAGGTGACATTCCGACTTGGCTGCTGCAATTCCAACCCAGCGCTTAGGCATTGAATAAGGAGTTTCTTCAAGCATGTCATGACTATGAAACATATTGTATTCTGCTTTTGAGCGATATCCTTCACAAAGTGAACGCTGATGGTTGTCTAGCTCATCGAGAGCAAAAGTACACACTAGATCTACCAGTTCCCGATGGACAGCGTTTGGCCAGGCCCGCGAGCGATTTTTAAGCTGATCAAATTTTGAAGTTATGTCTGGGTAATTGGAAAGCATAGATACCTCACAGTTGTTTTCGTTTTTATTTTTTGAATGTGTGGCATTTGTCCTCCTTAATTTTGTTTGTAGGTGTCAAGTTTGGGATGGGCTCTACGTCCCTCGGAATCATCGATTGCTTTTTCCATAGCCCGGGTCGTTCGATTCATTTGTGTTACAACATCGACATCACCTTGAAGAAACTCGTCTGGTTCATCCTCAAGGGTGTCCATTGAGTTTGAAATCGCGCCCATATTCTCGTCTAATGCTGTTATATCGTGTTCGTTGGTCATATCTTGATCTGCGAGGATATTAGTTTCATCGGCGCGATTAAACAGAGATTCGTTGTCACTAGCCAAATTTTCTAAAGCTGGTGTTGGTTTTTCTAAACCGCCTTCTTTTTCTATCGTATTTGGAGTGTTCGGAATGGACATATATTCCCCCTTGTATAGCGGAGGGTTGCGAAAACTATGCCGGAATCTCATTTTGAAACTATTAATTATTCACTCTTGGGAAAAAGTCGTGTTCTGCCGATAAATAGGTATGCGGAATGTAATTGAGCAAATTGTTTTCGCGCTTTTAGTCTGGCTTCAAATGGGCTGCACTCTAGATGCACGATTTTCAAATTTGAACGGTTTAAATAAAGCGGAATTGGATTCTGTTTCGCCAACACCAAGTGTCCCTTCGGTGATTACAACTTTGAAAATTTCGGGCAACTCAAGAAAATCTATAGATCCATCATTTCGTATTTTTAACGAGATTGATGGTGGCTGGACATTCACTGGTGATTGTGAATCCGATAACGGCAACGTTTCCGTGACAGGAGATATCGATGCGTCGATTTCGGTTTCATGTGTAAACGATTCGTTTTCGATTCGTATTAATCACAGCACTACGCCTCCGTATTTTAATAGCAACGCGGGTTTGAGTCGAAAATTAATCGCGACCCAAAATTCGATTTCAGAAGAAACAGTTGTTTTTAAAGCAGTCTCCTCACGCCAAGTGCCACTTATTGTGGCGACGAGCGCAGATTTCCAAAATATCGAAAATGATGACAGTCGCGACTATATTCTGTCTTCAGATATCGACATGTCTAATGGTGGAACGTTGCCGGTAAATAATTTTTTTCCAATTTCATTCAGCACCATTCCTGGATTTACCGGCAGCCTTGACGGTGACGGTCACACGGTTTCAAATATTAATTTAACATCGGGCAGTTGGAGTTCCTGCATATTTGATTATACGGGTACCAATGCTTCAATTAAGAATATAAAATTTACGTCGATGAATATGGGGACAGGATTTTATGGTGCGGCAAGTACGAAGGTATCTGGGCTTATATGTACCGCATATGGCGCTGGGCTAGTTGTCGAGAATGTATCCATACAAGGTACTTTGACTAGCGGTGATGTTGATACGGTTATGGCAGGCGTTGTTGTGCAGTCTTTCGGTACCGCTCGGATTGAAAATGTAAATGTGGATGTTGTTATGTCTGGCGCTGGAGTCGCTATGGGCGGCATTTTTGCTGGGGCATCCGCTGGTGCCATCGTTAGGAAAGCAAAGGTTAACATTGTCAGTACATCAACAACAAAGCCAAACTTGCCGGTCGCTGGAATTGTAGCCAGTGTCAGCGGCGCCGGGTTGATAGAAGACTCCTATGTCACAGGTTCTATTAGTGCCGCTGAAGTTAGTGGCGGTATTGTTGGGAGTTTGAGTGCAAATGGAATAGTGATTCAAAGGGTGTATTCGGCCGTGAATATCAGTGTGCCATCCATGAAGGTCGGAGGACAGGTCATTGGTGCTACCGGCGCCTATACGTACACGTTAACTTCCGTCCAGTATTATAATGGAGCTAGTTCTTGCATCAACTGCACGACTGCATTTGGGAACAGTCGTAATCTCGCCGAGATGAAATCCCAAGTTTCGTATTCAGGCTGGGATTTTACTAATATTTGGAAAATCGTAGAGGGTATTTCTTATCCAACGCTTCGTTAGGTCTAACCTAGGCATGTGCCCTAAAAAACTATTCTTTGGGAGCTTCGATGCTTAACGCGCGGGTCGTTTTCTCTATAGGTTCAAGCAATTCCATTTCATCATTGCCATCAATAGATTTTAATTCTTTAAAGCGACGAGCTGACACCAGAACGCGCGTTTCATAGCTAGCCATGGTTTTATTGTAGCTATCAACAGATGAGCTCAACTGGCTGCCAAGCTTTTCAAAGTGACCGCGCATATCCAAAAGTCGTTTGTAAAGATCTTTGCCTAACTGACTGATTTGCGTTGCGTTCTCTGTTAGGGCCGCTTGTTTCCAGCCATAGGATACCGCTTTTAATAATGCGATCAAGGTCGTTGGTGTTGCGAGGATTACTTTCTCCGATACGCCTTCTTCGATCAACATAGGAGAAACTTCCAATGCCGAGCTGAAAAAACTTTCGCCAGGCAGGAATAGAACCACAAATTCAGGGGATTCTTCAAATTGTTCCCAATATGATTTGCGACTTAATTCAGTAATACGGGCGCGAATGTGATTCGCATGTTGCAGCAAGAATTCTTTTTTAAGAGTTTCATCTTCGGTTTGTGCCGCTTCAAGGTATGCATGCAGAACCGCTTTGGAGTCGACAATGATCGATTTTTTTCCGGGCAAGCGGACGACCATGTCGGGACGTAGTTTGCCTTCTTCTGTGTCGACCGATTCCTGCTGATAGAAATCACAATGTTCAAGCATGCCGGCGATTTCGACCACGCGTTTTAATTGCAATTCGCCCCAGCGACCACGAACATGCGGGGTGCGAAGTGCTTTGACTAAGTTAGATGTTTCGTTACGTAATTTTTCTTGAGATTCTTTAAGGAAATTAAAATGAGAGTATAGGTTGGTGAAGGACTCGATTCTGTTTTTTTCAAGTTCATTGATCTTGTTTTCAAACTTATTCAGAGTTTCGTAAATAGGATTGACCGTGTCTTTGATTTGAGAGCGGCGCTGATCCAGTTCTTTTAGGTTCAATTGGTTTAACGTATCGAAGCTCGATTTAGCCAAGTGCAAGAAGGATGAGTTGTTTTGATTTAACGAATCTAAAGATAAGCTTTTGAAGTTTTCTAAAAGTTTTTCTTTAGCGGTTTCCACAAATGCGAGTTGATCATTAAAGTGCTTTTTAGTTTGTTCGATTTCCGATTCTAATTTACTGCGGGCTTCGGTGAGGCCGATGATTTTCCCGTTTAACTGCGTTGTTTCTGATTTTAAATCGGTATTCTGAAGACGAAGCTCTTTGTTTTCGCTCTCAAGGACTTTGACCTGTGAATGTGTTTCTTGTTGGCCAAGCTGGACCTTGAGTTCGTTTTCTTTTTCTAACTGTAGGAGGCTATTTTTATGATCAGTGACAGATTTTCTCCAAAGATAGTAGAAAAACCCAACGGAAACTGCCAATAAGCCAAGCAGAACCAATAAAATGGAATCAAAAACATTCATAAACACCTCGGGAGAGAGTTTCAATATAGTCTATTTCATCCATTTATTCGATAATTTAAAGATTTTTTTTCTTTGTCGGAGGGCAGGATTTAAAAGCTTGACTTTAAAACCCCAAACGCGCAAGGTGAGACAACATTTATCGCGGGGTGGAGCAGTCTGGTAGCTCGTCGGGCTCATAACCCGAAGGTCGTAGGTTCAAATCCTGCCTCCGCAACCATTTTTCCCTTTAGGGAAATCAGGCAGTAGCCGATAAGTAAACAAGCATAGTATCAACCAAGTTCGTAATTCTAGCAAATTTCCGAAGTATCAAGAGAGTTCCCAATAAGCACATACATTATTAATAGTCCCGTAACACGATTCGTTCGCAGTCGTATGTTTTTGATTATCCTTATCCACACATTTGTATTTTATATTTAGATTCGTTTAGTTAATCTTCCTATATTTTTTTATGTTTAAAAATTGTTCGTTAGACGTTAAACTCATGTAATAATGACTTTAACATCATCTTTATCGTCCGCGAATTCCAGCGCGCCAGAAACTATTTTAGCTATCGATTTTGGAACCAGTCACTCTCTAGTCGGCGCCCTTCACAATGGGCAACGCATTGATAGTTTAGCTATTGATCCGTCTAGTTCGGATCCGACGTTAATGCGTACACTTCTTTATTTCCCGACTCCCGATCAGTGTTTTTATGGGGCCGATGCTTTAAAAAAATACACCGAGTTTGAAATGGAAGGGCGACTGTTTAGATCCTTTAAATCTCATTTGCCCAATAAATATTATTTGGGGACCGTATTTGAAAATCGTATTTTATCGTTAGAGAATATGATTGGTCTGTTTTTACTCGAGTTGAAAAAACGCGCCGAAGCTGTTTTGAAAACTAAGGTCACCAAGGCAGTGATTGGGCGACCGGCGCGGTATTCAATGGATCCCGCGGCTGACGAATTTGCGATTCATAGAATGAAAAAAGCAGCCGAGTACGCTGGGTTCACCGATATCAAATTTGTTCCCGAGCCGCTTGCCGCCGCTTTGGAATTTCGTCGCGGTATCCATCAAGATAAACTAATTTTGATTGGCGATTTTGGCGGTGGTACGTCCGATTTTACCATCATGAAAATTACGCCGAATGAATTTCAGAAAGAAGATGTTTTGGCCGTGGACGGATGCCCGCTGGCCGGGGATGCACTGGATAGCGTATTTATGAGCTCGCGATTAAATCGCACTTTTGGAGCGCAAACAAAATACAGACTACCTATGTCGAGCAACTTGATGACAATGCCAGTGTCGGTTATGGATAAGTTAAATAAACCGGCGCAGATCGTTCATTTGAAAGAACGTGACACGTACGAATTTATCAAAGAAGTGCGCAAATGTGCCTTGCGAGACGAAGATAAACAAGCGATCGATCGCCTTTTTATCATGCTCGAAGATCAACAAATTTTTGCCTTCTTTGAAGAAATTGAAAAAACAAAAAAAAATCTTTCGGCGAAACCCACCAGCGCGTTTAAATTTGATTATCCTGATTTGGAAACATCTGAAGTGTTTTCAAGTGTCGAATTTGAAGATTGGTCTGCTCATGTTAAAGTCGAAATTCTATCTGCACTCGACCGATGTTTAGCCCAGGCCGGTGTCGCGGATTCACAAATCGAGCACGTATTTTTAACCGGTGGTACCGCCCATGTTCCATTTATTCAAAATGAATTTATTCGTCGTTTCGGCGCTGAGAAAATGCAGACAAAGAATTTCTTTCACTCGATTTTATCGGGTTTGATTGAGAGTGCTAAGTCTTGGGATCAGTTGGGAGGGTAAGTGTTTGACCATCTAGATTTCCGATGTAAAAGTTTATAAATGAAAAAATACCGTCTCTTTATTTTTATATGTATCGCTCTGACAGCCGGATTTGTATTTTGGTATAAATTTATACGTACCGTTAACAATTTAGAAAACGAAAATCTGATAGTTAAAAATCCATACGAAGCAATGGCTCGCGCGACGGGCGGGCAAGTCCTGCATTTTGATAAAAGCAACACGGGTCCGGATCAAACCGCACAAATGACCGCGCTCGCGCTGCAAAGTCTGAAAGAAAAAGACTACGCGATGTTATGGCGAGCTGAGGGTGTCAGTGGTCATTCGGCGACCGAGTTTTCATTTGATGTGGATAGTTCAATTTCCGAACTGTCCGTTTTTGTTTCGGGTATTTCGAGTCGGCCAGAGTTTAGCCTCTTAAATCCGAGCAAATCCGAAGTGGCGCCGAGTTCTATTTTAACTGCCGATCAGTCAACGACGAAAATATTTCTAGCGCCCGCACCTGGACAGTGGCGACTGCGTATTTTAAAATCAGATAATATCAGTGTATACGTGCGTGCTAAATCTGACATCGACGTCACCAGTATCGGGCCTGTTCAAATGGGAGGACGTCCTGGTCACGAAGGATTTTATCCCTACACGGGGCCGTTAAGCGCGGGTAGTATACAAAAATTTACTGCTGAATTAGGGCCACAGGGTCAGGGCGCTGTCGACGGTTCGTTGGAAGCTATTTCTGTTGATGGTCGAAGTTTAGCTAAGGTGGATGTAAAAGGAAATGGATCGTCGACTTTGATGGGTGAAATGAAAATTCCAAAAGAATCATTTAGATTTTCCGTATCTTGGAAAGATCCCCAAGGCCAAGCATTCCGGCGTATGGACGAAAAAACATTTGAGTTAAATCAGCTCGAACGAGTAACTTTTAAAGTAGAACGAAACGAGGCCGAAAATTCACCTGTGTGTAAAACCGCTAGTTATTTAGGTACCTATCTTGATACGGCAACCAACGCTACGATGATGTTAATGTGCGTAAATAACTCGGGTGTGTTTTCATCACAGATAACTTTTAGTTTACCCCTAGAGTCCGATTTTAAATTGAAAACCTTTCGATTAGTCAGTCCCGATTATGTGAAAATGAATTTAGAAGATTGTAATCTAGCCGCGAAGAGTTTTTCATCATTTCCCAAAGTTATCGAAAAATCTGACGGCAAGAAAGTTGAATTTGCTTTTAGCTGTCAGCAGGAAGCCGGAGTTCTTAGAGGTGTGATCGGCGTTAAAGCAACTCTGCAATAAACGGGGGCGTTTGCTTTGCCTGATACACGGCCTTTGCTATCGAATCATTGGACTTTTAGTTTGTTGATGGCCGAGCGGGCTGCAACCGGTGAGCATTTATGAATTTTTCGATACCACTTTAATGCTTTTAGCTCATCACCTTTTTTTACGAGTTGGACAATGTCGTCATCCGTTGTGCCTTTGGGTGGATTACTGATGCTGTTTTTAAAGACGTAAAGAGAGTAGAGAGAAAAAAATAAGACAGTAAAAAATAGGTAGGCAGCAGCCATATATTCATAACCCCCAAAAGATATCATTTCCCCAAAACACCTGCATATATGTTAGCACACATAAAACAAATGTTTTAAAAAAAAATGGTAATGAAAGTGTCTCATTTTAAGTCATGCAAAACTGAGTTGCATGACTGTTGATTCTTTTAACAGTTTCCTATTAGTCAGACAGTGGACCGTTGTGGCAGCGAGCCGACAGTTTGTGATCATAGGCCGCTAGCCAGTCTGCCAGAGTTCTTTCGGTTTGCCATGGCAAACGTTGATCAAGGTTCCACTCTGTAGGTTTCAGATTTTCCGCGCCGAAAAAATCGCGGCAGTCGACCCAGCCGGGGATAAACAATGCTCCCGTTTGTTTTTTTGGATTTTGCTTAAATAGTTTAGGGATCATAGTTAAAGCCAGTTGTTCTAGTTCCTGTTGAGGTAAATCTTTGGTCAAAACAAGTGTGCGAGCTAGATCAATTGAAGTGACAAACAGTCGTTGCGCACTTTGCGGAGGAGCCCCGATTTCTTTTCGTGCGCGGTAGGAATAAACTTGGTGAATATAGATTTCAATTTGGATGTCGGGGTATTCTGCGCGTATTTGCTCGTAGATATAAGGATCACGTTCGCCATTGTCGCCGATCAGAATTAACCGTTGTGGTTGCTGTTGAGCGATCAGGTCTCTGATAGCATTAAGCTT
The DNA here is from genome assembly GCA_964498705.1 of uncultured Bdellovibrio sp. Lineage (GTDB taxonomy): Bacteria > Bdellovibrionota > Bdellovibrionia > Bdellovibrionales > Bdellovibrionaceae > UBA2316. Next base: position 12,323 of record CAZCHT010000048.1, on the reverse strand, counting down.
AAATTCTTTATCGGATAGATTTTCGCGTAGTATGAGCTCGCCAGTTGGGAAGCCGTTTACTTTCAGAAATGCTGTGTGCAATTTTTCCATTATTTTCTTAGGAGCCGCGGACAAGTACACAAAACTAAAATCGGGATTAGATTTCTGAATGGCTGAGTACAATTCACTCATGCCATAGAAATGATTGCGAGTGCGCACTGTGTTGGCCAGGGCAGCGCTCTTATCCAGAACATGAGAAATCTTGGTCGTATCGTCGATGTCTGATACCAAAATCGTCTGAGCTAAAGTTGAAATTGAAAATAAAAAAGTAATCGCTAAATAATTTAAAAATTTTTTTCCCATAGAAAATCATCTAGCGAATTTTTATTATTGGCAAGCTTTGGGCTCTGGCTTTCGCTGGGAAGTCCAGTCTAGTTGTTACTAAAGGTTGATTTTGAAAATGTGCTAGAATGGAGCGCGCCTCAAAATGATATTTAGAGCTCCTATCCTCAAGAACTCATAACCCCCACAGCAATCCTATTCATCCCTATGGCCTTATTCAACTCAAGCCCTAAATCCCTACAGCCGATAAGATACCGTGGGTCTTCTAGTTCATGTACGCTGCAAACCTCCACGAACGTTTAGCTTGGCTATTATTATCAGCCTCCTGCCTCTTCTTTTTTCTATCAACGTGCGAGCTCAGCAAAATCAAAATCCTCTGGGGTTCATCACAGAGACTGTTAAAACGACGTACGAGTGTTTAACTTACGATTGCAGTCGTCACAAAGCGCCCGAAATTTTGAATGTTCTGCAACTAAAGTGTGAAGCCGAGAAAGTTCAACTTGGCTGTTCGAAAATCACCGATGCCGATCCGTCGGATGCGAAATACATCCGCAGCTGTAATTTAAAAAATATTTGCGAGCGTAAATTAATGCCGAGCCTTGGCCTGAACGTCGTTGCCTGCTTGCGTGGTGCTGCTGACGTGTACACGGATTATGCCGACTTACTTCAGAAAATATCCTACAACATTGAAGAACATCAGGACATGCTGCGGGAATGCACTTCGCTGGTATGTAAGCGGGGTATGTCCAAAGGTGTCCCTGAATTTGACCGCATGGATGATGCGACTCTGGTAAAATATTCCCCAGCCTATATCGAAAACAAAGTCGGCTCTTTCCGTGCGTATATGGGCCACTATGAACGAGAGGTCGCCGCTGCTAAATATTTTAACGAAAATACCGGTCTTAAGCGTTTTAATGAAAATCAAAATCGTTTGTCCGCATTGACGACCTCCCTTGAAATTGATTACGTGACCATGGGAAAGAAGGCGTTGAAAGACGCGGGTGTTATTCTAGATTGCTATGATGAGCAATCCTATGCCGAGATTCTTTGTCATGGTGTTTTAAAAGCGATTCTGCCTGGGTTAGTTATGAAAGGCGGTATCACGGCGATTCGATCTGTTGCCGGCCTTGCGGCGAAAACCATCGAGCGTCGTGGGTACATCGCTAGCCAGAAATATTTCTTTGAAAACGAACGATCTTTTGTTCGTCAGTTGTTTTCTGAAAAGCATTTCTTCAAGACCTTTACAACTAAAGAACAAAACGCGTTCTTTATGAATCTGGCGGAAGAATCGACCCCTAAACAGGGGCGCCTTTTCTTTCGTATCGAAAACGGTATCTTGAAATATTTAAACTCAGCTATCGGCGACAAAGTATTAATTACTAGTATCAACAATAAATACAACGAAATCTTATTCCGCAAGTTAGATGAGCTTCGAAAAAAATTCCCCGATATTAATTTTCCTCCCTATCAAGGGTTCAAAGAAGTCGAGTTTATGGCTTCGACTAAAAATGGATCTCCGATTCCGGATAAACTACTTAAAGAAGTCGACCGCATGTTCCAGGATGCCAACAAGGAATTAAAGAATCATTTAGAGCTAAACAACATCCTGCGCGCGTCCGATCAGCCTGAGACTTGGTATCGCGCTGGTGTCGGGCGAACAGGTGATATGGCGAATGCAGCGGCCCGAGAATCCCGAAGTGATGTATCTCAGAATATTTTAGTAAATTTTGATGATCCTGCGGTCCTAGCTAAACTTGAACAGAGCGTGGCCGATGGTCGCCGAATCAGTGATCAGTTAACGAAAGAATTCGCAGGTTCAGAAATGGTGGCTACCAGTAACGGTGCAACGACTTTGAATAGCGATGTCATGGGTCTGGTTCGTAAATCGGCAGATTCGGCAGAACTTCGTGATCAGCTAACTACAAAATACCCAGGACAAACTATTTCCTTAGAACAATCCGATCGCATTCGTCAGCTGTATGATATTCAAGATCGATTTTCACCTCCCGTGCGATTTGCTGAACGCGAGATCGCAAGTTTCACTTCAAGCAAAGGTACCGAGGTCGGTATCGATTTTGTCAACGCCGGCGGAGCCAATGCCGAAGGGCAATTGCGGGCCTTAGTCGGCAGTCGCAATGGCGTTCAAATGATGGCTCGCAGTCGCACGGAATTTGGTTTGGCTACGGACGAGCTGAATCGTAAAAAATCACAGTTCATTAGTATTGCTGAAGATCTGGCTAAGGCCCACAATCAAAAACTGCCTGCAGGTGCGCAGCCCATGACAGTCACTGTCGCTAAAAGCGGTGATGACAGCGTGGCCACTTTTAGCGAAGTACTGACTCAAGAACAAAAAGATTGGATCGCTAAAGAATGGGTGCGCCGAGAAAATGCGGTCGGCAAACCATCATCGTCAGCACGAATCAGTATCCCGGGTGAGTCGGTTACCAATGTGGTTCAGAAAAATATTTTGGCCGGACACGGTGAAAATATTGAAAAATCTTTGCGTTCAAAACTACTAGGAAATATGCCGAACAAAGATTTGGATCAGATTCTAATGAAAATAGAAATGAAAGGCCAGACAAGCGGAACGGGCTATGTGAATTTAACGATCGCGACCGCTAAGGGCAAATCGCTGACTAGCGATCAGATTCTAGCGATTAAAAAATATTTCGAAAAAGCGATTAAGGATGTCAACACCAGTTCAGGTGCTAAAAAGTCTTTTAGATATGGCGCTGGTGAAATGAAAATAATCGGTGGCTAGAAAATATCCTATACGCCGCTCAGCGGCTTTCTTTTTAAACTAAAGCAGATAGCCTTTTAACTGCAACATAATGAGTGTTACTTAATTTCGATTTTTGCAGAGGGGTACTTCTAGATGAAATTTTTATCGATGGCGCTATTGGGGTTGTTTGTGAATGCGGCTGTAGCCGGCGAGAACAGCAAAGAATTTTCGGCTCATTTTAAAAACTATACGACCTTTGCTGATACTAATTTAAAAATATCACTTCAATACTACGCACGTGAAAGCCGGCTTGCTTCGGACCCAGGGTACTGTGAGGGGTCTAGTCAAACTATCAATTTAAATTTTGCAGAAACTGTTGAGAATGAATCTGTGTATGTGAAGGGCTGCGGCCTTTTTACAACGGGCTATCATTTTAATTTGGTCGTTCACACACTTGATTTCAATGTGAATCAGTTTGATGTTTCTAAAATCACTTATCTTGAAAATGATGTCGAGATGAAAACGATGGAGACTAAGAACTATCTACTTTTTAATTTCTCCAAAGATATTCCCGTGCAAGTTAAAACGACTGATGGCGAGAAATACACCGACTGGGTCATTCGAAAATTTGGCGCCAATCAGTGGGCCAGTGTGTACCTAATTGTGAAAGACACAAAAACAGGCAAAGAATTTCCAATAGTCGATGGAACTTCGAACACGCATTTCTTCCCTGGGTTATATTTTATTACGAGTGACAGCGACGAATTCGAAGTTGAGCTGACGGTTGCTAAACGGAGTTTCATCGATAATAAATTGACTCGTTATGCCTCAGTAAAAAAGTCAGTTAAAGCTAACGAGCTAACTGACTTTGCAGAGACGCTAAATCTAGAACTCGCTCCGTAATTGTGCGCGGGTTTTTATGGGGTATTTCCGGCACAACCCCTTGAATGCCTTGACTTAGACGTGGGTAAAAACTAACTATTTCCTATGTCTCTATGGAAAAAAGTCCTTCTACGGCTATCGCGCTTTCGCCAGATCACGCCTGAATCTTTAGGGAAGATAATTGCGGATGAAAAAAACAGTATCTTGACAGTGTTTTTGGAGCGAGTTCGCAACGAGATTCCCGCAGCGAAAGGCGAGAAAGATACTTACCTTGCCGATCATATTCCTGACCTCATTGACGAGCTTATTGAATTCTTAGTTGAAAAAGAGCGCAAATCGAGTTTTCAAGATTTTGAAAAGTTCGCAGCCGTTCATGGTCTGTTCCGTGCTCAATCCGGAAAATACTCCGTTCAAAACGTGCGTCATGAATATTCCATTTTGCGAGAAACAATAATATCTAAGTTGCCTCCATTTTCCGCGTTATCTCATGAGGGTTTGAGTTTATTCAGTAAAGCTATCGATATTAGTTTGTCTCGCTCCGTAGAGATTTTTCTGCGAAACTCACTACTCGATATTCCAGCCACGAACGAGAGTGTTCAAAATTCTGAAAACCAGCAACTGTGGATTCGGGAAGCCTTGAATCGACTTCCAAAGCCGTTATTTCTGTTAGATGTGGCTGGGAAAAAAATTAGTTACACAAATGCGGCCGCACGAAAAATGCTGGGAATAGACTACACCGGACAAAATGCATTTCAAGTTGTTGGTAAATCGATAATTGCGAAAAGAACAAATGGCGAAGTTATCAAAGCCGAAGATATGCCGTCCTCACGACTACTGCGTGGAGAAACAGTAAACGACGAAGAAATTCTACTGACGACATCAACCGGAGAATATCATATCAAAGTCTTTTCCGAGCCGTTGCCGCCGATGCATGATCAACCAGCGTCAGTATTGATTTTATTCCAAGATATAACTGAGTTAAAAAAGACAGAAAGTAAACTTCGAGTAACTCAAACTGAGCTTAAAAAAGCCGTCGAGATTGCTCAAGTGGGATTTTGGAATTTAGATCCACAGACGCAAAAGATTTCGGTAACGTCGCAATTGCTAGAACAATTTGGAATTGAAAAAGGCAGTTTTAATTCCACATTAGGTGAAGCTGTCGAAGTTATACACCCTGACGACCGCATTCGGGTGACAGAAGCCATTAACAATTCCATTCAGACTCAAGCGCCCTATCATATTCAGTACAGAGTTGTTCATCCAGGCGGTGAGGTTCGATGGATCGAAGCTAAAGGTGAAAGTGTCTGTGCACCTGATGGAAAACTGATTCGATTTACGGGGACAACCATCGACGTTACGACGTCGATGTTAGCTCGGATAATCGCTGAAGAAAGTGTCCGTGAACTTCAAATATTATCGGATTCGATGCCACAGATTGTTTGGTCGGCCAAACCAAATGGTGATTTAAATTATTTTAATCAAGTTTGGTTTGACTACAGTGGTTCCACCCTAGATCAAAATATAGGAATAGGTTGGACTCAGTTTATACATCCCGAGGATTTGGTCGAAACAGGAGAGCGCTGGAAAAATTCGCTTAAAACAAATACGTTGTATGAAAATCAATTTCGGCTGCGCCGTCATGATGGCCAGTATCGCTGGTTCGTGGCCCGTGCTGTGCCTGCGTTTGATACGTTAGGAAGATTAAATAAATGGTACGGTACAAACACAGATATTCATGATCAGAAAATTTTGAACGATCAATTGCAAGACGCCCGAGAGATCGCTGATCGTGCCAACGCGGCCAAGTCACAGTTCCTGGCCAACATGAGTCACGAGATTCGCACTCCGTTAGGTGCAATCATGGGCTTTGCCAGTTTACTCAAAGACGAAGGCCTTGGCAAAGAAGAGCGCGAAAGTTTTTCATCCGTTATTGAAAGGAACTCGTCCCAGTTACTGCGAATTATCGATGATATTCTAGACCTTTCCAAGGTCGAAGCCGGCATGATGCTAATTGAGCATATTGAGTTTTCATTGCCCGAGGTGTTGACGGATTTTTCGTCTTTAATGGGATTTAAAGCTCGCGAAAAAGGTATTGGATTTACTTCAAAGGCTATCACGTCGTTGCCATCATTGGTAACGACGGATCCGACACGGCTTCGTCAAATTTTGATTAACGTTGTCGGCAATGCGATAAAGTTTACCGAGCATGGGCATGTGGAAATGCGTGTTTGTTATAAAGATGGATTTCTAGATTTTGAAGTTGAAGATACTGGGCGCGGGATATCTCCGGAACAAGAGCAAAATTTGTTTCAACCATTTACTCAGGCCGACACATCGACTACTAGAAAATTTGGCGGAACTGGTTTGGGATTAGTTTTGTCACGTACCTTGGCAGAAGCCCTAGGCGGTACCTTTGAATTAAAGCGCAGTGTGCTGGGACAAGGAAGTACGTTTACGGTTCGAATCGCTGTCGCCGTGAAATCTGACGTTCAGTATGTAAACGGACTTGGATTTGAAACTGTGCCGGTTCGATCCGTAACTAATGTGGGGCAGTTATCCGGCCTTAAAATTTTGTTAGTCGAAGATTCTCCAGATAATCAGGCATTAATTTCCATTTACCTTGGCCGCGTGGGCGCGAATATCGATATCGCTTCTGACGGTGAGCAAGGTTACGCGATGGCCATAGATAATCGTCATGATTTGGTCTTGATGGATGTGCAGATGCCGATCATGGATGGAATTACGACAATCAAAAAATTGCGAGCGGCGGGGTACAATCGAACAGTGATCGCACTGACAGCTCATGCCATGAAGGAAGAACGCAAGCGTTGTCTAGACGCTGGTTTTACAGACTTCCTTTCTAAACCAATTCCCAAAGATGAATTAATCAACATGCTAGTGCGCTACAAAAACAAATTAAGATAAAACATTGTCAGTTAGGAATCGTCCCAGGACTAATTCGACTTGGGACCAATGCTTCGAGAAGTAATGTCCACAATCTCCAAACACATGGATATGTACCGGTTGTTTTTCACTGATCAATACCATGTCTACAATAGTTGATCGTAAGTCGATAACTCGATCGCGAGCGCCTAAGATTGCCAAAGTAGGTCGTTTTAAATTACGCAAAGCTTGTAGAGTGTTATCACCGCGATACGAATACCAAGTGGCATATGAAAACCCATTCCATTTTTCCAGAGAACGGGGATTGCGATATATATCTTTGATTTTGTATAGATACTCTTTCTTTTCGGAAGGTCCGGCTGTATTGTATTCTTCTTTTAACCAACCGCGAGTCCCGCCGCCAATCATGCTGACAGTAGCCACGCGTTTGTCGCGCTTAGCGACTTGTGGAGCTAAATAAGCACCTTCCGAATAGCCAACCAAATGTATTTGATGATTTTTTGGAATGACAACTTTCATAGTCTTTAGCGCATCTTCAATTCGACGAGTGCGGCGAAATGATTTTTCAAATAAATCCCGATCGGTACTATGGGGGCTGAGTCCGGGTTTGTTAATCACCAAAAAATTAAAATGTCGAGCCACCCGAGCGCCAACTAAACTTACTAATTCTTTACGGTCGCCTTCGCGAAAATCAGACGCGGATTCGGTTAAAAAAACTAGCCAGCGACGGGAACGCTTTGTTGCCATCGAGAAGCTGGCAATCAGGTTGCGACCTTTTGTTAGTGGAACCAGAGTAAAATGCGAAGACAATTTGGGTGATGCCATCGCTTTTTAGTTCAGGGTGACTTTTCGTTGAATACGGAATCCAAAGGTGGTTTTTTCAAATGATAGGCTAGGGATTTTGTCGTCGAATGCTGCTTCTAATTCAACACGGGCATCTCGTTTCATGTCTTCAGAGAGTTCAGCGCCGTACACGTCGATAGTCGTCCATTCATGGTGAAGAGCCACACCGGTTAGCATGTCTAAAAAGGCTTCTTCTGGTTCATCATCTTCATCAATATCAAATACGGTAATAGGGCGTTCTTGAGATGTTTTCCAAATTTCATCGGCCACAGGTTCGTTAGTGTCTGATCGGCAAACCCAAATCGCGTAGTCTACGGGAATTAGTTTTAATTTAGAGCCAAATTCGCTATCAAGAATAACCGCGACGTTTACGTCCATTTCACACCTGCTTTATATGTGAAATGGATAACTCTAAATTTGGATTAGGTCTATGAGATTATTTTAATTTTGGATGTGCAAAATGTAGGCGACGATCGCAACCGTAGCTAGCTACCGCCTGAGTGAGCTTAATTTCACCAATTTTTGTCCAGCCAATGGTTGCTTCACGATCGTGTGTCGTATCTGAAACTTCGATGCTATATTTAACCTCTGAATTTTCTTCCAAGGCTTTAAGAACTTCGTTGCGAAGATCTTTCTCGTTGTTTTTTATGATGTTTCCAGAAACACCAAGGCGAATCCATTTCGGTTGTCTAGCCATAGAGTCATCGTGTTTAAGATTAGCAACGTCTGTTAAAGGACGGAACGTAGGATCTTCATCGCCTTTTGACAGGGCGGACGAGATTTTAATCATCAATCCAAATAGACTTAAGTTGAATCCAATTGCGGGTTGATTCGTGGTTTTTACATCGAGCACATGGGGCGCATTGGTTCCTAAAAGAACATCGACGGTAAAAAAATTACCCGTTTTCACAGCTTCATTTGGATTTAAAGTTGGAAATACTTTTCCTGCGAACCCAAAACCGCGATCGTGACCGGCTTCTGTTTCACCCATAGCCGTAGAGATACGGCCGATGAATAGACCTTTGGATCCATTCGCTAGGTAGCCTGAATAGTTTGTTGGTGAAAAGATGGTCCATTCACCCGCAACGCAAACGCCGTTAGGGTGTAGTTTTTTTGGAATCCGATCATAATAATCAAATCGTTCATTGAGTGTGCGTCGAGCATCTTTTTCTAAGCCCGCTTTGTCTTTTGAAAAGATACTTGCCGATGTCACTGGGAATTTTGGCAATCGACCAGCTTGGTAGATAGAAAATTCGGCTAAGCCATCTTGGTCTTTTGGTAGAAACTTATCAGCACCCGTGATCACGTTCCAAACGTCATTAAAACTGGAACCAGAATACTGATTTACATCGGCAGGAGCTGCTGCCAAGACCGCGATTGATAAAAACAAAAAGCTAATTAAAATTTTCATACCGACCATCCTTTGACTTCAGACTTGTAATCTCTTAAAACAGAAAGGTGAACTTTTAATGTAAAAGTACCCAAAAAAGGAACTCATATGCCTAAAAAAGAGGATATTTCATCCCAATCCGAAGATTTCAAAGCCCTTATCAAGGCACTCAAGGAAATCCTGAAAGAACGTCAGATATCATACAAGGACCTTGGAAAGAGGATGGGAATGTCGGAATCGGGTATTAAAAAAATATTCTCTGGTGGGGATTGTTCCTTTGGGAAACTGATGCAAATTTCAAAAATTCTGCGAGTTAAATTTTCAGATTTGTTGCTGGAAGTTGAGCATGAAGAAATGCGTCCTGTGAGTTTTAATCTCAAGCAACAGGACGCCTTTTTGAAAGATCGCTCGCTATTTAATTTCTACGTTAAACTTGTTATCGAACGTATGTCTGTGGACGAGATCAGGCAGGAATCGAAACTCAGTGAAGCTCAGTGTTTTAAATACTTAAAAGCTTTAGATGGGTTAGATATTATAGAGTTATTACAGGGAGGCAGAACGAAAGTGCCGACCATTTCGTTAGTCAGTCATTTCGGTCATGGGACGTTGCTTGAAAAAACCTACCAAGAGTGGGGGCAGAGAACCGTTAGGGATTTGGCTCACCCCAAAAATCAGGCGACGGGCCAGTTTATCATCCGCTGTTTGAAAATGAAGGAAGAGACCTACCAAGATTTTCTAGCGCAATTGCGTGATTTAGAAAAACAAATCGCCAAGCGAGCGTTGCGCGAGATGGCGGTCTCTACCAAGAACCTGGTCACGACTCGTTGGCTGTCGATGACAGATAGAACCAGTTTTATCGCGGGACCTCTGCAGCAGATATGATCTAATCGTTTCGTAATTCGAAACATATAGTTCCATATTGTTTCTTTTAAGTTGGCTCTGGCTATGGCAAGTTGGGCTTAATCCACACTATCGTGGTTTTGACTAAAAGGAGTCAGTATGAAAAAAGTATTATTAGGAGCCGTCAATTTAATCGTAGCGGGTAGTCCGTTTGTAGCTCACGCCGAAATGCCGGTGGTTGAGTATAAACAAAAAGTGGAAGCGTACAACTTTGCATCTTTGAAATCTATCGAAGGTTCGTGGTTAAAAGTAGCGAATGCGTGCAAAGCTCGTGGTTTTAATGCGAGTCCGGTTGAATTAGTAGATACATCTATCAGTTCAGGCGCAGCGAACATCTACGCTGAATTTAAAGCGTAATTTGTGAAGCCGACCGTCATTTCATTTTCTTCGAAGGAAATCGCAAACCTTCGAGGAAAATATTTACATCTTAAAAATGAAGTCACGTTGTTTTCAGACGACGTGTATTTCTCATCTCAGGTAGCAAGCCTTGGCTTAGCTCGTGAAGTGGGAACTGTAAATGATGAGCTCGCGCGATTTATTTTCGATGCCGATTCAAAACAGCCGGTGACTCAATCTTCCCTTAAGGCTGATTTTGTTGAGTGGCGCGGTTTGTTTGGGATAAAAATAAACTCAAGTGAAACTCAGCGGATGACACTAAGAACGAAGGGTTTTTATGATGTTGTTCATCCGGAGTTTTCATTTAATGCTGATGGAACGCTTCATTCGCTCTATATATTTCCTGAAATTATTAATAGAATTGCTAAAACACATGATGTCGACCTTGTGCTGGTGAAAACGTGGGGAATGAATTCTATCTTTGGTGGATTTGATCCTAGCAAGGGCTATTATCAGACTAATTTCTGGGAGATAGAAAACAATGACAGTATTAAATTCGCTGATCTTGTTCGGCATGGGCAAGTGGCGTTTTTAGGAACGCATGATTTGATAGCCCATATTGCTGGAATTGATAAAGTTCACTGGCCTTTATTGAAGGCGAACGCGGATCGCGTGTATCATGCGATTCGTAATTACTTTATAGTGACTCAGAAGCCCACCATTGCATCGTTAATATTGCCGTATACATTAGGGGTGGTATTAGATGATCTGGCTCAGCCGCCCAGCTATAGCTCATTAAATCACATAGCTGTTTTGGATGAATTGATTTTAAGACTCGCTAAAAATGAAATCACTCCGAATCAGCCGACGCTGCTGACTGAGTTCCCTAAAAGTTTTCAGACCATCATCGACATGTCTCGTACGCCCGAGATTCAAAACACACCCGAACGCTACCGTTCGGTGATAGCGTCATTGGTGCAAGAAGTTTTAAGATCTTCGATCACCGGAGTCGGCTAGATCTTGTCCCAGATGCGGCTCATCCAACCCAGAGCTTCGGGATCTTTGCAGATAAGCTTTACCGTTTGGTGGCAACTATAAGGGCAGCCCGTTACATTCAGTGAAACTAAGTTTAGTTCGTTAACATAATAGTCAGGCAAGTAAGCTAAGGCTTGGCCTTTTAAAATCAATTGCTCCATGATCTTAAGTCCGCAGGCGCGATATTTAATGTGTCGAGGGAATTTGTCATCGCGCCAGCCATCTAAAGAAGCCATCGTTGCAATTTTCCCTAGCATGGCTGAGTCCGGTGACACGAATGCATGCTTCAGAACATCTTCGACGGGGATCTTTGCACTGTGTGCAAATTTTTTGAATAGGGGATGTTTATTAGACGCGCACGTTTTAAACTCAACTTTAGATAGCGTTTTAGATTTTAAACCGTGTGGCACTTCGCCTGTTAAGATTCCAAAATGAGCCTCGCCATCTAAAACTTGCTGAATCACCTTGTCTTCGGATCGAATCAAAAACTGCATTCGCGACGAGGAATACGATTTAGAAATTGTATCAGCCAAGCTAACGCCAAACTGAGTTTGCAGAATCTCTTCCGCCGAGATCACAACGTTCAAGCTACCTTTCTCGCCGCTCAGCTCAATCTTAGCATCTTCTTCGAGTTGCACAATCTGTATAGCCCGCTTTTTTAATGCGATCCCTTCCGGAGTTAAGCGAATATTTCGACCTTGTTTATAAAACAGAGAAACCGAAAGTTCCTCCTCCAGTCGAGAAATCGCTTTACTCAGCGATCCCGGAGACACATTCAACGTCTCAGACGCGCGATGAATGTTTTCATTTTGAGCCACAGCAATAAAATAACGCAATTCAAATATTTCCATAATAGAAACAATTATAACACAATTGTTTCTATTTCAAATATTAACTACCGCTCAATTCATAATAAATCTCCGGGGATAAAAACAGGTTCGGTGTGGGATAAAAATTTTAGTAAGTGTGCCTTCCTTTGAAGCCCCGATT
>CAZCHT010000047.1:0-29091 GCA_964498705.1 uncultured Bdellovibrio sp. | reverse complement strand
ATGCTTGTGCATAAATGACTTTTTGAAATTGTCCACCATGGACCGTGTAGAACCCTAGGTGTGTAATTCCGAGAACTTAGCTTATATTGTATTTGTGAGGGAGGGAAAATTGGGGTAAGTAACGTACAAGTAGTAGAACACCCAGATGCAATTAAAACGGTACTGGTGCGATGGAATGGGGCCAAAATTGATTTAACGAAGCTGGCTAGACTACGTTGGATCGAAAAAAAGAAATCCCATGAACTTTGTCAGATTTTTGGATTAAGGAGGACCGCCGTTAACCGCAGTATTCGAACACTTCGTAACTCCGGGATATCAGAGCTAAATTTGACGAATCAGGAGAAAAAACAGATCGAAAAGCAAATTAATATAGAAAATAAAATATATGGAGGGAACACCCGATGACACCAATCAAATTTCTATCTTGGATTCTTGGAATTGTGTTTGCACTGGGACTGGCTGATTCTTTTGTGAACCTGACCTATAAAATGGGTCAGGCCGCGATTCACGCTCATAAGCATGATCAGATTTCGTATTCAAAATATAACCAGCTCCTTTGGCAGCGAAATTCTGCCAAAGAGAAAGCTGCCAAAATAAAGTAAAAAAATTCCCAGTCCCCCTATTTTTTACCAGCCTCGATTTTAAAAAAAATGAGGAGTTACTAAATGGGTCGTATAAACGCGTTGTACGTAAGAGTTAGTACCGACGGTCAACAAACCGGACTTGAGTCGCAGATAAGAGCGCTAAAAGATTGGTGCAATAGAAATCAAATTAATGAGTATGAGATTTTCGCAGATGAAGGCGTCTCCGGTGCTAAAGAAGATCGGCCAGCACTCAATCGTCTTATGAAAATGGTTGAAAATAATGAGGTCGAGCAAGTGATCGTTTTTTCTTTCTCAAGGTTTGCCCGATCAACGAGCCATCTTCTAAAAGGACTGAAGATTTTCAAAGAAAAAAACACTCGATTCATTTCAACAACTGAATCAATTGACACAAACTCCCCGCTTGGTGTAGCGTTATATACAATCTTAGGAGCGCTGGCGCAATTAGAACGCGAAATGATCATTGAGAGAGTGCGAGCCGGGATGGCCAACGCGAAAGCTAAAGGCAAGAAAATTGGCCGCGTGAAAAAAAGAAATTCAGTTTTAATAAGATCGTTAATTGAAGCTAAATTATCTTACCGGGAGATCGCCCGAATCTCAAAATGTTCGCACGGTAGCGTACACGCTGAGATCGTGGCTTACAGAAAAGAAAAAGAAGCTGAAGAAAAACAAAAGCTACTCGATTTTCAAGCCACATTAAAGTCAGAATCCTCAGCATCAACAATCGAAGCACTAAAAATTGCTAATGTGTCTCCAGAATCAATCAAAAATTATCAACAAAAAATAGAAGATACTGCTAAATCAAATGTAACCGAAATACAAGGGACCTATTACGAAACCTTCGATTAACAATTTTCCCCTGCTAAAGAAAACTTTGGCAGGGGAAATTCAGATGACAAGAAAAATATTTTAAAATAGAAATCTCAAATTATGGAGTTTAGAAAATGTCAGACCTTGATCAAAATAAAATTGATGAAATGACTCTTGCGCTTTTATACCGAGTGACCGATTTAGAAACTGGTCGTGCATGGAAAACTTTTGACTGGGACACGATGGACCGTCTTCATAGAAATGGTTTGATTAGTGACCCACACAATAAAAACAAGTCTGTCGTGTTTAGTGAAGTGGGTCTGCAATTGTCAAAAAAATTGTTTGAAAAGTACTTTCTTAAATAGTTTTTCTTTTCTTTTTACGAGTTTGTGACTTTGAATTTATTTTTGATGTTTTGGGCTTCTTTTTATTATCGGATACCTTTAAGAGTTTCATTAATTTCCTCTCATTCTTAATATCGATTAATTTACCAAGTTTTGCTAAATCTGTACTCTGAACTACTTCCCAAAAATGGTCTTCCCCGGCATTGTTTGGTATAGATTTAAGAAGTTCAACCAAAATATCAAAATCGATCGTTTGAACTTTTTTACCCCAAATACAAATTCCGTTAAAATCCCAATATACACTTAATCTATAGGCAAGCACATCGGGTGGATCAGGGCATCCGATCCTTATAAACTCATTTCTAATAAATTGAATCTTACTAATTGGGCGCACCATTAAATTGTGACATCAATTTGGTGTCTCCGCAATAGACTGACCAAAAGGTTTGCCTTTAAAAGGTGGCGACGACGATTGAGAGTCAAAAGCAAACGCTCCGACAAAATCGTCGGAGCCATCCTGTTAGATCGTCACCCTAAAAAGAAGGGGTTTGTGGACAACCCTATATGTCTAATTGCAAACGGGGATTCTATCATTTGAAAGAGATTGATAAGGAATTTCTATTTTTTTAAAGGTTTTATTTGATATTTGAGATTTAAACACCTCATTTGGAGCGAAGATTTTTTTAAAACGTCCATAACCAAAAAAGTTTGTTGGCTTAACTTCATCTAAAATTTCTTCTTTTCTTAATTTTGGCAAAATTTTACTATTTAACATCAATGTAGAGACACCTTCATCAATATTAATTCCTTCTTTTGCTCCGGCGCCAAAAATTGCTCCAGCACTTGCATAAGATAAATCAGCTCTGACTATATTTGTAGCTGGGGAAAATGGCCTGTGGGAAAAAAATGCTCCTGCTCCCGAGCGGTTAGTAAGATTCCCTACGACATGATAAATTTTGCTAGAGGAAAATGCAGCTGCGGCTGCAAGTTCTGGAGTTTTCCCCTTTTGTACTTCCATTCTAGATAGGTATGCCGTCATCCAAAAATGATAAGACTTTGAGGTGTTACATTTAACGTTAATCCCTTTTGGAAAACTATAAATATTTCGACCATTTTTAGATGAATGGTAATCTAAAAGCGGAGTGAGAGCTGAAATGGTTGTAAGAGCGGTTACTGTAGGCCATCGATTTCCTTGAAATTCAATTTTGTTCAATCTTATATTGAGAGCAGGTCCCGCTGTTGCAATCATTCCCATGGTTTCAAAAGCCATATTCTCGGCTTCCATTGAATTTACCCCTGATTGCACAAATGATTCCTTTAACTCTGAAAATAAATCTGAGTTAATTTCACCTGGATTCTTTATTTTACTTAATAATTTATTGGCCATAATCTTTAGGCCTTTATCATACTTTCCAGAGTTAACCAACTTGTCTAATAGATTTGGCATGGAAGTTAAAGGCGGCGAACCTCTCTGCTTCAAATTGTCGACTATATTATTGAATGAACTTCCACAACTTGCAGATTTAAATATTGAAACTAGTTCCGAACACAAATAAGTCGGCCCCAGTTTTTCAGCTGTCGAAATTACAAAGTTGTCGTCGTATAGTTTTACTCCTTTTTCTTCAATCATACGTTTCAAATTTGCACCATCATGCTTCGGATGAAAGCAGGGATCAGAATTGATAGTCACTTGCGCTTCTTCAAGAATTTGATTTAAAGATTTTTTACTAGAAGTAAGGCTCGAAAATACCCCATTGTTATTTACTAACAATATGCCTTCTTTAGCTACATCTTCAACAAACTTTTGTATTGGCAAAGATACAAATCCTCCGCCACCTTCTTTGGTTGCAAGTTCAGTAGCTTTTTTAATAACTTGATCATCTGATAAAATGGCAATATCATCTTTATTTTTTGTATTAGCCTCCAGATACCTTCTTAACATATTAGCATCACAGTATGCTTTAGGATCCTTTGAAAAAGTCAATGACTCGTAATTTCTAAGAATATCTTCCATAGAGCTTGAAAAATAATGAACAGGCTGGCGAGTATCACAATAATTATTTGCAATAGCGAGTAATGGAGCTAAAAAAATTAGAAAGATTAAAAATTTAAACACAAACATTTATCGGAGTTTTTGTGTTTAAATTAAACGAGGTTAGGACTTTGGTGAAGTGTTTGAAAAACAAAATTTGAATATTTGTTAATTTCACCAAGGTAACCTCTATATAAAACCAAATCGATCTGGGCTAGGATGCGCTATATTCTATTTAGGCATTTTGAGGCCATTGGACCCTCGTCTATATATAGTAGCACCCCGTGACCAGAACCCTCGTAAATTAGGGCATCGAGGTTATTCTTCGAATTGGGCTGGTTCAAACTTCGCCCGAAAACTACTCTCAAATTCCTCACCGTGCTTTGACACGTCCGATATTTTCATTTCTATCCCAAGGGCTTCTTCGAACACCAATACCCCAAGAACATGCTCAGGATTTGTAACTAGAATGGCTTTGGGCTTTTTTCCAAGTTCAGTTATTTTTCTTAGAATCGTGTCTCGAAAAAATAAACTCACATTTGCTTCCGGCGATAAAATTTCAACCCCAAGAGAAAATCCCGACGCCTCTTCTAATATAGTACAAACGCGCGGAAAAAATGGCCGATCTTTTTCTAGCACTGGTTCTTTAGAGAAAAAATCATGCAGCTCGATATTGAACTTAGGATCAATCTTAAGACTTCGCGCTCGCTGCAATTGAAGCTCATCCACGCTGGCTAGCTTCGGGATCAAATCCGTATTTTGTTGATGTGCATGAAACTTCTTTTTGCCCCAGTACTCAATCTTCCAAGCCGCGGTCTTTTGGTTTTGTACAAAGATAGGAAGTTTACTATTTCCAGCATCCATCAGGCAGTCAGGGTTTTCATCAAAGATATCAAGTAAACTATGGGTTGCAGTCAAGACCGCTATCAATGAAGCCATGTCGTTTTCTTCGAGATACCAAGGAACATACCCTGGGCGAAGGTTTCTTAGCAGTGGCCACGCCTTGCTATCTGCTGGCTTGTAGTTGGCTTCTTTGACCAGCTTTAAATCGTCGGGATCAAGGAACTTTTTTGTTGTGAACTCAAGTAACAGGCCATCTTGATCTAATCGCACTTCGAACGGATCGTCTAAGTCCATCTCGCTAGAGAGGAGGTCTAACAAGAAGTTTAATCCATGGGTTCCTCTGTAAGTAGCAAGTCCGAAACACTGGCCGCCGCCTCCCATGATAGAGACAAAGTGGATTTCCTTTGTTCCTGGAATAAGAACACCAAAGAACTCTGAGTCACCGAATAGCTCCCAAGGGGCCATTTCATAAAACTCGTTGGCTTTTTTAAAAAAAGAATTAAGAAGGTCTTTTGGAATTTTGGGGATTGTGGGTGTATTTTGCATCCAAAATCCATATCAACGAAAAATAAGGAGCGTCTATATTAAATGCTCCAATTTTGCTAAATCTTAACCGCTGACCGGAAAATCGAGGGTTCTGGTCACGGGGTGCTACTATATATAGACGAGGGTCCAATGGCCTCAAAATGCCTAAATAGAATATAGCGCATCCTAGCCCAGATCGATTCCTTTGTCGACTGCCGCGATGATTTTTGATACTGACAGCCTATGGAAAAAGAAATTTCGCTATTGAAGATCTATGCCTTCGCAATGACCACCGGTTGCACTGTGCTTTTTGCGATCCTTTTTAAGATGGTTGGTAGTAAAAACCTTGAAGAACTCAACGTCGAGCGAATCAATATTGTCGAAGCTGATGGTAAATTGAGAATGGTAATTTCAAATAAGGCTAGGCAGCATCCCGGGACGATGGATGGGATTACTTATGAGGAGCGTAAAGGCCAAAGACCTCCGGGAATGATGTTTTTTGGCGAAAATGGCAATGAGGTCGGAGGTTTGGCGTTCGACGGCAATAATGGAAAAGGACAGGGCGGTTCTTTAACATTCGATAAGTTCCGTGGCGATCAAACTATTCAGTTTATTCATGATGAAGAAGCTGACGGCAGTTACTTTGCCGGATTGAAAGTGAGTGATCAAAATATGCCTCTCAATGACCTCTTAAAAAAGGACAAAGAAATTTCTAAACTTAACTCTAAAGAAGCGCAAGAAGCCGCATGGAAGCAACTAAGATCGGAAGGATTGCTGATGACTGAACGACTTCGTATTGGCAAGGACCAGGAAAAGTCGTCGGTAATAAAAATGAAAGATGCCAAAGGTAATGTTCGTATTGAATTGAAAGTTGGGGCCACCGGAAATCCCAAAATTAATTTATATGATGAGAATGGTAAGATTACCTATTCTTTGCCACCTATAAAATCTGAACTTTAAACTCTGCCACTTTTCCAAAGCCGTTTTCGAATATTGAGTTTTTAGTACCAGACGATATCGAGTATAATTCCGGCGGTTAAGTCATTCAGTTCTATGGAAGAATGGCCATTAAATTTCATTATTCTCGTCATTGCAACCAGCTGATAATGGCACTTATTCAATAGAAAGGCTGGTTCGGAAGCCTTGCGATTATTTCGCATTGGTGCGGTTAAGAAAAATCAGATCAGATGACCTTAAATTCGTTTTAAGTGTTTCATTTGTGTCTACAGAATATACAACTAAATATTACATGTAAAAATCAATACAGGTGATCTTTTACATAAAAATGTTTAGTTTGTCTGTAAAGTATTAATTTTTTGGGAGTCAACGAAATGAAAATTGTTTATTTAATAGCTTTAGTAATTTGTAGTTTTATTTCTTCAAATTCTTTGGCCGCCGGGAATCCCGGAACGCTCCCACTTCAAGAATTGTTCATCTGTGAAGGCACATTTTTCAACTATGACAAAAACCCAGAATCAGAACCTGACGCCAAGATAGTTCCTTTAAGCGTAAAACTTTCATTTAGTAGGGCATTCGGTACAGATGTAATTAAACTTGCAAGCGTATACGGGAATTTTGATATTGGATTGAAGTGGCCAGCATATATTGTCGTTAAGGATGGAAATATCGCTGAATTAAATGCGGAAACTATTTTGGGTAATGTCCCCGTGCAAATTACTTCAAATCTAAACAACGAGGGCGCAATTACAGTTAAAACTCGAGTATTCGAGAAAGGCGCCCCAGTTGAAATGACTTGTCCTAAAGACTTACTTAAACAGTTTTTAAGTTCGCACGTTAGTCCGTGGTGATTTAAAACACTTCTTTTTTTAGTAAAGAAATTTAAAGCCACTGAACCTTTATGGACAGTGGCTTTTTAATTTTTGGGAACTAGGGAGCCCATCTTTTAAAGGCAGTCCTTTCTGATTCGTCCAGGATTCTGAGTCTTCTAGTCATGGACCGCTTTCTCAAAAAAAGCGGTCAGATCGATTAAAATCGGCCCTGCGTGGAAACGACAACCTGCTGCGATTGATTTGGTTTTAAGTCATTTGATTAAAAACGAAGAAAATAAAATATTTTCTTTCGAATTCGAAAAAGTAAATGCCTGAAAATACTTGAAATTTTCGGCAAGTGCCGCTTATTGCCTAAGTGTACAATTCTCTACAGGCGACAAAGTTAAAGTATTGCTTTATGCTGTCAAAGCTAAGGATCGTTGTTTGGAAACTTTGGGAGCTAAATCTCAACAACTTTGCAACAGTATCCAAAAACATTATAAAAAATTGGAGTATTTATGAAATCAATAACCAGAATAAGTTTTCTATGCATCCTCGCTTTAGGATTTCATGCAGAAGCCTTTGTAAATATTGTCGCAGATGCAAACGAGATTTATGTTCAACCGGCGCAACGCTATAACCCGATTGCGGGGATAAATATGAATTGCTATGATTTACACACAATTCGAGTCGTCCAAGTAGGCGTAGGCACTATTTTCGAATATACTAGTGGTTGTTTTACTGCGGAAGGGCAAGCTGAACTCAATCGCGATATGGCTGTTGCCGTCGGAGAAATTCAGAAAGCACGGAGAGAAAACATGAATATCCTTGTCGGAGGATATACTAGTAAGCATTTGCTAGCTGGTAGTATGAGTCCGATTGGTGTTCCGATAAAAGCTGTCCGTAAATAAAAAGTAAGTTTTCATTGAGCGTCCAAAACCCCTTCTTTTTAAGGTGATAAACCAACAAGATAGCTCCGACGACTTTGTCGGAGCACTTGGTTTTGATTGAGAATTTCAAGCACTACCTTTGAAAGGCGAGCCTTTTAATCAGGGGTATGCTTCAAAGTATTGTCCTGCGTACTAGCAACGTTTCGCTTGTTAATTTCACGGCCCCGCCAGATGAAAAATGTCACTTTTGCATAAGATTGATATTAAATAAAAAAATGTGGTTTGGCTTTACATGGCCAAATTTTAAATCTGGCGGCATTTCACCACGGAGATATCTATTTTGATGGCACCACTGCCAAAACGCTTCTAAGACATGCATAGCTTTTCCTGAATGAATACAGCCGTGATGTTGAATCAAATACTCCCAATATTGACCTACTTGTCTGCTACCAAAGTCAGACATATGCGGATCTGAAATGCCGACAGATTTTAAGAACCAAAGAAAACCTATGACAGGAAATGGCGGCGTAAGCCCAATAAGATAGATCTGGTATTGGGTAACTTGTTCGGCTGAAGTCTCTTTAGACTCAATAAAACTCTTTATAAAATATTCTAGTTTTTTGCGTTTCATTGAAAGTCTCCCGGCTTTGAAAATTAAAACACGTATTTACAGATACGTGTTTTATAGATTCATTCGATGTCAAAATCAACCATGTACTTAGAGCTACGACGAAGTTATAGATACGGGGTGACATAATGACGCCAATCAGAAAAAAGTTTGCAGATAATCTAAAAAAAATTCGTGAATCCAAAGGGTACACCCAGGAGCAACTAGCAGAAAAGCTTGATATTAGTACCCGTTATATACAACTCCTAGAAAGTAGTAAACGTTGTCCAAATGTAAAAATCGAAACCCTAGCAAGCCTAGCAAAGGCTCTAACTGTTAAGCCTGGCGCCTTTCTATCTGAATAAATTTTTATTATGCAATAAAATGGTCTTTTTTGTTTATCCTGAAGTTCAGGGATTTTTGAATTTTGAAACTTTTGCTTCTTTCCTATATTTATAAAATGATCTGATTTTTTTCCCAGTTCGCTCGCTAAATATTCTGGCTTGATCTTTAACCTTTAATCCTTGCCGAGCGAGCTCCTTCACTAAAACATCTGGATCAACGCTTGCCTTAGGAAGTGTGTCCACGAATAGTTCTTTCCAAGAATCCGAATGCACCTCAGCCAACCGATAACCTTTTTTTAGGGTTCTAAAGCTAATCTGCGACAATGTGGTTTCATTCGTATGGTTTAATAAAAAATCGACGACTTCTGTAGCCAACTTTGTCTTTGGATACCATCTTTTTTGAGAGGCTGCGCTAAGTAAAAGTCTTTTGGCTTCAGTCAATGTAATATCAATTTTCCTAGAGTAACCGCGTGATCTAATAGCCTCACCATCGGCAGTTTTTGGAAATGAGTTACAAACTATAATTAGCTTCCCTAGAAACTCAAATTCAGAAGTACTTGCTTTAGACGAGGTTGATCCCCATTTAACTAGGCGCTTGTTTCCTTTTGAGGGCCAAGTCGCTGCTTTTAAAATTGCCATAGCGCTAGGATCATTAAATATCCCGGCGCAATCATCTAACAGTACCACTTGATCAAAATACTCAGCTAAAAAATTATATAGATTAAGCGGCGTAGAATAAGCTCCTAAATGGTGGGCCTCAATCTTGGCAAGTTTTAGGGACTCTTCGACTGAAGTGGTTTTGCCCCAACCGGGAGGCCCCTCTATAACAAGTGCGTGCATATCATCGGCATCAACGATGGCCTCAATATATTTTTTTATCGCGCTTACATGATCCATACGAGCATTTTCTAATTTCATCGATTGCCTCAGCTTTGGTGTCTTATGCACAGATACTGCAAAATGCACCAAAAGGATATCCTTGACGAGCAAAAAAGTGCAAATTGCAGTTTCTATGCATTGAGTATAAAAAATGGCATCTTGTATTGAGCAAGAAGCTTGAATTGATTTCGTCGTTGTTTTAGACGTTTTAGGAATTTATTTCAAAATTACGAAGTCGTCCGAAAATCCGAACGCTCATTGTTTTCCAATAAAGATTTTGATTTCAACGGCTTATTCACTTTTTTTAAATCCCTGCGGTATTTGTGTTCGGTAATCCGGACGGTGGTATTTTTCTGTTCTTTACGAGCTAAATATTTAATTCATATAGCTAAACCGTTAGTTGAATTTTTTACCCGTTCGCTGTGCCGAACGAAAACCGTAGCGGAAAATCCACATCAAGATCTAAACTATTGATTTTATGACTTCTAGTTCCCGAAAATCAATCGGCATCAACATTGCTCTTTGAATCTGGCAGACGATTTTCGGATCGTAAGCCGTCCGGGGGGATAAGAGAATGAGTCACACAATTCTAATAGTAGATGATAAACCAGAGAATTTAAGTCTGCTTAAATCAATCTTGGAATCAAAAGGACTCTTTGTTCATCAAGCAGCTAGTGCTAAGTTTGCTTCCTCACTAATAAAAAAGAATATCGGTCGCTATGCACTGGCCATCGTTGATTTTCATATGCCTGAAGTTAACGGTGATCAGGCCACTAAAATGTTTCATGAGATTGATCCCGGACTTCAGGTTATAAATATCACTGGTGATGATTCCGATGAAACCGCCGACAAGTGCCACAAAGCAGGATCATTTTTAGTGCTGCCAAGGCTTGTAAGTCATATTCGGCTCGTTAGCATTGTTGAAAGTTACTGTCAGCGGTTTGACCAAAAAAGCATTTCTCATGTAGTCAGTACTCCTAAGATTACTTCTGATGTTGAAAAATATATAGCAACATTCAATATGGTTGGGGTGTCTGAACAAACAAAAAACGCCTGCGAGCTAATCGATAGATATGCCGGGCGTCCAGAAATAGTTTTAATAATCGGCGAAAACGGTACAGGCAAAGAAAAAATAGCCAAAGCGATTCATGAAAAATCAAAATTCTCTAGCGGCCCATTTATTTCTGTAAATTGTACGGCGATTACCGTTGGTATTATTGAAAGCGAGCTTTTTGGTCATGTTAAAGGCGCTTTTACTGGGGCCATTGGTGCAAAAAAAGGATTTTTTAAAGAAGCCGAAGGCGGCACCATTTTTTTAGATGAAATTGGAGATTTACCTCTTAGTGTTCAGGTTAAGTTTCTACGAGTGCTTCAAGAAAAAGAGATCACACCAGTAGGATCAAGTATATCCGTGAAAACAAATGTCAGGGTAATTTCCGCGACAAATGTCGATTTAGAAAAAGCTGTCAAAAGAGGTACTTTTCGAGAAGACCTCTATTACAGATTAAATGTTCTTCCTATTGAGCTAGCACCTCTAAGAAAGAGAACAAGTGATATCGAACCACTTGTTCTCCATTTTCTAAATGAGTGGAAAAATAAAACTGGAGAAAAAAGAGAGATAACTCAAAACGCTTTATCGACGCTACTCAAGTATTCTTGGCCGGGTAACGTGCGGCAGTTAGAAAATGCGGTCACAAGGATGCTGGCGCAATACTCTGATGAAAAACTAGATGTTAACCATATCGATAAAACGTTTTTAACAAAAAAGAACGAATCTAATATTGAATCTTATGACGACGCTTTGGAATTATGGAGTCATTATAAAGTCGAAACTTTTCATCGAGAACGTGAGGTCTTAGAGAAGATCGTAGTAATGTCTGGATCTATGACAAAAGCATCAAAACTTATTGGAATTGCAAAATCAACCCTGCACGACAAGCTTAAAGGTCTTGGCGTTCAGATAAACAAATTGTGGGAGGACGAAGTATGATAAATGTAAAATCACTGGTAATAGTTGTAGCTTTATTATTTGGAGCGCCAATTTTTGCTGAAGAAGTTAAGAGTCAAAATGTGAAGGCTCTGTCTGAAAATGAAGTCAAAGAGGCTATTGGTCTTCTGGTTAAGGCCGGGCTGCTAAGTGTTCAAGAAACTGATACTCTTGTAAAAAGAGCTTCCATTCTTGATGAGTTAGCAGGTCGCGGTAGAGTACAAATCCTTGGGGCGGCTCAGAGTTCAATTTGTGGTAAACAGAAATAAAATCTGGAATCATGAAAAACCATTACTATACAATAGTTTTTATCGGGCTTGCGGCGGGAATATTTCTTGCTCAATCCTATATCAAAAGAGGCCCCGCCATGTCAGACACTTTAAGAATTGCTTTTCCAAATGGTTTACCTGCAAAATCGTATGAACCAACCAGAATTCATTTAGCGCCCGAATATATATTTTTAGAGAATACCTTCAGCCCTTTGGTTGAGTTATCGCCAAACGATGCAACTATTAGAAGCGGACTAGCCGATAAATGGGAGTGGCGAAATGACGAACTTCATTTCTTTATACGTGATGGCGTTAAGACCATAGATGGAAATGCAATTACCGCTGAAGATGCCGCATTCTCTCTTAAAAGACTGCTTGTTCGCACTCAAAATACACACGGCAATTTAAAAGACCTAGTATGTAAAGGCTACGAAGTTAAGTCCATTGAGGATGCTTGTCCTGGAATTAGCTATAAAGATAACGAGCTAATATTAAAAATTGTAGGAAAATCAGCGTTCATACTTCCTATGCTAACAGGAATTGATTTTGCTATTATTCCAAAATCATCAGTTGACCCAAAGTCGCTTGAAATTATCGATTACAGAAACACGTCGGGTCCTTACTACGTGAGTAGAGATAGCGAAAGCGGCAACATTGAGCTAACGGCAAACACAAGTCACTATCATTACTCTAAAAATATTGCGCAAAAAATTCAGCTTGTTCCGGTTGATCCAAAGCATAAGTCAGATTCATTACGCCTTTTTAACGAAAGTAAAATAGATTTTATTACCACAATTGATTCAGCAAAGTCTGAAGAAGTTTATGAATTAAGTAAAACGTCACCTGGGGCTGAATTTCACTCTACAGCAAACATAAGAACATTTGCCTTATTTTTTACTGATCGTGGGATGAAAGAGCTTAGTCCTCTACAAAGATTATTGATAGGCAAGAAAATAAAAGAGTCAGTTTCTAGTCACTTTCTAAAGCTACCAGGTTACGAAAATACGTATCAATTTTTTCCACAGCATGGCGATGGAGCAATTGAAACAGAAAAAGCTCGACAGATTTTAGAACGGCCAACTCCTAACGTAGATATAAGCAAATTAAATTTGTCTATCTCGTTAGTTAGAGTCGGAAACATAGAGGACTACAAGAAGTGTATATTGTCGGCAATTCCTTCAGTAACTGTACTTGAAGGAAAAAACTTACCCTCATTTCAAAAATATAGTACTATCACAGATATGCCCCACGCATATATTCTTGGCCCCGACACGGGTTTTAACGAGGACATTTCTCTAATTTCATATTCTTTAATGGCTGGTTTTTTTGGACTTACTGAAAAAGAACGACAGGCATGGCTAGCAAACTATATGTCAAAGCAAAACAAAGATGATCGACTTAAACTGCTCCAACAAATACATGAGTCTGCCCTAAAGGATGCGCTTTTTGTCCCATTATTTTCTGGTCCCTATACGGCTTTAGTAAAAAAAGGCTGGAAAATTCAACTCTCTAAAATTCTAGCGAATAACCCACTATGGCTAATTACGAAGGACTAACTCGCTGGATACTAGATAGTGCTGAGATTCTTAATCTTCAGGTGGTTCGGCTTGATTGGATTCACGAATACTTTCAGGATCACTTTGATCTAGATGTAAAAATTGAGATCGATTCAAAAACCTACCGTGGTCGAGGATCAGATGTAGATTCAAACTTAGCTCTTATTAAAGCTGTATGTGAAGCAATCGAGCGTTATGTGTGCGATAAAAATAAAATCAGCTCAACTGGAGTGGCCGGTCATCTAAATTTTGATCTAGCCAAAGAAAACGCGTTACTTGAGTATATTGAGCGCGTATCGATATGGTCACACTTTAGTCAAAAAAATGGAATGAAGCTTATTTCATCAGAAGGATTTACAATAGATACTAAAGACTACGGCAAAACAGATTTTAATCTTTTGCAGTTCGAAATGATCGTGCCTGTTGGTTTTGTCGGGATCTTCACGTTAGCTCATGGGCTAGATAGCGGCCAAAATCTTGGCGGCATCATGGGCGCTGCTGTTAGTAGAAATATCCAAGATACCCAGAAGAAATCAAAAATTGAATGCTTACGAAATCTCGCTGCACTTAAGGTTGCTTCGATTGTTCCTATAACGCATGAACAATTTAAAAAAATTAGTAAGCCGACATCTAACGACTCTCAAGGGCTATTATTTGATCCTAGTTACTGCAAAAATCTAGTTGAAATTTTTAATTTAAAGCAAGAAGTAAAAATAGATCTAAACTTAGACTTAAATAATTTGAAATTTTCAGAACTTATATACTCACACCCAATTTTGAACGAATGTCCGCTAAAATTTGTTTGCTGCCTTGATCAAAACAATAACCCTGCTCCTGATGCAGAGTTTGTGGGGTGATAAGATGATTAGCCGCTTAGAGCAAGAAATCAAAAAAACGACATTTAGATTTTTTCTAACCTCATTAATTTTACTTTTAGCGGCCATTGCGCTCTCTGTGATTTGGAACCGTTCTATTAAAGATGAGCTAGCGATTCAAGCGTCAAGTTTTGTCAGAAAAGGGATTTCGACTAAAGAAATGCGAGGTGTTGTTGAGTATTTAAATGGAGTACAATTTTCTGCATTTACGCATGTCTCGCTCGTTTCACCGACGGATGAGCATATCATCACTTTACCCCCAGTTTTTGATAGAAGGACTAGCTCGCAAGATCTTATGAGCCAGATTCTTTATTCATCCGTTACTATTCCCATATTTCTAGATACCGAATCAAAAAGCCTCGTAGCAAAGGCAACCTATACCTATTCCCGATTTGAACTTGTACCGTATGCTGTTCTTATTTGGCTATTTTCAGCTATAATGCTGGCCCTAGTGTTTAATCAAGCAAAGAAGAAGGTCGAGATTGAATTCGAAAAAGAAGTTCGAGTTAAAAATGCTGAACTTATCGAAGAGATAGCAAAAAAAGTCAGACACAATATTAGATCGCCATTAGCAAGCTTAAGGGCCATATTTATTGAAAAAATGTTTTCGCCAGAAATGATTTTTGATCAGGGCATTGGGGTTATCAAAAGACTGGAAGAAATTATTGAAGAACTTAAGCCAAGAAATCCTGATAGCGCATCGATAAATTCTGTTGCGAGTATGCAAACAACAAAAGCTGTCTTTGATGTGGTTCAGATGCTTAAGGCAATCGTAGCAGAAAAGAAACTCATTTCAAAAAATGTTAAAATTGATTTAACCATCGTAAATTCTGAATCCAATCTCGGCGTATACACCCTTATCTCTACAGCTCATTTTCTACCGATGTTATCAAATATTATTGATAATTCGCTTCAGGCAATAAAAAACGAAGGCGTGATTGATATCATCTTGTCATTCGATGAGGAATCGTTTTCAATTGAAGTTAAAGATACAGGTCATGGGATCTCAAATGAACACCTCTCAAAAGTATTTGATAGGCACTTCACACACGGAAAAGTCGATGGCTCTGGACTTGGGCTATATTACGCTAAGAAGCTAGTTGAGTCCAGTTTAGGAAATATCGAAATAACATCTGAATATGGCAAAGGCACTTCTCTTTCAATCATTTTGCCTAAGGCGAAAACCCCTTCTTGGCATATCGATAGAATTTCCCTTGGAAAGTACCATTTGATTACATTGTGTGATGATCAACAGACGATGATTGACGCCTGGGAAATAATGTTTAGAGGACTTAGTAAATCTCCAACAATAGAATCATTTCGATCATGTGAATCGATGGAGAAATCTATCGACCCAGCTGATTCTCATCTTTACTTGGTTGATTTTGATTTGGGCGAAGAAAAAATGACGGGTCTTGATTTTTTAGCTAGGCATCCATCACTTTCTAAAAACTTTGTCCTAGTAACGGGCCATTATGATGAGCCATGGATTCAGGAGGCCTGTCAGCGGCTAGATTGTAAACTCCTGTCTAAAGATAGCATTTTTCAACTTGAGCTTAACTAAAGGCAATCTTGTTCTTTTAAAACGTAGTTATGTTTTATCGGTGAGTTCTGTCAATATTTTTGACCACAACTTCACCTTATCGATTCAAATTTAAACTCTAGTTTTCTCGCGTTTGTTCGCCAGGCCGGACGTTTTGAGGGTTTTTGCCAAAATGCCCGGACAATTTCATTAAGTATTTATTTTGTCAGAGTAAATCTAAATCCAGCATCCGAATTACCGGACGCTTTCAATTTTTTAGAAAAAAACCAAAAATCGAAATCTAGTAATTTCAATAGTTTGAAGCTCACTCGAAGCAAATCCGAATTCTGGCATACTTACTGCCCTATATAGCTAGTGAAAGCTGCCTAAAATGGCACGCTAGAAAAGTGAAGAGGGGGAAAAATGATTTTAAGTTGTAGACCAATACTGGCTTATAGGGGGCCAGCTCGAAACAAGAAAAAAAAGGCTCAGTATAAAAACTGTAGGAACTGCGGTAGCGCAAACTTACTCAGCTCTGGACCAGATCAACTTTGCTGCGATTGTGACTGGCACACCTGCTTTGAGTATGTTGATAGAGGCTATATGAATAACCTTCAATACGCATACTGTGAGCACTTTTCAAAGAAAAAGATTCGACTAGATTCTAAAGTGGAAGATGTGACCGAAAGCATTCCGCCAAGTCTCAATTCAAAAGAAACAACAGCAGCAGTCCCGCTAGCGACAAACAAATCAGCTTAACAAATTCGTGGAGGATTAAAATGAGTTTAACATTAGGTGATATTCAACTTAATACAGAAATTAAAGTACGACCAATCAGTATCGTTGATACTTTAGGCGCCGAAGAAATTCAAAACAGTAAAAAGCAGTCGCTGTTTTCAAAAATCTACAGTTATTTTTTCAAAGAATCAGATCTTAGCTATGATGAGTGGGAAAAACTAGAATCTAAAAAGCAATTTCTAGCTCACTTAGATAATTTTGATATTCATCGAGGCGGAGGTTTATAATGAGAAATAAGCTTTTAGCCTCGCGTATGAGATATTTAACCTCGGCAATCACGAATTTAAGAAATCTAATTTCAACAAAAGAAATGGCGTCGAATCGATTGATCTTAAAACAATTTGAACTGATCGAGTGGCAGCTTAAAAAAATGGAGGAGATTTATGAATCGGCAAATGAAACTTGATCTGCTTCATAAAAGTCGTCTTACTGCTATTGAAGCAACATACCGAGCCCTTATTGAGACGATTTCTATTGAGGAGCTTGCGTTAAACAAAACACTCCGAAAAGAAATTCGCAGGATTAGGCGGCAGATACAAATGACTCAAGAAGTGAATGAAAGTTTTGAATTTTAAAAAAAACACCTAGCCTCAGATCGATCAAGAATATTTTATAAGGGGAAAGCAAAATGAATCAAATGCGATTTGATATCTTTAGAGGACGAGAACTTAACGGAAATTTAACGCAGCTTAGATTATGCGGCTACGCATTTCAAAACGAGGGCGAAACGTATTATAAAATTAAACTCTTCACGTTTTCTGATCAAGTATACTATATGTCAAAAAATATGGGCTCAGGCTATACGCTATTTGCAAAAAATGTGCTTCATGAAGATGGCAGAACGACTTTTCAGAACCCCGTCGGTTTTGCAAAAGTTATGGATAACATTAGAACCCATCTTTTTGTGAAGTTCTCAGACCTTGGCTCAAATATGTACATGAGTCTTTATCCATCGGAGAAAGACCTAGCAGCATAGTTAAAAAAACACTAGTCACTCATATTTATAAGCCACGCTCGATCTAATTTTTTTAGGAGAATATTGAGCATGTTAAAAAAAGTAAATCTTTTAGGGATTGTTATTTGTTTTTTGCTTCCAGTAATTGCAAGCGCATCGGTTGAGTCCTCACTGATTGACCTTCAGTCAAAGCTATTGGGCACCTTTTTACCGATCGCAAGTGTGCTGGGGCTAATTTTTGCGGGGCTGTCGTACCTAGTTGGCTCCCCCAATGCGCGTAGTTACTTGGGGTATGCCATTCTTGGCGCCGTGGTTGGCTTTGTGGCCGAGAGTTTTGTAACGCTTATTAAAAGCATTGTTCACTAGTTAGATATGCAAGCAGCCGCAGATCATTACCTTGATCTGCGGCTGCTTACCAGTCTCGGTATTTTATTTTTTAAGAAAGGATAGACAAATATGCTTGAAATATCTCAAGTAAATCGAAGCCTAGATCGTAAAACTACCATTCTATGGCTAGAACTCGTTGATATTTTTATTATTGTAACTACGGCATCAGTCCTAAATCTATTTTTTGGTCAAACCGGGTTTAAAACGTACTTAGTTTATTTGCCTGCTCTAGCCTTAACGATCACGATGATTTTAACAAAGCGAGGAAAGCCAGAAAACTTCTTGCTTCATTTTCTTCGTTATCATCTTAAGCCAAAGTATCTCACCTGCTTTGAAAAAGGTCCTGACACTTACATCTATTCACGCGCAGTTTACAAACGAAGGGGTCTACTATGAATGCATTAGTATCCACATTTCAGCTTTGGGGTGTAGAGGACGGGATAACACTATTTAAAGACGGATCATTTGGATTTGGCTTTAACATAAAGCCAATTGATATTTCTTGCTATTCAGATGATGCCATTAACGAGATAAGATATCGGTTAAAAACATTTTTAAATGCTTTGCCAAAAAATATAGATATTCAGTTTATGCAGTCAATTGATCAAGGGGGATCAGATGATTTTGATAAACATGAAGAACTTGCTAAATATGCCCCAAGCCTAGTTAAAAGTTTAACAAGAGAGCGAGCTGAAAAATTTAGAAATCTTGATCTAGATGGAGAACTAGCGAAACAAGAAATTCTATTCCTTCTGCGTGTATCGCTGCCAAAAGAGCTAAGACCAAAGAGATCGATTTTTTCTTATTTCCGAAGTAAAAACGCAATCATGCAAATGCATGAAGCTGATTTTAATAACGCATTAAAATGGGTAAAAATTCTAAAGCAGGATGTTGAGGCTAATTTACTTGCAGTCGGTCTTAGCGTAACTGACGTGCTAGAAGCTGAAACGGTGCAAAAGGCCTTTGATGTCTGGAATCCTAAGCATTCAAAAGGTGTAGGCAGCTTTGATACGACGGACTTAAGAGAAAGTTTAATTTGCTCAGACCTTGTAAAAGACATCAAAGGTTTTAGGCTCGGGGAAGTTCATCACCGGGTGGTGACACTAAAAACTCTGCCCGAGCAAACAAGTGCTGGCATGGCGTCTGCTCTAAAAAACCTGCCATTTTCATCACGGCTCTATTTATCAATTCATATTCCTGATCAAAATAAGGAAATTGAATGGCTGAAAATGAATCGACGTTTGGCGTATTCAATGGTCATGGGTAAAAAGGGGGTCTCCGATATAGAGAGTGAAACAAAGCTTAAAGATATTGAGCAGATGTTAAATGAAATCATCCAAAATGGTGAAAAAGTATTTCATGCCTCGGTCTCTATCGTACTTAGATCTAGTGACGAGGCGCTTGTTGATGCTCAGGTTGGAAAGGTTTTGCAAACAATCAGGGAAATGGCAAATTCTGAGGGCTTTCAAGAAACCTTCGCTAGTTTTGATGTGTTTAGTAATATGGCTTTTCCAAACACCATCCAAACAGAGCGAACTCGGCGACTAAAAACATCAAATATCATTGATCTAATTCCTATTTATGGTCAATGGAGTGGATTTGACTCTC
Organism: uncultured Bdellovibrio sp.; assembly: GCA_964498705.1. Lineage (GTDB taxonomy): Bacteria > Bdellovibrionota > Bdellovibrionia > Bdellovibrionales > Bdellovibrionaceae > UBA2316. Next base: position 9,489 of record CAZCHT010000047.1, on the reverse strand, counting down.
CCTCGGTGCTGCTTCGCACTCGCATGGGATCATTATTTAAATTTGATCCGTTTTCAGGTCATACCACAAACGCCAATCAAATTATTTCGGGTGGATCTGGTAGCGGAAAATCCTATCTTACAAATTTACTGATTGCTCAGATGATGTCACAAAATCCTAAAGTTTTTATTATCGATGTCGGAGCCTCCTATAAAAAAACCTGTGATCTTCTTGATGGGCAATATGTTGGATTATCCACATCAGCCGGTTTTTCGATTAACCCGTTTGATATCGGTGATCAGCTTATACCGTCAGATGAAAAAATAAAGTTTTTGGTCGCGCTTATTGAAGTATTAACTAAAGAAGACGGAGACGCTCGCTTGGGTCGCCTTGAAAGATCAGAAATTGAGCTCTCGATTCAAGAAGTATATACAACTCACAAAAAGCCGCGCTTATCTAATTTACGCGATATTTTGTTAAAAAATGAGAACAAAGAAGTGAGCCGAATCGGTAAGATCCTCTCGCCTTGGGTCGGAGAATCGCCCTTTGGTAAAATCATTGATCGAGATACGACAATTTCTCTAGATAAGCGGCTCGTTTGTTTTGATTTAAAAAATTTAGAATCAACCCCTGATCTTCAGGCGGCCTGTTTACTTATCATTACAGATCTTGTTTGGCGTGAAGTTCAAAAAGATAGGTCTGAGATGAAGTTCTTAGTTTTTGATGAATCATGGCGATTGCTTGAGAGCGATGCCGGAAGCGCGTTTATCGGCGAAGTCTATCGCACGTTTCGCAAATATTACGCAAGCGCCATTGCGATTTCTCAAAACATTGATGACTTTGCTCGAAGTAAAGCTGCTGCTGCGATTATGCCAAACGCTTCTATCAAATGGATTTTAAGACAAAAGGGAGCGGATCGAGAAAGATTAAAATCGGTTCTAAATTTAAACGACCGCGAGGTTGAGCTAATCGATTCGCTGAGCCAAGTTAAGGGCAAATTTTCAGAAAGCTTCCTAATTTGTGAAGACAATAAGGGGGTCGTCTCGATCGAGGCAACGCCTTTAGAATACTGGCTCGCAACCACCGACCCGAAAGACTATGCCCTTCTAAAAAGGATCGAGAGCGAAACTAGTTTAGCGGGCGAAGATCTTTTAAGACACCTGGCCGAAAAATTTCCAAAAGGAGCTTAAATATTATGAAAAAATATATTATCTGTATTTTCTTGTCGGTCTCTCTGGGAGGCGCAAATGTCGCCAGAGCAGATCTTTTTGGCGGCGACATCGCTGTCTTGAGCCAAATCCTAGCGCAAGCCATTCAGCAACTAGCGCAACTGAAATCGATTCTTCAAAACGGAAACGACACGCTCGGGCTCATGCGCGATATTAATCGCGGGATCAATGACTCACTTAATCTAATAAGAACCATTAGCCCCTATATTAGTCCCGGTGTTTATGGCGATCTGAAAAAAGTGGAAGATGTTTTAAGGAAGTTTTCTGATATTTACGGGATCGTTGTTAATTCACCGGATGCTAAAGCGCAAATGAGTGTAGATCAATCTATTGCTGAAGCAGTTACGATGCATAATGCGATTCACGACTACACTAAAAAAATTGATCAAATCGGAGAAGACATAAAATCCTTTTCCCATTCGGTTTCACCAGGCGGCGCGCAGAAACTAACCGCTGAATCTCTAGGGGTTGTGATTCATGTCATGACTCAAGGACTTCGGGCGCAAGGAGCGTTATTAAAGCTACAGGCTCAAAGCGCAGCCATAGCTAATAAGCGAGAAAAGGACTATTCGGCTCAGTATTTATCCTCGGTGAATGTTTTATCAAACGTCATGAAAAAAAATGACTCCCAGTTTGAAAGGCCGAGGTTTTAGATGATGAATTTAAACTGGCTAGCTCTTGAAGCTCAAAAACTGCACGCTATTTTTCAAAATGCCTTTTTTGGTGTTGTTACGCTTTTGTTATTAATCGCTGTGGTGTTAGACTTTTTTAAGATAACAATGGGAAGCTCCCCGGGCATTTCAACCATTCTTGGTCGGTGCCTGATAGCAACACTGCTATTAATTGCGCTCCCTGAAATTATGAATTCCGTTGCTAGTATAACAGACTCGATTGCTCATGAAATTGGAGATTTAAACAATTTTAAAATTGTTCTCTCAAGAATGGGTGAAAAACTAAAGTCTCTGGCATGGTCCTGGACCTCTGTAAAAGACATGGTGATTTTAGTCGTCTCATTTTTATCGTTCTTCATTTTATATGTCAGTGTGTACTTTGCTGATGCCGCGTTTTTATACGCTTGGACTCTGATTTATGTATTTTCACCTATAATACTAGCTCTCTATGTGCTTCCCGTAACGGCAGGAGCAACAACAGCCATGTTTAGATCCATGATTGAAATTAGTCTTTGGAAAATAGTTTGGGCGGCGATGTCGGCACTTTTGTGGAGTACCGCGCTTTCAGATATCAACAGTCCTGAACATCAAATCGACTTTTTAACAGCGATCGTTTTAAATCTGATGCTCTCTCTTTCAGTTCTAATGACGCCAACACTTGTTCGTAGCTTATTTAGCTCTGGAGTTTCAGGAGTTGCTTCAGGACTGCAAAACACCCTCATGGCAGCTACAGCACTAACCCCAACTGGAGTTACATCAAAAGTAAAATCTCTTAGTTCTTTCTCGGGGAATAGAAGTCAATCCCGACCTAGCCACGATGATCCGCCAAAACCTAAACAGCCTCAAAATCCAAATATCAACAGACCCAGAGAGTAAATATTAAAAATAAAGAAAAAATATGAAAGCATTTCAACAGACAGCTTTAAATATGATTCAAAAAAGTTCACTTCAAATTGCGCTCACTATTATGTCCATAGCGGCTTTTACCTTTGGGGTGATGAATATCTTTCTAAACTTGAAAGATCCCATAATTATTGAACGAGGTTGTGATTCCCGCTTGGCCGAAGTTCAAAGCGTAAGTCAAACTAAAGATGAGCTCGAGAATTTTATTAAGATTGCGCTCTCCGCGCGGTTTGATTCCAGTTTAAAAAACGACCCGGCGATTTACCTAACCGAAATTCTGCAACTTGCCCGCATGAAGGAGCAGATCGAGCTAAAAAGTAAAAGTATCGATCAGCGAGTTATTGTTAGATCCATCAAACTAGATCGGGATAAATATTTTATCCAGGCTGATCGGCTTATCAGTATAGGTAAAGTCAGAACCGCTGTTCCACTAGATCTTATGATCAATGTTGCTAGCAAAGTCCGATCCCTTTCTAACCCCTACGGACTAGTTTTAACCTTTGTCGATCAAATTAAAGAGGAAGATCAAAATGGAAATAAGTAAATATTTTCTAATTCTATTTGTTTTTCTCGCCGGAGTTATATCTGAGGCAAAAGTAAAACCTCAGACAAAAGTTATGCTTTGTGATGAAAATCGCGCTAAGCCGGTGGTTGTCCCTTACGGCCGGGTTACAGCATTAAACTTTCCAGCGAGTCCTAAAGAAGTCATACCGGGTGAATCTGGTTTTGATTTTAAGACCGTCAGATCGGATCTTGTAATAAAAGCACTTCGGCCCGGAGCTAAGACAAACTTACTCGTGTATCTAGAAGGTAGGCGCTGCTCGTTTCATCTAAGCTCAGCGATCGGCACAGGTGATGAAATCATTTTAGTCAGAGACTCTTTTGAGAAAACATTTGAGGTAAAATTCAATGACAAATGAAAAATCGATGCCGCAAATTATTAGCGAAGGATCTATCTCAAAGCCATTTGGAAAACGCTTCTTTGATAGGTCTATCCACTATAAAAGGCATAAAGTAAAAATTAGGTACGGCGTACTTACATCCATACTTAGCTTGGTTTTTATGCTGTTATGGCTAAAAATGCCAAAGAACTTTATATCATCACACTCAGTGAGTGATATTAGCCTAAAGTTTCAGACCCTGACCGGAAAAATTGTTCTTATTCCACCGCTCATATTAAAAATTGAAGTTAAAAGTAGCAATTATCCCGGCGCAAATTTTAAGCCGTCAAAAATTAACGTCGTTAGTTTTATCGCAAGTGGAGCGATTCCACCGGGCGCTGAAGCCAGGGCCGTTCTTTTATCAGGAGCCACCAACGGCATGATTAAAGCTCAGCTCACCGAATCCTTAAAGGTAGACGGTGTTTCGGTTCTTGATTCTGGAACGCTACTTATTGGTGAAGGACAATCCTCGGATGAGAGACTCTTTGTCAGATTTAACAAGGCCGTTTTTAAAAATGGTAAGTTCGTCAGAGTTTCGGCTCTAGGCTATGATCTGACAGATAAAATCCTAGGACTAAAAGGCTCGCGTGTTGGTGATTACACCATGAAACTTGCCGCAAGCTCCGGTCTTTATTTTTTATCAGGGCTAGCTTCAGGGATGAAGACTGAGGATTATGCGGTGCCAGGGCAAGCGAGGCGACCACAAGTCAGCGATGCCGCCCTTCAAGGTTTATCAACGGCGGCTAGCGAGCAAGCCAAGCAGTATTTAGATCAAATGAAGAACAAGGGACCCGTATTAGAAGTTAAATCAGGCACGATCTTTATTGTTACGTTTGAAGGGAGTGAACAATGAGTACTGAAACTAAATCTAATGACAACTGGTTAATGGATCGTTTTATGCTCGCGATCGGTTTTTTATGGAGGGCTATCTGCGAACCCTTTTGTGCCGCATTTCGGGGATATGCTGACGCCACATGGTGTTTCACAGCCACTACTTTGATGTTTATAATTTTTATCTTGGGACTGGATGGAAAAATTCTATTCTACTATGGCAAAGCCAGCTTCTATGATCATCAATTATATTCAGTTTTACAGTTCATTGTTGGAACTGCCCCGGTGCTTCTGTATGGAATTTACCATGCGGCTTTAAGAACTGTATTTATTTTGGAGCTACGAAATTCATTTGATAGGTCCGGCCTTCAAAATGCTCTGAAAGAATATCCAAGTTTCATTTCTCTTGAGACAAAGGATGATGAGTCTCTAAAATTAAGACTAACTAACAATGGCATCAGTCTCAACGAGTGGCGGTCAAGAAAAGAGCGCATCGAGGCAAACCTGCGAGTTTATATTGATACTATCGAGATGGTTCAGGATAAAGGTATTATAGAAATTGTTTTTTCAACTCGTCCAATGCCAACCCATTTCACTCTAACGTATCCTGAAAGATTTCGTGGTTACAGATTCTTAGTCGGGCAAAATAGAACAACACAATTTGAAATTGATTTCACGCAAGATCCACATCTGCTTGTGGCCGGGGAAAGTGGTGGTGGTAAAACATACTTTATTCGGCAAATGCTTGCCACAATAAAGTTAAATCATCCAGAAACGGTTTTAAAAATCGTCGATTTAAAGAATGGTGGTGATTTTAAATGTTTTGATCATATTCATAGAGTGGATCTCACGTTTGACACTAAGACAGCACTTGGCATGATTGAAGGAGTCGTGAAGCAGATTCAAATTCGGATGGAAAAACTAAAAAATCTGGGGCATGAAAATCTGGCGGAATATCACAAAAGCGAAACGTTCTTATCAAAATCTAAAGAAGAAAGACTTAAAGATGAATGTGGCCACCGAATTTTTATGGTGGTGGACGAATTTGCCGAACTTGTCCTGAGTGGCGGAACGCTTCAGACCAGCGAAGTGAAATCTGCTAAAGAAGCCTTGTCTAAAATCGCACGGCTTGGACGATCGTGTGGAATTCATCTAGTGCTTGGGACCCAAAGGCCTGATCGAAATATCGTTGATGTGCAAGTAAGGTCAAATCTCACATCGACTATTTGCTTCAGGCTAAATGATTTAGGCGGAAGTCTTGCCGTCTTAGGATCAAAAACAGCCTGCGAGTTGCCAAATATAAAAGGACGCGGGATATACCTGCGCGGTGCTGACGAGCATGAAATCCAGACGCCGTTTTTACTGCCGCAAAAAGTGGATGAATTTCTAGTATCGCAAAGAAAAGAGGTCGAAAATGACGTCAGCATCTAGTGCTGCGATTCGTGGAAACAAAAAGGCCGTAATGCCATCAGTCCGTGATCGCGCCATGATTGAGTTTTTATGGAACCATAGAGTCGCATCATTTCGAACACTATATAAATTATTTTACCATGAGTCATCGTTAAGGACCTGTTACAATAGACTTTATAGATTTAGAAATAATGGATTTTTATCTGTTGAATCAGACGATGGGACAAAAGGAAAATATTTTACCTTGGATAAAAGAGGTCTTTCCTTTTTTGCAAAAGAAAATGGTCGAGATCTCAAGCCTATAGGCAGTCGTCCTCAGAGTTTTAAGCACGATCATTTGTCTTCGGCCATATTGCTTGGGGATTGGTTTAGCGAGCGCCCCTATGGGGTGACTCTCGTTACTGAGCAAGAGATTTTATCATCAAGCCAGGACATTGCTGGCTTTGTAAAAACAGACAGTCGAAGACCCGATGGCTTGTGGCAATTTGAAATTGGACAAGTTAAAAAATATGTGGCTCTTGAAGTTGAACTTCACTCAAAATCAGAAAGCGATTATGTCGAAATAATAAAATCCTATGACAATTACTATTCTATTGATAAGATCGTTTGGGTGGTGCGTGGTCAGGGGCTGATCGAAAAAATACACAGAGTTTCAGTTAAACACTCTAGCTTTAAAACATCAGACCATTTAAATTTGTAAATAAATGAAGTATCAAAGCAGCTCTGGCAGACAAAATTTAAAAATAAAACTATGATCGATGTTTCGCTAGCAGACTTTTTAAATAGCTACCTTGTAAAAAAGGAGCACCCCCCTAGGAAGTCACTAGGGAACTCCCCAGGGAAGTCGTGCCAAACTCCTAGCAAAGAGTTCATAACTTCAGACCTGCTAAACTTATCGGTTCCACTAAACAAATCAGCCACTTACGCCAAAAACGAAAAACCGCCAAACCCTTAAGTATATACCCACATGTATTTTACCAGCCCCATATCTATTTAGTCCCAATCTTACTTAGTCTCGCCTTCTTCCATCTTTATTTACGGAGACAAAAAAATGAATTTCAAAAATAAATTTTTATTAATCGTTCTTATCTATTTTACGGCGGCTTGTTCAAGTGTTCCAAAAGGAACCCTGCTCGGTGCAACCATCGGACTTGGTGTGGGAGGTATAATTAGCAGCAATCAAGAACATAGTGTACAAAAGAATACGACCTTGGCAGCAGGAGCCGTGTTAGGCAGCGCGCTTGGATATCTAATAAGCAATGCCAAGTTAAATAAGCAAAGAGAAATTAAATCTAGTCCAAGTGTAAAAGATTTTGCGCCAAGACTAAATCGGCCCGAGGTCCGCAGAGTTTGGGTTCCAGATCAAATTTCAGGGGACGAATATATTTCAGGACACTGGAAGTTTTCAATTTCTCAACCAGCCGTTTGGTCAAAGTCGGAGGAGTAATATGAATAGCGAAAACGCAACTACAAAAAAGAACGATAAAAAAGCTTATAAGACTCTAGAGCGCGTGACAATCGAAGATGACCTTAAAGATAAATTGAACTCTCTAACTACGGCAGCGAATTTGTCATTACAAGGAATTACCGAGGTCAGTAAGAGTGATGTCATAAATCTGATTTTAAAACTTCATCCTGATGAATTATCGAAAGTGGAAACTGACGAACTTAGAAAAACGCATTTTGATGTGTTCAAATGTCTTTCATGGCTTCAGACCCAGGCTAAAGATGCCAAGAACAAGGGCACTGAAGTGTCATTAAAAGATCTTTTAGAAAAAAGTAGCGAGTTCATGGTTGATGAATCAAACCTGAAAATTAAGAAACCTCGCGCTCCAAGAAAATCTAAAGTCGTAGGCTCTGAATTGCCGCGAGCTACTGTTAAGCCAGAAAGTCCGCAATAGCGGTTTTTCGTAAGTCAAACTAGCCCCGTTATTTTAGCCACGTTTTGCCCTCATCTTTATTAAGGATCAATTAATGGCGAAACGAAGAAAATGGTCGATCAATAAAACTTTAGTGATGCCTAAAGTTATAAGAGACTCAGAGTTTTCAGAAATACTTGCAGACCTTGGTCGTCTTATATATGATGAATTCTGTAGTCAGCCAGGCTCAAATAAATCAATAGACCATTCATCGCACAACCAGTCGGTTTTAGAGATTGCATCTCAAAACAGAAAGAAGGTTAGCGTATGAATAACGAAATTAAAGTGGCCTCTTATATAAGAGAAGCTACTAAAACCCAAATTATCGATGAATATAAAGTCGCTTTTTACTTAAGATCGGCCACTAGAGATAGTGGTGATCTTCAAAAACAACGAAAGCTATTGGACCGAGAATCTAAAAGATTTGGCTTTGATAGTAACGAAATCAGTATTTACACTGATGCCCATCAATCTGGCCTGAATGATGGGCCGGAGTTTTTGCGTCTTAAAAGCGATATTGCCGAAGGCAGAATCAATTTTGTATTTATCTCAAGATTGAACCGAGTTTCTAGAAGCCTCAAGGGTCTTTCCAGTTTTTTTGAATTCGCTAAGAAGAACCAGTTTCGCTTTGTAAGCGTCAACGAAAATATGGACTCACGTTGCATGAGCTTTTTAGGAGGCAACTAGTGGGTAAACAGAAAACAAAACAAGAACTCGATGGTCGCAGAATTTCTTTCTACATAAGAGTTTCAACAGAAGAGCAGGCCTCTAACCCAGAAGGCTCAATAAAAAATCAAGAAGAGCGCCTTCGTATGGCCGTTAAGCTAAAAAATATGGAAGGCCATTTTGGCGATATTGTAGCGGTCTATGTAGACCGTGCAAAATCTGGGAAAGACACGAATCGTCCCGAGCTTCAAAAATTATTAATGGCCATAAGAAAGCGTGAAACTGATCTTGTGTTGGTGAGTGAGCTATCGCGGATATCAAGGTCCATTAAGGATTTCTCGGATATTTGGCAGATGATGAAAGATAACGGCTGCGGATTTCAGTCGTTAAGAGAAAATTTTGATACGACCACTGCCGCCGGTGAAATGGTACTTTTTACGGTCGCAAATATTGCTCAATTTGAACGCCGCCAAATTTCAGAAAGAGTTTCAGCAAATTTTAATGTTCGATCGCAACGCGGACTTTTTAATGGTGGCGCGATTCCCTTTGGTTACAAAAGAATTTTAGATAAGCCTGGTTATCTTGAGGTTGATGAGGATGCCGCTCGGTCAATTCGAGCGGCATTTAAGGCATACGTAACAGAGGGATCTCTTTCCTTAGCGGCTAAATGGCTCAATGCAAATGGCTATCGAATGAAAATTGAAAGAGAGGGTGGTGGAATTAGAAGTCGTCTGGGTTATTTTACTACTGGAAATTTGAAAGCTATTGTGAAAAGCAAGTTTTACATTGGGATAAAGGCTTTTCACAATAAAGGGGTTGTTCAGGAGGTTGAGGCAGTATGGCCTGGAATAGTTGATATTGAATTATTCCAGCGCGCGAACCTATTGCTAAATTCCAATCATCGGAGAAATAAAGAGAATATGGAATCAAGATATCCCTA
>CAZCHT010000046.1:0-29742 GCA_964498705.1 uncultured Bdellovibrio sp. | reverse complement strand
ACTCAATGCAGCCTGAACTGATCGTGACAAAAGCAAAAATGAATTATCTGACACCTTTACGAAATCACTCGCACCATTGTAGACTAAGTTAGGACCAATGAGCTTTGAGAAATCTAGTTTCGATTTTTTATTAAATGTAAATTTTCCGTCGTTATTTGCATATTCCAAAATATAAAAAACTTGATCGCCGTCTTTGTTCTGAACAAGGCCACTTTCGGACAGCAAGTACAGGTGCTTGTTCGGCTCATCATAGAACAGGCCTTCGAACGCCTTGTTATTATATAGACCAGCGATTTGTTTGCCTTCAAATTCTGGCATGAATTCGCTAGGTAATTCTATTTTCTGCTGGATAGATTTATTTTTAATAAACAATATCTCGGGAGCGATCTTAGGCTTAGAGTTTAAATCACCTTCCGAACTGACCAACCATCCGCCATCATATCCAGCCAAGCCTTCTAAATCGTAAACAGGAAGGTTCTTGGTTTTTTTGAGCAACGAAATCTTTTCTTGTAGTTTTAATTCAAACGGAGCGCTTTTTGATTTTGTTTCTGAAATCTCGTAGCGGTAAATCCGCGGTTCACCAAAGCGCCCGCGATCATCTGTTACAGTATATAGTTGATGGCTTTGCAAAAATAGTCTCGAAAACCCACCCAGCTTTGTTCCTTGAAATTTTTTAGATGTGTCGATGATGATAGACTGCACAGGTTTTAAATCCAGATTCGTCATCGATTCAACAAAAGACATTTCCAGGTGGCCTAACCCAACAATTAAACTTAAACCAACAAGGATTTTAATAGGCATTCGTTTCAAACCTAACGCATTCTCATTTTTGCTAACTGAATAGTATTTTCCAAAAGGCAGGCAATAGTCATGGGTCCAACACCGCCTGGAACTGGTGTGATTGCTTTTACGATTGGTGATACTTCGGCAAATTTAACATCGCCGCCCAATTTTCCGTTTTCATCTTTGTGAATACCAACATCCACCACAACATGGTTTTTATTGAAATACTCGGCCCCAAAGAATCCCATCTTTCCCGCAGCTACAACAACAATTTCAGAATCTTGGATTACTTGTTTCAGATTATCCGTGTGGCTATGTGCGATCGTTACCGTCGCATTTTTCTTTAACAGCAATGCCGCCATCGGTTTGCCGACAATTTGACTTCGACCGATGACAACGGCTCGCTTGCCTTTTATTGGAATACCGTAATACTCCAAAATTTTAATTACTCCACTTGGGGTGCATGGCTGAACATGTTCGAAATCCGACCATAAATATCCGGTGGATAAGAATGTCAAACCGTCCGCATCCTTCATAGGATCAATGGCTTTTAAAACTGAAGTTAGGTCAATGTGCTTAGGAACCGGCAACTGCACCAAAATACCGTCCACATTGGGATCAGTATTTAGCTTTTGAATCTCGTTTTCAAGTTTTGCCTGAGTGACTGAGGCCTCTAAGTTAACGATCTCAGATAACATCCCCACTTTTTGGCAAGCGATATGCTTGCTTTTGACATAAACGTGGCTGGCTGGGTCGTCACCGACAATAATGACTTTCAAACAGGGCGCGCGGTTAAATTTTTTGGTGAATTCATTAACGTCTAAGGTCAGCTTGGCTCGTAGGTCTTCCGCCACTTTACGTCCGTCTAAAAGAATCATACTCTCTCCTGTCCTTGAATAGTGTTGTTTTACCCTATCCTGCTGAATTATTTAAATTATTTATTGACCCTCTATTCAGAATTGATTAGTTTCCAGGTTATTGGTTACCGCTTAATGTCAATTCTAGGAGATGTGAAGTATGTCTGAAAAAGTAAAACTATCCAAAGACGGCAGCAGCATCGATTTCGTTCAATCTGAAAACGTTCCTACCTCTCTCAAAAAATTCCGCCAAAGCCCTGAAATTGAAGGCTTTTATCGTTTTATCTTTGAAAATGATTTGCAAAAAGAAGGCTACGAAATTCTAGATAAAATCATCACTCAACGTAAGCTAAAAAAACTAGCCGACAAAAAACAAGCGGTTGAAGACAAAAAAGACGCTAAAAAGAAAAAATAATCCGAACGTCGTTCGTCCTTAGTTCTTAATTTCAACTACAGCTCAGATTCATAATTGCCTGCTTCTCTTCACGGAGGCAGCATGAGCACCAAATTCAAAAATAAAAAAACAAATTCCAACGGACAATCTAAATGTCGCTCTAAAAGACACTCTAGAGGACAAGGTTTAGTTGAATACCTGATCATCGTTTCTATAGTTGCCGTCGGTGCCATCGGTATCGTCAAAGTCATCAGTCAAAATATGCGATTCCATTTCACTCAAATCGCCGAATCCTTGGGGTCCCATACGCCGGAACGCCCACAAAAAGGCGAAATCCGCAAAACTCATTTTGAATCCAAAGACTTTAGTAATTTCTGGGAAGGATCCAAGTGAGCGAATTTCTGATCGCCATTACCTCTCTCTTTGCCGGCCTCTATTTTATCTTTTGGACAAGTTATCTGGGTTGCAACTATGCGCTGGCCGGATTCTATCTAAATGATTTCTCGCTGTGTGAACTCGACACTAACAAACGCGAATGTTGGGTCCATCTCAAACGCAAAATCGATTCGCTTAAATTCGTAAAAGTAAACCAGCTCTATACCCAAAACTCGAATGTTGAAAAAACTGTGCATTTGGTTTTCGACTATACCTTGCCAATCATCGGCTTGCGCCAGGGAATCAAAGACATCAAACTTTCGTCGTCTCTAGAGCCTGGAAAATGGCAATGATCCGCAACACCAAGGGTTATGCTTTGATCATCACCTGTTTGCTTTTACCCGTCGTTCTGCTCAGTATCGGCTTAGTCAGTTTTGGTTTACTGAAAACACGCCATGTGCAAGAAATGAAATCGGTTTGCCAGGTTCAGTATCATTCGTATTTTTCAGGCCTAAAAAATGAGATGGGTACAATAAAACTGTTTGGAACCACGGCTATGGCTCTCTATCAAGCGCAAATGATAATGTTACCGATGATCTGGATGCCCCCAGTTTTAAAAGCGTATCGCGCCCTTTATAACTTTCGAAAAAAAATGGAGCGCCTGCAGGATAAGGTCATCGCCCTCTTCAACAATGTAAATCGCCTCAAATCCATTCAGACGTTTGCATCCATACAACGTGCACTCTACTCTGAAAACAAGAAAATAAAAAACACACTGACTCATCAGAGTCTGGCGAGTTACACCACCGATCCCAAGCTACAAATAAAAAAAAGAATGAATATTACCTTTCCTCCGTATGCCCCGCATCCACAAATTGAAATGCGCCAAAAATTTACTACGCTCATAAAAAGTAATATTCAGCCGAAAAGCTGGATTCAAGTTATGTCAATTAGCCGGCTTTCGGAAAATTTCGCCTGCTCTGCAACCCTCGTCAGCAAAGCATCTGACGATTTAACCATTAGCTATAGCTTATGAGCCGTCCCGAAATGAAAGATAGCAGTTTTTTATTTGAAGTTCTAGGTGTCATCACTTTTGCACTGATCCTGGTATTCGTCGCTTTTATTGCGACTACTCAAACGGGGAAATTATGAATTTAAAAAGCAAACTTGCAAAACTACAAGGCTGTCTGGATCAAAAAAATAAACTGATACTGTTTTTCCTAATCGGATTTATGGTCGTTGGTTTTTCCAGAATGAGTTCTTCGAACACAGCTTCAAATGAAAAGGGATTTCAAATCGATACCATTATTCCCGCGGGCTACGTTCTGATTCCGATAAAACTATTAAATTCAGATTCCATCTCAGCCGTTATAGGTACTTATGGAGTCGCTGATATTTACGCCACAGTACAAGGTGAAAAATCAAAGCTACTTTTTTCCAGAGCGAAAATAATCAAATCTTCTGTAGAAGAAGCTGCGTTCGCTGTCCTAGTCAAAGAAACCAAAGCTCATCTACTATCAGGCAATGACAACCCATTCTTTGCCGCGGTTCAAAATCCCAAAGCTAAAGCTGTAGATGCGGATTTAAATCAAAACTCTAAGCCGGGTGTCCGGATCATTTACCAAAATTAGGAGACCGTGATGCGCACCATTTTATTTCTATTTTTAATGTCCTTGAATTTATTTTCTGCCCCTGAAATATGGATCAATCAAGGTGCCCCCGTCGAAGAATTTAAATCTTACGTTTATGGTGAAGACGGTATCTCTATCGCTGACTACTATTTAGCATTATTTGAAAAACGCAGTGTCGATCAAACTCTTTTGCTTTCAAAAGCAGATTTTTGGTCAAAAACACGACCACCTTCAGCCGTTCTAGATACCGAGATTCAAGATCTTCAAAAAACCTATATTTTTAGCGCCAGTAATCGACTCGTATTATTTGAGTTCTTTAAACAAAATGCGCCCGGCGCCAAATCCCTGTGCTATTTGTATGCGAACGACAGCTATTTAAAAACATCAGAGCCATTTTTTGATTCCAATTGTGGGTTATCGCGTATTTCAATTGCCGATATCAATTCAGAATTTTTGAAATTTGATTACTTACTAATAGATGGCAATCGGATTGATATTCGACAGTCTCCGTATTTTTTTTCGTCGGGACAAACTCATCAGTTTATTTTCATTTCAGATAAATACGTAACCAAAGAAATTAGCTCGACCGTTAAGCTTCTAAAGAAAACTACATTATTGCTAGAACCTTGGGTTGAAAGCACATGTGACGAGGTCACTAAAAACAATACAGCGCTATCAGATGCGGTAAAAATTTATTTTTCAAAAGACTGCATTCAGAATGCAAAACCGTCGACGTCAGGCGTGGTGGCGTTCGTCAGTCGAAATAAATATTATATTCTGTCTGGACTGCTGATCTCGCTAGTGGCGCTGTATGCTAGTTCCCAGTATGAGCTGGGGGTAACTCTACATTAACCGGTTTGTAATCATCTAAATAAGTTTTGGCTTTCGACCATTCAGCGGTTGGATTGGGATAACTATAGAATTCAAAAAATGGAGCATTAAGCTCTTCTATGCCTGCGGCTTTAGAGTCTTCTAGCGCACGATGAGTAAGTTCCACATCGGCATCTTCGATTGGAGAGTCTGAACCGAAACTAATTGGCACTTTGGCTCGGCGTAAGGCCTCCCAAGCAAATAGATTTTTCATTGTCTTAGGACTTAGTTTTTCTTTTAAAAATTTCTTATCACTTAGCCAATGCGATGGTTGCATATGACAGCGAACAAATAGCGATTTCATTTTAACAATGGTTTCCGGGGCCACAAGCTGCACATGTTCTAGGTTCAAGTACCCACGTATTTTCTGCGCGTACAAACTGCGCGCAATGTCCACCACATTGTCCACGGCCTTGTCACCCAAGGTGTGCACACTGAATTCCAAATTGCTTTGCCAGCAGAGCTTCATGACTTCGGACATATCATCATTGGACCAAAGATTATAACCATTTTGGTCAGAGCCATTGTAGTTTTCAATTAACCACGCCGTGTTTGATCCAAGCGATCCATCCGAAAAAATTTTAACGCCTTTGATTTTAAGATTGCTATGCGTATCGATTGATTCCTTTTGCACGAACGGAAGAATCGTCTCTAACGCATGTGTACGCGTTTCTGCATTGAAATTAATTTCAGCAAATAATTTTAGCTCGCCGGATTTTTGCATAGCTTTCAAAACATCCCACTGAGCTAAAGAACAGGTCATATCGCGAATGTGCGTAAACCCTTTTTTCAAAAAATAGTCTTGCGCTTCTAATAAACATCGTCGAATTTCTGAATTCGAAAGCGCTGGAATATGGGAATAAATGGAATAGAATGCACTCTCTTTTAAAACGCCTGTAGGCTGCGAGTTTCCATCACGCTCGATAAATGGCGCAAGTGCCGGGATGTTTTCTATCAAAGGCAAAATAATCTTCAACGCGGCAGAGTTTAACATGCAACTATGCGCGTCCTTTTTAATGAAACAAATCGGAGAAACTGAGTTCAGCCTATCTAGTTCCGCAAATGGAGTTACGGCTTTTAACTGCGAGTCATCCCAGCCAAAACCAAATATCCAGTCACCGCGATAGTTCTTTGGTTCAAATGGATTTTCAGGTATTGCCGACAAAGTTTTGAAGTATTGAACATCGAAATAGCTCTTCTTTTCACCGGTCATTAACCAGTGAACATGACTGTCATAAAGAGCTGTTACCGAAGTGATATTGTCGTTCATAAATTCACCGAGTGACCAATTTTGGCGTACTGGCGTAGTCCCCTTTTTCACGTTTTGAATTGATACATTTCGTGTATCACACTTAGAAGAATTATCAAAATGAAACTCTCTACCGCCCTGTCAATGGCGCCAATATTGAACTACATCATTGTAACAAACGAGGTATTTATGAAAATCTTAACTTTTATCTGTGTGCTAGTTGTCGGCATTTCTGTCTACGCTAAAACTGAAGCCGGATTAAGCGTAGAGGGTTTCAAGAAAAAACCTCAACGCGATCTGGCCGCTGCGACAGTTAACGGCTTGAGTGAAGTTATGGCTCAGCTTGGTAAAATGAACGGAGCATCGAAAGCTAAAGCGGTCACGGCCGATAATATCGGATTTTCTGGTAACGGCGGCGCTTTGACTAAACCAAAAAAAAATTCAGCAGCCCCTGTAGCAGCTGCTGAAACTAAATAATAAATTGTATTTAAAAACTATCGACTAGGTAATGGTGCCGGAGACGCAATTGTACCCACGCCACCTAAAGATGGTAATCCACCCAACCCGCCGCTAATACCGCCGCCGAGTGAGTAGCCTCCACCTAGATAACTAGATCCACCACCACCATTAACACCGTATTGTACTGATTGAATTCTTTGGATAACACCCATCAACTCAGCTTGAAGACCAGAAACCGCACGCTGTTTTTGCATCGCATTTTCGTAGTAGCGCATTTGTTGTTGCATCACTTGTTGTTGTTGTTGCATCTGCATTTGCATCATTTGTTGTTGCATTTGGATTCCGCCAACTCCTAGTCCGCCAAGGCCACCGTCTAATCCGCCGCCCAAGCCACCAAGTCCGCCGAGTCCTCCACCGAGTCCACCAAGACCGCCTAAGCCGCCAAGACCACCCAATCCGCCGAGTCCTCCACCAAGTCCGCCCAGTCCTCCAAGTCCGCCTAGACCACCGCCTAAGCCACCCAAACCACCAAGTCCCATCACTCCAGGAATTCCAGCGCCACCGGCTAAGCCGTAAGGCATTCCGCCAAGCGCTGCGTATGGATTCATTAAACCTTGTCCGCCGCCTAAACCACCCAAGCCAGCAAGACCGCCTAAACCGCCTTGACCTAACATAGCCATCGCCATTGGATCAATTCCGCCCATTGCTCCAGACATACCTGGAAGACCGAAACCTAATCCGCCCGCAGCCATCAACTGAGGATACATTCCTAAACCAGCCGCGTTCAATCCCCAAGGGCCATTCATTCCCCATGGAGCTGCGCCGCCATTATACATTCCGCCACCCAGTGCGCCACCTTGTGCCCACGCAGGTAAACCAAATGCACCACCAACTTGTCCCATACCACCAAGCGCTGCGTATGGTCCCATGACTCCGCCCATTCCACCGATGCCGCCGGCCATACCAGCGCAACCGAATGAACCTTGTCCAAGTCCTGCACCCAATGCGCCCATGATACCAGGTAGTGCCGCCATAAACGGAGAACCCATTGGCATTTGAGTTGGGAAACCTAATTGAGCATTTCTATCTTGCATGTTTCCGTAAAAACTTTTTGTAGATGAATAAGCCATCAACGCAACAAGCGAGTTACCGATAACGCCGCCCCAGTTCGGATCGCGACCTTCGACTTGTCCGCCAACACCACCGCTGACTGAACCCAAACACTCAACGCAAACGCCACCTTCTCGGATTTCTTCGATACGCGCACGACGAGCTTCCATCATTTCTTCACGCATTGATTTTTGCATCTCAGGAATTTGAGCTTTTGCCGCTTTGATTGCTTCTTTTTTGATTTCAATTTCTTTTTTTAATTTTTCAACTTGTTGGAACGATTTTGGATAATTTAAAACAGCTGACTGACAATCTGCCAAATTAAGCTTTGATCCACCCGTCATGTACGGTCTCTTACAAATAGTCGCGCTTAGACGACCCTTAGGGTTGTTCACTTTATCGCAAACTGCGCCCCATTCTTTGTTCAGTTGCTCTGGCTCAATTGTTAATACAGTCGTTTCTTCAGCTTCTTCTACTGCCGCTGGTCTTCGTGATTTTTCCAAGATAATCATCATCGTCGATTTCGGACCGACAACTTTTGACGGTGACCCCGCTTTCTCAATTGTTTCAGTTGGAGGAGTCGATGGCGTTGCACAACATGCCTCTTTGCCTACAGTACCTGTTTGTGCGCCTTGGACTTCAACTTTTGTTTCTGCTTTTGGAGGAGCCACTTGTCCTTTGTAATCTAAGCAACGAGTTTGTCCATCAAAGTGAGATTTAACGAATGAATATCCTTCGGCATTGAAGTTACTTCTTAATGAAGCATCGTATTTTCGAAGATTGGTTTGCTCTTTAGATAGTTCGCGTTTGCTTTGTCCAAGCTCTTTATTCCATTCTGCAATTTGCTTTTTCAATTCAGCTATTTCATCTTTATAGCTGCTGGCTTCTTCGCCTTGAGAAACATCATAGCCACAACCTTGCAATCCACCTTGCAATCCGTAACCCCAATATTGTGCGTGGGCATGCATCGTAGTCATGATTGTACCAACAATCAGTAGTATCGAGAATCTCATAGTTTCTCCTTAATTTCTTGTATCACCTTCAGGATATCGTCCTAATAGAAAGAAAACTTGACTCATTTTTGTTCGCTGGACTTAATTCTTGAAAAACTAGACTTAAGAAATATTCTAAATTCAGGTAGGATTTTAGGGAATGGCGCCGACTCCCTCACTCATAAAACCTACCATCCTTTGTGTCGATGATGAAAACGACAATCTAGAGGCGTTAGAGCGTATATTTCGCAAGAAATACACTATATTAAAGGCTATCTCTGGGAAACAAGCATTAGAAATCATCCAGCAACAGGGTGATGAAATAAGTCTGATTTTAACTGACCAAAGAATGCCCGAAATGACGGGAATTGAAGTCTTAGAAAAAATCATCGAACGGCATCCCGAAATGATACGTATTTTGATTACTGGATTTACTGATTTAGAATCCGTAATTCAGGCGATCAACAAGGGACAAATCTATCAGTACATTACTAAACCATGGGATCCCGTTGAACTTTCAAATACGGTCGACCGCGCTGTCGAGCGCTTCACTGTAGGCAAAGAACTGGCTGTTAGAACTAAACAACTGGAAGTGGCATACAATGAACTCAAAACTCTGGATGACGCCAAGTCTAAGTTTATGATTTTGATTAACCATGAACTTAAAACGCCACTGACTTCCATTATTAACTTTTTGTCTCTTCTAAATGAAAGCCCGCTATCAGAAGATCAAAAATTATATGTCGATCGAACGATCAAAAGTTCAAATAAGCTAAAACAAATTATCGAAGACGTTTTGATATTGGTTCGGGCTGAATTGAATCAACTGCACCTAGACCCTCAGGCAATCATTCTTAGCTCAATAGAAAACTTAGTGAATGCAGAGAACCAAACTCTTAAAACAAAAAAGCATCTCGTTCTTGCGGAAACAATTGATCCCCTTGAATTCAAAGCCGACAAACGCCTATTTGAGCAAATTCTAAATCGAATTCTAAACAATGCACTTAAGTTTTCCACAGAAAGCTCCACTGTAGAAGTTAAAGGATCAAAAATCGGTAACTTCTATGAATTTAAAATTATCAACCGGGGCGAAAACATTGCCGAGCCTGCGTTGAAAAAAATATTCCAGCCATTTTTCATGGATGAGAACATAATGAACCATTCTGTTGGATTGGGTCTTGGACTAAGTATCTGTGACAAGCTTTTGAAATTGCATGGGACATCTCTGAATATTCGTAACGTCGAAAACGGCGTTCAAGTCGCGTTCTATTTCCCTTTAATGCACACTTAATCCGAAACCCGAAATTGAATTCACCCTTATAGATAGCACCTGACTTTCTATATTTGCATGGCCGCTAATCATGCTTAATTCATTTCTTATATGCGTGTTTCTTGCTCTGCCAACTTTCGCCAAGGATCTAATTATACCCCTTGGCGAAAGTGCTCTCATTCCCATTAAAGGAAATCAAGTTTGGATCGAGAAGAAAAGTATTATTCGCGCGAGTGTCGTTGGACCGAGTCTCAAAGTCGTAGGCATTGAAACTGGCACCAGCTATATGAAAAGCGGAAGTTCCCTATATTTGATACAAGTCATCAAGCCAAATCAGATGTCACTCTATAGGAAACTTTCAGGAATTATAAAAAATCGCCTAGGACTGAAGCTTAACGTCAGCCAATCACAAGTGGAAATCACTGGTCACTTGTTTCGGCTAAAAGACTGGCTTTACATCGCCGAGCAAATGGAAACTGATGATGAGTATGTATTCAAAGCTAAAATTGCGCCCGAGTTAGTTTCAGAAGTTAAAAGCTATTTCATTTCACAGTTTAAGACCCGCGGTTTAGCCGATCAGCGCATTAATTTTGAAAGCGAGCCCGAATTAAAACTAAATCCTCGCGATCCTCATCTGCAATCGTATCGAATGTTCTTAAAAAAATTCGGCATTCCCGTTTCCAAAGATACAACCTCGTTAATATTAGAGCCCATCATTAAAGTCCAAATTACCGTAGCAGAAATCGATCGTGCCTTTATTCAGCGCTATGGACTGGAATTGGGTTCACCTATGAAATCGGAAATTCTACCCACCAATCAAATTAAATCGTTTGAAGCCGAGTTGCACATGATGGAAACTGCCGGCAAAGGCCGTCTGCTGGCTAGCCCGAATATACTTTGTAAAAGCGGCAAAGAAGCTGATTTTTGGGCGGGCGGAGAAATTCCTATTAAAACTGTTTCAAGGTATTCCAGCGACATCGTCTGGAAAAAGTATGGCGTATATTTGAAAGTTAAACCCAAAGCCGATTACTTGGGACGAATCAGTGTTTCACTGCAAACCGAAGTTTCATCGATCGACTCCAGTCTTAGTGTTGATGGCGTTCCTGGCATAACGACAAACAAGGTTTCAAGTTTTTTCGATTTGCCTGAAACCAAAATAATCGCGCTTTCTGGATTGCTTAAGGAAGTCGACGGCAATAGCTATTCTGGTCTGCCGTTGCTTTCGCGGCTGCCTATCATAGGACCACTTTTTTCGAGCCGCGATTTTAAAGAAAAGAGAACCGAGCTAGTTATTTTTGTAAAACCAGAAGTCATGACTCGCGAAACAGATATCAATATAACTACGAAACCTCGCCACATCCAAAGGATGTAAATGCAAACCCTTGAAAGAAAAATTCTAGACATTGTCGATACAATAAAAAGTCAGTCGCTTAAGGAATTTAATTTTGAAGGTTTACCCAGCGAATCTCATCCAGATAAAGATCTTTCTGGTTGGATCGAACCACATCTAGAGGATTTAACAGACACAGAGCGATTGCGGCTAAAAAACGAATTTCTTGGTTTCGGCCCAATCGAAATCTTGTTATCTAATGATGCGATCACAGAAATCATGATCAACAGCAAAGATGATATCTGGGTTGAAACTGCCGGCAGCCTTGTTCGCATCGATGATCGATTCTATTGTGATTTCACTTATCAATTATTTTTGAACAAACTTCTTTTGCGCATCGATGGCATTATCGACAAAGAATCCCCTGTTCTAGATCGTACGATGTCACAGTTTCGTATTTGCATGGTGGATGAATGCTTAACACAGAAAAATTCAATTATCAGTATTCGCCGTCACCCTAATTCTCAGTGGACTTTGGCCAAACTACGCACTGAAAACTGGTGCACCGATGAGGATATTTTTTTCTTCAAAAATCTAATTGAAAAGCGAAAACGGTTTCTGATCGTTGGTCCCACGGGTTGCGGGAAGACTTCGGTGATCAATGCTTTGCTCGATCAAACAGAGGACAATTGTCGCTCGATCGTAATCGAAGACACACCAGAGATTACAAGTATCAATTCATGCAGCATCAAACTAGTAACACGCACCCAACGATCACAGCTAGTCGACATCACTCAAACGGATTTAGTGAAATCATCACTGCGTCTACGGCCAGATAGAATTATTATGGGTGAAATTCGGGGAACTGAAGCTAAAGATTTTTTGATGGCGCTATCAACCGGACATGACGGATCATTTGGATCTTTGCATGCCAGCGATCCTCAACAAGCCCTGATCAGGTTAGAAATGCTAATTCAAATGGGTGCACCACAATGGAGCCTCGAAGCCATTCGCAAACTCATTTTTTTAAGTTTAGATGGAATACTTGTCCTATCCAAAGAACCAAATGGAAAGAGAGTTTTCAAAGGTGCCTATCAAATTACATCCCTTGAAACATCTGGATTCCTTTTAGATCGATGGGTCGCTTAAGACGCTGCGATTTCCATTGTATCAATAGACTTAGTTACCGCATCTTCGCTGAGTGATTTATCTTTATCTATTGCCGTGTTCAGATTCACAAATTTTCGGCTTACTTCGTCAGCGATTTTTACTTTTTGCATTTCGCCTTTACGAGTGTATCCAGATAATTTGGCTTCTGGGCCTTCATCTTCAGACTTAATACTGACTCTATCTTCTGGAGTGATCACAGAAAATTTCTCAGCAAAAGACAAATCTGGCACCGATGCTTTCGCAATCGTTTCTGGTCCCACATCATCAAATACTACTTTTTGAGTTACTTTGCCTGCGGGGCGACCTAATAAAGGAGCTCCAGGGCGCGCGGGTTGCGCTTTAGAATTATCAACATTTTGAGTGCGCGGGCTTTTCGGCAAGATCGAACTTAATTTTTCCATATTTCACCTCCTGTGAAATTTACCTTAATCACTTTCGTGAAATGTCTCATCCTGAAACACATGGCATTTCTTAGCTCGGTCAAAAGGCGGAAAAGCTAAAGTCTTAAGCCGAATTACTGGACCTTTGGTTTGGTTTCTTTAAAAGTTTGGATGGAAGGGTGCAGTCTAAGGCTTTTCGTTTTGGAGCCAATCTTTATCGCGGGTCTATCACAAACATCCGCTTTGTGAGATCTTCAATAATGATGTTATCAGACTTAACTATTAGAAAATCAAAATCAAGATAGATTATGAACACTGAAGTTCCGTCATTCTCACTATCTCGGAAAAAAACTTCATACTCTTGGCTGCCTGGCTTAAACTCATCAACATTAACTCGGTCGTAAGATGCTTCTTGAAAACGTCTTATGGCGTCTGCGATATTAGAATTGAATGCATTTCGAAAAACTTCCTTTTCAGCTTCACTGACTCTAAGATCGAGCAATTTAGCTCTCAACGTTTCACCTTCTATATATTGGACTTCGGCTATATGTGATCGATTAGTGTTTCTATATTTAGCTAAAGAAAAGCCGCCTTCTTTAATTGAATTAGTTTGGGAGAAAATTTTTTCCCAATTTACCATTAGGGCGACGTCCTCATGGCAAATTTTTGGGTCTTGATAGACCTTTTGGGCAAATCTAACTTTCCCAGGTAATTTAGGGTAAAGAAAAACTGTTGCAAATTTGCCCTCACCTAAAAGTATTTTGTCACTCGGCTGATAAAATTCTTTACACCAGTTAGGCTTAGTATTGGCCGTAACGCTCATGAAAAGCAACCCAAGCGCCAATACGCCCAAAGATGGAGCTAAATTTCTTAGAGATCTGGGCATTGCCATATGCACCTTGCAATTGCACGAAAGGGGCCGCGACCAACTAATACGATCAGCCACTACATATAAAGCCAGTTCTTCATCAAGATGGTAAGCTTTGAAAGTATTCCGAACAAGATTGACCACTCCCATTTTAGGGAGTGGCTTTTAGATGAGTGTATTAATTTTGTTTCTTAGCGTCTTCGATGAATTTCTCAGCTTGAGGAGACAAGCGAACACCCACCTCATTCAGCTGATCACGATTCACTGGTGTTGGCGCCTCAGACATTAAGTCCGTAGCCTTCGCTGTTTTAGGGAAAGCGATAACATCACGAATAGCATCCGTGTTGCAAAGTAACATGATCAAACGATCCATGCCCCAGGCGATACCGCCATGTGGAGGTGTTCCGTATTTCAATGCATCCAAGAAGTAACCGAATTTAGTTTTCGTGTCTTCTTCAGACATGCCTAAAACTTTAAACATCGCTTGTTGAATTTCGTTACGGTAGATACGGATACTGCCGCCACCTAACTCGTAACCATTACAAACTAAGTCGTACGCTTTGGCTAACATCTTGCCGAAATTTTTCTCGTTGTTGTTAATCAAATCATCATACGATTCATCTTTTGGAGACGTGAATGGATGGTGACGTGCTACCCAGCGTTTTTCATCTGGTGAGTACTCAAGTAATGGGAAATCCACAACCCATAGAAAATGGTATTTCGAACGATCTAGTAAGTTAAGTTCTCTACCTAAATGTAAACGTAAAGTACTTAATGTCGCGCAGGCCGGATCATAATCATCCGCAACGATCAAACAGGCATCACCTTTTTGAGCGCCTGTCGTTTTGAAAATACCTTCTAGTGTCTCTTTAGATAAAAATTTTGAAATTGGAGTTGAAAGTTCACCGTTTTCTTCAGATTTAATCCACACAAGACCCTTGGCACCAGCGCGTTTCGCGATCTCAGTTAGTTTATCAAACTGACCTCGAGTGTAGCTGCCGCCTTTAGGAACAGCGATACCGCGAACGATACCACCGCGAGAAATCACTTCGTCAAAAACTTTAAAGCCTGATGCCGTACCGACGACTTTAGAAAGATCTTTGATTTCCATACCGAAGCTGATGTCCGGTTTATCAGAACCATAACGATCCATTGCTTCCTGGAAACTCATACGAGGAATTTTCGCGATGTCGATACCTTTGATTTCTTTCCAGATGTATTGAACCATTTTTTCATTCATCTCGATGATATCTTCTTCGTCGATGAATGACATCTCGATATCGATTTGCGAGAATTCTGGCTGACGATCCGCGCGTAAATCTTCATCGCGGAAACAACGAGCCAATTGGAAATAACGATCAAATCCAGAAATCATTAACAACTGTTTCAAAGTTTGCGGTGATTGTGGAAGTGCATAGAAATGGCCCAAGTTCACACGCGAAGGAACCAAATAATCACGTGCACCTTCTGGAGTCGATTTATACAAAATTGGAGTTTCCACTTCAATAAAACCGTTATCTGATAAATAGCGACGAACTAATTGCGCCACTTTGTGACGAGTGAATAAATTATTCTGTAACGTTGGTGAACGTAGATCTAAATACCTGTACTTAAGTCTAAGCATTTCATTAACGTTCGCATCATCAAATTGAAACGGAGGAACGGCCGCTTCATTTAAGATTTCACAATTCAAGGCTTCGATTTCAATCTCGCCCGTTTTTAGTTTTGAATTGCGCATGCCTTCGGGACGTACTTTTACGATACCTTCAACGGCTAAAACATACTCACCACGAAGATCCTTCGCCGATGCTGTTTCCGCTTTTTTAGGATCAAGTACAACCTGAACTAATCCATCTCGGTCACGAAGGTCAATAAACACTAGGCTACCGTGGTCGCGCCGATTCGATACCCAGCCCATAACAATAACTTTTTGACCATCTAGGCTTTTATTTAATAAGCCGCAATAGTGAGTTCGTTTTTTACCTAATACAAATTTTGATGATTTTTCCATGATGGATCCTTGATTATGAAACGAAACTAAATACTGACACATGTCAGTGCTAGGGTCAAAACGTTGTTCTTTTACCTAGCTTTATTCTAGTATCAGGACGTACTTTGCTTACGTACGTTTAAGAAAAAGGAGATTCGCGAATGCCAAAAATATCCATCGACTACCCTACTAGCCACGGCGTGACAGATACCTATACGAAGCTAAAGGACTTTTTCGAAAAAACAGACGAGATCAAAAAGTATGACCCCAAAGTTCAGTGCACATTTAATGACTCTGCACATTCTTGTGACCTTAAGGGTTCTCAGTTTAAAGGCGATTTTAAAGTTAAAGAAGCGACAGGTGGCAGCCAAATTACAATTAACATAGATCTGCCGTTTTTGTTGACTCCCCTTAAAGGGACGATTCAAGATAGCCTTCAAAAAATGCTCAAAAAACACGTAGGCTAGACCATCATGACAAACGCAAAGAAACCGGCTAAAAAGAAAGCGGTTTCTCAGCCGACGACTTCGTTGAAAGGGTCGGCTCAGAAACCGACCAAACAGGCAATCGCGCCTAAAATTAAATCAAAATCCGTGACTGCGGAAATCGTTGACGACAGTAAGTTAAAGTTCAAAGACGTTTCTAAGAAATCGGCTCCGTTAGACATTTCTAATGACTTAGAAGAAGAGTTATCACCGTTAGAAATCGCTGCCGAAAAAGCCGAGGCAGCTTATCACGCATCTCACGATGAAGATTTTGATTTAGATAACGAAGAACCTCAAAAAGAAGAACCCGTATCGGCCCCTTCATCAAAAGCGGTAGCCATTGCGTCCAGCCATTTGCCAAGAACATCAGATCCGCTGGTTTTGTATTTAAACGAAATTAGAAAATACCCTCTGCTAACACGTGAAAAAGAAAAAGAGATTTCAGAAAAATATTTCGAAACTAAAGATCCCGAATCCGCGCAGCTGCTGGTGCGAAGCAACCTTCGCTTCGTGGTCAAAATTGCCGCTGAGTATTCAAAATTTGGCGCAAAGTTAATAGATCTAATTCAAGAAGGAAACGTTGGATTAATGCACGCCGTTCGCGAATATAACCCGTACAAGGGCGCGCGATTAATTACCTACGCCGTTTGGTGGATACGCGGCTACATCCAAGAATACTTAATGCGCCAGTATTCGATGGTTAGAATCGGAACGACTCAAAACCAAAGAAAATTATTCTACCAACTACAAAAAGAAAAAAATAATCTGGAAGCTCTCTCAAACGAAAAAAACCTGCACGAGCTATCAGAGCGCTTGGGAATTCCAGAAGACGAAATCAAAATCATGGCTCAGAGACTAAGCGGCCGCGACGTCAGTTTAGATCGCCCCGTTGACGGCGATGATTCGCCAACACTAGGCGCATTTCAACAATCTCAATCAGAATCCATGGAAGACACCTTCGCCCGCGAAGAAATGATCAAACTATTACAAAGCAAAGTTTCTGAATTAGAACCAGACTTATCAGAACGCGAAAAAATAATCCTACACGAACGGTTGCTCAACGAAGAGCCACTAACACTTCAAGAAATCGGCGAAAAATACGGTATCACCCGCGAAGCCGTCCGCCAAATGGAAGCCCGCCTAATTAAAAAAATCAAAGAAAAATTCGGCGACGTCTAACGGTGCCAGGCTACTTTTACGGACGCTGCGCTTCCGTAAAAGTAGCCTGGCACTCTTTTATTCTTCGGCGTCTCTTTGGAGGATTTTGTCGATGTTTTCTTTTAGCGAATCCGATTGGATGCTTTCGCGTGGGACGCTTCGTTTATCTAGTGTGAAGATAATGTCTTTCACGAATGTTGGATGAAATTCTTTGGCGATTTTTTTGATCATGTTTTTCTTTAAGAAATACATGTGATGCATGACGCTTGAATTTTTTACAAAAATGTAGAGTTTTTTCTGGTAATAGCCAACGGGTTCCGAGTTTTCAGCGATACCGTCGCCCATCAACTCTTTCCATCGGGACCATAACTTCCATCTTAAGAAATGCTCAGACAAAGGACTCTTGCCATTCTCAAACAAGCTCTGTAGAACCTGGCTACTGACTTTGAATTTAGTCTTAAAATCGTTTTCGTCCATTTCCCGCGAGGTTATAAAGAATTTATGACGGCTTCAAGCAAAAAAGAAATTTATGTTGTAGGTGGCGGTTTAGCCGGTTCTGAGTGCGCATTACAGCTGGCATCACGTGGGTATTTTGTACGTCTTTACGAAATGAAGCCTAAACATTTCTCGGAAGCGCATAAATCACCAAATTTAGCAGAGATCGTATGCTCGAACTCGTTCGGTTCACAATCCGAAGGCAGCGCTCCTCACCAGTTAAAATGGGAAGCAGAAAAGTTAAATTCTTTCATACTAAAAATAGCTAAAGATAATTCAGTTCCTGCGGGCCAAGCTCTGAGTGTTGACCGAGAACGTTTTTCTGCGGACGTCGATCGCATAGTAAAATCAAATCCAAATATCAAAGTGTACGACGAAATGGTCAACAGCCTGGATCAATTGCCTCGTCCACTTGTTGTGGCGACGGGTCCACTAACGGCGCCGTCATTAGCGGCGTCTATGCAAGAACACTTTGGAGGAAATTTCCTTTATTTCTTCGATGCCATCGCACCAATTATCGATGTGGATTCAATCAACATGGATATCTGCTGGAAAGCCGATCGCTATGACAAGGGCACTCCGGATTATATCAACTGCCCGTTCAATAAAGAACAGTATTGGAATTTTGTTCGCGAGATCGAAGCGGCAAAAAAAGTTGAGCCAAAGGAATTTGAAAAAACGAGTTATTTTGAAGGCTGCATGCCGATAGAAACAATGGTTGAGCGCGGATTACAAACACCTCGCTTTGGTCCGATGAAACCCGTAGGCTTAGCTAATCCTAGAACTGGTCGCGATGAGTATGCAATTGTTCAATTGCGACAAGACAACAAAGAAGGCACAGCATTTAATATGGTCGGCTTTCAAACTCGCATGACGTATGGTGAGCAAGTTCGTCTATTCCGCACGATTCCAGGCTTAGAAAACGCTGAGTTTTTAAAGCTAGGCAGCATTCATAGAAATCTATTTATCAACACTCCATCACTTTTGAATAAAGACTTATCTAGCCGCAGAGACCCTTGGTTGTTTTTCGCTGGGCAAATCACTGGCGTTGAAGGCTACTTTGAATCTACCTGCACTGGTGTGCTTGTTGCTAAATTCTTGGATGAGAAAATCAACGGACGCGAAATATCGTATCCACCACGAGCGTCCGCATTGGGTTCCATTATGGAAGCCATCACAGACGAAACACGCGCTAAGCATTTTCAGCCAACAAATATAAACTTTGGATTACTACCTCCAATCGAAGGCATGGTTGGTAAAAAGACCGACAAGAAGGCTAAAAAAGATCTTCAGATCAAGAATGCACGTATGGCGGTGGCTCAATGGTTAAATCTTCCTATCGATGAAACCCTTGGCATGAGCGTGTCAAACACGGCTGTAGGCATGGAAGTGGCGACTAAACCCGAAAATGTGGCTCAAAAAGAGTCACTTCCTTCCTAATTTTTAAGAATTCTTGAGTCACCGATCCGAATCACCGTGTGACTCTTAAATCACAGCAGAATTTCGTAATGCTTTACTTAAGTCTACCGATAGTAATGGCATGCGAATTCAGAAGTTCTCCCTCATCAGCTTTATCTTCTTCATCTGCTCGCACCTAGCATTAATTCCAGTGCTGTCTTACTTTGGCGTAAATATTTGCCCGGTCATGCAAGAACATGGTTTCCTATTTGGCTGTAAAGTCGCTACGCAGTTTGCAGTAACGGTGGTTGTGATTCAGACACTTACTCTGTTTGGTTTTTTCTACGCCATCAAAAAGTGGCCTAAAACTTTCTTATCAAAATCTTTAACTGTGAACTTGCTGCCTGTCGCGTTCCTTTCGATTCACTTTTTCAACTTTTACTTAAACTCAACTATATATGACAAGTATCTATCCGACATCAGTCCAAATGCAGACTCTATCAAAATGTTTCTATGGATTTGCATGTCGATGATTTTAGTCACCACATGGCAATGGATCGAAACCGAACTATTATTTATTACACGCAAACGTGTATTTAAAGAATCTATCTCTAGTCAAAGTCTCTTTCAATTATGGGTGATTGAGCAAAAAAATAAAATCATTCCCGTTATTGGTATCATACTATTTTTTGGTAGTTACTTTTCCCTTATGTTTATCCGTCAGTCTGGCTGGGAAAATCCCGAACAGATTATGGCCGAGCAAAAAGAAAAATTCTTCTACCTTACTGGCGTAGTGATAGTATGGCAGATGGTAATATTCTATTTCGATTTCCATAAAAACTTGATACTTTCACGCGAAGTCGAGTGCCACTTACAATCGATCCAATCTCAAAATTTCAAATTTCGCTCAAATACGATGAATTCTGGCTTTTTCTCGGTGGTATTCAATTTAATGAATCGCCTGTCAGATACATTGGTAAAAAAAGGTCGCTTGTTAAAAGGCTTCTCTTCATTTGTTTCCGACACGGTAGCACAAGATATCTTGGCAAAAGATGATCAGGCTTATTCTTACTCTGGTGACTCGAAGAAAGTCGCTATTATGATGGCTGACATCAGAAACTTCACAACGATTTCATCGCAATTAAAGCCTCAAGAAGTTGTAGATATGCTGAATATCTACTTCTCAGATATGATTGAAGTCTTTGTCGAGAATGGTATCGTGGTGGACAAATTCATGGGTGACGGCATCTTGGCTTACGCTATCGAAGAGGGCTCTCCGCAAGTGTACGAGAATATGCTAAAAGCTGCGTTTGATATGCATATCAAGCTGAACCAAACGAATATTAAACTTAAAAAAAGAAACCTACCTAAAATCCAATTAGGCATAGGACTTCACGAAGGCACCGTAATTTTGGGATCTATCGGTTCAAAAGATAAACTTCAATACACAATCATCGGTGATCCCGTAAATGTAACTTCGCGCTTAGAAGGCCTATGCAAAGACAACCAAGTCGGCTTAGTCGTCAGCTCGCATTTCCTAAACAAAGTGAACTTAAAACACAGATCCAAATTCACAAACCTAGGCCTACAAAAAATTCGTGGCCTTGATCTGCCTCTAGAAGTCCACGGCGCCATCGCCCAAGACACCCGCAAACAACAAGCCGCCTAAGGTGCCAGGTCCTAAAAAAGCCGACTGCACCTTTTAGCTCTCGGAATGACATTTAAAGTGCCAGGCTAACCGCCGTCTGCCTTCAATTACTTCTATGTGGTGCTATATTTGGTTTTTTTAGGACCTGGCACCTTAGATGGCCAAAAAAAAAGCCCTCTTTGGGAGGGCTTTTTTGGATTCGATTTTTTTGATCTTACTTACTTTACTGATTTCCCTAGAACAACTTTGCGAGTTGAAGAAAGCATCATGGGAGCTTCTTGAGTTACAAAGTTAGTTGGGTCTTCGGTTACTTGATCAGCGTTCATTCCAACTAACAATTTGTAGCTGAATTTGTCGCTAGTTAAGATTCCTTTTAAGAATTCGTATGGTCTTTGACCGCGAACTAACATTCTTAAAGGGTTAACTACTGCCGAATGCGTGTCAGTTACTGAACTGTTTCCGTCTACACGTAGATGATTCAACAAGAAGAAGTACTCAGTACGTTGACCTTTCAATGCATTCTTAGAGCACAAGTATTTAGATTTAGGCATCGCTGCTGATTTAGCTGCGTAGCTAGAGTTAGCAACGACAAGTAAACATTTAGTCGCTGTTAAATCTAAAGTTACAGCGATCGGCTGTGAAGATACCGCTTCAGTAGAAGAGATACTTACAGACTTAGCGCCTTTTTCAGATTTCTCGAATGCTTTAGCTGTATATGCCTTACCACCTAAACCTATTTTAACTCCGATACCAACGTCTGCTTTGATTGGAGATACATTCGGAACTGGGATAGGAAACGCCTTACCAATACCTGCTGAAGCCCCCGCATCGATATTTCCACCGATGTTAGCATCTAGGTTGTAACCAGATGTTTTCGCAGAACCTTGAGTCAACTCAAACGCAGCACTGATTTTCAAGTTTTCAGTTCTACCGAAAGAAATATTTGATGGTTTACCTTCAACTGAATTCGCGAATTCGCGAATCTCAGCATTCAACACGTGGTTTGGATTGCTTAAACAATCTTTATAAGTCGCCTCGTTACCTTGCATTTTACCCAAGAAGAAAGCCGCACAAACTGCTTTTTCTTCGATATCAGTTAACTGTTGATTCTCACCTAAGTTATCGATCACTTTGGCTAGATCAACTGTTGATTCAGTCGCTTTAGCAAAAATACCTGCGCGAGACGTGAACTTCACTGCGGTTGCAGAAACTGATTCGAAACCTTCAGAATCAAGAACTTGCTTAGCAGAAAGGTTACGAACTGGCTTTTGAGCTTTTTCAGCTTCGTATTTTTCTAATAACTCACGCGCACTGTTTTCATTTGGAATCAAAGAGATATCCAAGTTATCATTCGCAGAAATTCCATTAACCATACCATCGTAGCTTTGATCAGCAAACAATGCCGGAGAATCCAAAGACGTGATCGTTAATAAAACGTTCATACGGCTTGATAGTGCAGCAATATTGCTAAACTTTACACTGATAGGAACTTCGATTAAACCCGCATCACCGCGTGGACGTGCTGACCATTGAACCGCAGCCACTACATCGGACGCTGATGGTTTATCAACTTTAGCCATCTCTTTTAAGAAAACTAAGTTAAACATAAAGTTACCACGTTTGATTTTCTCAGCTGTGATATTACCAAGATCTTGACGGATTAAATCCATCGCTAAGCTTGTCTTATATGTATATGGGAACGTTAAATTCATTTTTGAATCAACTTCGATGTTAGCGTAATCGATATTGCGGAAATCTAAACGCAATGCTGTGATCTCTGCTTGACGACGAATTGGGCTAAGCAAGCTATTCACGTCTTCATTGATCTTAACGTAGATATCGTATTCGTAACCAGCAATTGAACTAGTTTTAACATCGCGACTAAGTTTGTAACTCACCGGAGATGCGGCAGCAGAACCACCCGCAGAACCATGACGGTTAAATTCAAAAGTGTCTTTATGTGGGTTCACCCAGAAAACCAATTGCTCAGTTCCAGAGTGTGACTCCGTTGCTTTCACATCACGAGTCATGAAGATATTTTTAACTTCAGCATCTGGATCAAAATCAACTAATTCGTACCACACAAGGCAACCACGGTAGTCTGAAACTTTAGTAGCCGCAGCTTCACCAGCAACGATATCAAATTTCAAGTTACTAACCGAGTTAGTTTGCGCATTGTCTTTTAAACACGCTTCAAATGAAATCAATTTTTTGTTTTGTTTACCTTGAGCATTTGGTTCGCCCACAGTGGTAAACTTAGCTGTCAAAGCATCCACGTAAAAAGTCGAATTGTTCGCACCTTTTACTTGAGGTTCATTGTTCTCATTACAAGAGATTAACAACCCCGCACTCAAAAACACACCTAAAAGGTTTTTCACCTTATTTCTAGAAAAGATCATAGTTAACCTCCACCCCAATATTATAAATTTCTCTATCTGATAAAAACGGACTATCCACAATTTCGTCTGCCTTAGTGTAGTTGCCGAAGAAGATTACCTTCTGCTTAACT
Source organism: uncultured Bdellovibrio sp. (assembly GCA_964498705.1). Classification (GTDB taxonomy): domain Bacteria; phylum Bdellovibrionota; class Bdellovibrionia; order Bdellovibrionales; family Bdellovibrionaceae; genus UBA2316. Next base: position 6,321 of record CAZCHT010000046.1, on the reverse strand, counting down.
AACTCTAGGCTCAACCCAGCAACTTGGCCTTTACGATTGTTATATCGATTAGACAAGATTGTGTAACCTGCTGGAGTTGTATCTGCTTCCACTTCGAAAACAGTTACAGACGGTTTTAAAGCGATATTTCCAAAAACCATTCTTAAATCAAAACGGCCCATGCGGCCTTTGTTGGCTTCAGAAATACGATCATTTTGAATCATCACGGCTTTAGCAGTTGTTTTTACTTTTGAAGTCCAATCAGTTTCTAGCGTCGCTGCTGTTTCCGTACCTGCGAAACCAATCACATATTGCATTTCATCCCCCACACCGGCCACTGAATTCACAGAGTTACCAGAAGTAAGTGAATTTTTAGCTTCGCCCTTTGGCAAATTACCGAATCTAAATTGAGTCCCTGCTACTTTTAAAGTAGTCGCAATTGGTTTTACATTGATTTCACCGATTACAGAACCAGCTAAGAAAAATGGATTTTTGTCTTCTTGAGTTAAACCTTTAGATACACCCACTGATGGAACCGCCTGGTTACCTTGCAACGTAAATTTAAAAGTTTCAGAGGGAGTCGCTAATTCAAATTTCTCTTCAGCACCCAAGCTAGTTCCTGGCGACATAGTTGTATAAAGTGGATTAATCTGGTATCCAATCACACCCGCTTTTAAGTTGAGTTGTTGAATCGGCTTAATGTTAATTCCCGCGTAGTCCAACAATAGTGCGCTTTTACCGCCGCCTTCATCAGAAAGATAGTTTTGTCCTGCGCCTTCACCGAACAGGCCGACAACACCGATATTAAATGCCAACCAGTCTGTATACTCAGTATCCACACCCGCTTCTACGAATGTCCAACCCACTTTTGATTTCAAGTTTTTATCTTGAATGCCGCGACCCAATGTTGTGACCTTAACAGAACCACTTAATTTCTTGTCTTTCTCTTGCGGCTTAACCGCTGCAGAGGCAGATGTTGTTCCGTTGCCAGGCATAACAGTCGCTGACGTTGATGGCGCCTGCGCCCAAAGTGACTGAGATGAAAAAATAAGAGCGATGGTGATATTCTTTGTAGAACTAACCAAACCCCTTAATAATGCTCTATTTGCCATGTAAGCTCCCCATAGGGTTAGTGTGATAACTCAGTTCCGTTATTTTTTCCATGAAAATTAATGACGGTATCGAAATCAGTTGTCTAGAGATTTTGATTTTGTAGTTTTTATTGAAAACGAAAAGAAAATGTACAGTAAATATTTCAACAGCATTCGTTTCTTATCAGTTCCATAAGCATTTCATAGCAGGCAGCTAAGTATCTAAGTTCTTTAAATCTTGGTTAAACTCTGAAGCTCAGGAGCTTGCCGAAGTCTCCATATGTAGCCATCAATAAAGTAGTGCCACAAAACGGTACCCATATAGGCATATGCGATAATATCCCAAGGACTATCATCGGGTGCAAGAACTACAATTAGCCCTATAAAAAAGCACACACCCAAAGATACTTTGTTCACCCACGGCTTGAAATTCAGTTCTTGGTACTTCCACATAAGAACTTGATATTGAATATTATGCGCTATCGTCGCCATCGCCATTATTAATAGTGGATGAACGGGAGCATGGGTAAGTCCGATAAAATAAACGGACGTCACCAATGTAAAAATAAATGTTCGTGAACCGTGTTGAGAAAATTTAACAAGAAAGTAGAGACCGCTCAAAATAACGGCAATCAGACTGAGCCAGCGAAGCGGTTCAATGACCGGATCCCAAGGTACTTGCAGCCAAAGCTCCTTGGAAGAGGGCTCGTTATTCATTACGAAATAACCAAACACACTGTAAAATAATAAATTGGCTGAACGATGGCGCTGTCCTTGAAACAGACTGACCAAACCGATATTTTGACGCGTAATATGCCAGGCACCGTACAAACCGAGCAGTATACTAAAAAGCGCTCCGTTGGGGGAACTTCGCATCGATAGCGCGATAGCCAGAGCTAAAATGGGAGCCGTGATATGCAGAATTTTTCTTCGATTAAACTCGATTGGATCAAAATGACTTCTTAAGAACGTAACAAAAATATGGGGCGCATCGAAAATGGCCACAAATACCAAACTAAAAATAACCAAAATTTTGTCTTGGGATTCTGGCATTAACTGTATGGCTATAAAGTATAGAAATATAAAAACTAAACTTACGACATAGCCTAAGCACGAACTGAGAAATAGAATTCTCATCGAGTTCCCGGACGCAATTTTTTAAATACACTCCTATTAAATACGACTTTAAATAATAAGTAGACTAGCTCGACAAAAACAAAGCATCCAAAGAATGCAAATTCCAAAAAAATCGGTTTTGCCAAGTATACCTCTTTAAAGTCACTGACCCAGCCAATGTAAACAAGATGAACTATGTAAGCGATTCCAAGATTTTGCGACCAAAATGACCGAGTAAAAAAATTAAAATACTTTCTATCGCCGATAAACTGATTAATGTTATGTACCAGCGAAAACCTAATCACAATCAACGTCAGTGCTAAAAACGAGGCGGTAACCAGCGGCGGGGCAAGTTGCACAAAACAATACAACCGACTACTGACCGGGACCGAGCCAAAATATCTTAACTGCGGAATCGCCACAAATAAAATCACGGAATAGACTAACACTTCCATTTTCGTAATTTTCTTAAGGACATCGTAGTGCTTCATCGCAAGCTCCCCCAGACCGTAAAAAACCCAGATCATGCCTATCCACGGAACCAGAGGCCAACTTGTAAAGTGATCATTGTGACATATCCCAAAAATTGCCTCTTTGGCCCAAGATTCGGTCAAAGCCATTGCCAATTCCCGATAAGGCAATAAAAACAAAGACACCCCAATGATACAGAAATACTTAACTAGAAAGGCATACTTTTGAAGAATCAGAATTGATAAAAAAGAAATTATCAAAAATGGGTACAAGTCCCAATCTATCAATTTTCTGTTTTCGACATCGTAAAAAGAAAACACCACCGCGATATAGCCCAAAGCAAATATTAGAAATAGCTTTATGAGCTTAGAATTATCTATCTGCTTAAATCCCAATAGAAAAACAGATAAGGCTATTAAACTTTGGCCCCCAAAGGTCAAGAACCTGCAAATGAAGGAAACTTTATCAAAAATCAAAAATTTAGAAAACTCGATGGGGAACGCATCACTATCAAAAGTGAACTCATATAAATGAAACGCCACGATAGCAAAAACAAGTACATATCGAAAAATATCTAAAAGAAAAAGTCTCTGAGGTAGTCTTTGGCTATCTAGCGATGTATTCACTTTTTTAAAGCTACAAGTAAATAAGAATTAACGCAAGACGGTCTTTACCGAGCATGACAGTCTCGAATCCATATAGGTAAAATCTGAAATCAGATGGTGAAATTAAAACCCATATTCTTAAATATTTTTCTGTTCCTGATTGTTGTATCGGCCCATGATATTTTACCAGATACGGCTAATTATATTTTATGGCGCGCGCTTGCTAGTGTAGGAATCGATGTCGCGATGACTCCCCTTACTGCTGATATGCCCTTAATGATGGATTCATCTGAACCCACTTCATTTTATCAGCGAAAAATTTCAATTATAGGGACCGCAAAAGATTCGGAGATGCCGTTTGTCTGGGATTCACTCGGATTCTATGAAATCCGCTTACCCATATTGTTATTTACTGAATACGCGGCGAACGATGCCGGTTCCTTGGGATTCACAAACGCCATCTGTTTTCAGCTGAAGAAACTAAAGCCAGAATTGATTTCATTTCGAATTGACTTAAAGCCACCTCGTGAAACAGATCTACAGCTTGGTTTGAATAGAAATTGGATTTGTAAAAATGAATACTAAATTATTTCGATATTTTTTAGCTATTCATCAGATCTGGCTCCTATCCTTTCTGCTTAGGGATTCGTGGTCATGGTTTGGAAAAAATCAAATGGTGACTTTGCGGACACCCGATTTTCCTACAGTGTTTGATTTTTTTAATCAGTCACCGTTGATCATTCAGGTCTTTTTAGGGGTGACCATCGTGATCTGGGGACTCTTTGTGTTAGATAAATTAAATCGCTGGGGACAGGTTCTTCTGTTTTTCCTAAGTGTCTCTATCCACAATGCCAATCCCTATATTATCCATGAGCCTCAACAAATGGTGAATTTACTTTTGATGATTCAAATATTCTTTTTGCCATCGTCTGCTAAACAGCCCGTCGATAAAAATATCCTTCAAATCCTATCTGTATTTTTGGGCGTGTATTACTTGCTGGCTGGATTAAAGAAGCTGCCGGATGCTCTGTGGCTGCACGGACAAGCGCTCGAAATGCTGATGTTATGGCCACCGTTTTTTAAAGATAACCTTTTCACGTTGTTCTTAAAAAATAATTCCTATCTTTTAGTCTTTACAAATTATCTAGTTTTAATTTTTGAGCTTCTGTTCCTGCCTCTGCTATTCTCTCGATTTAAACATTGGCTATTTTTACTGGGCCTATTATTCCACTTAGGCATTTCAGTTTCAATGGAGGTCGGCACATTTAGCTGGATAATGCTGTGTTGGTATATGCTCGTTTTCCCTGTTGAAGACTATATTAGAACGTTCGCATATATTGTGAAAAGTCTTGGTCGTTACGCTTCCAAATAAAACCGTCAATTATGTAATGCCAAACAGCGGGTGCATTGATCATTGCCAAAATGAATAGGCTCACTCCGTGATAATTCAAATAATCGAAACCGTCCACTTGCTCAGACAGGATTGTCTCAAACACACCGAAACCAATGGCCGCGAAGATGACCATGGCGAAAATAAATTTGGGACCAAATTTAAATGTATTTTTTGTTTTCATGACTTCGCTGGTAATCACAATATAAATCAGGGCGTGATACAGCAAAAGCGGGCCAACGACTTGGAAAACATTTTCTCCGAACAGAAAGCAAATTACATTCACAGTAACCGGCACAGCTAAACTTAAATAATAAGACAGCTGGGTTCTATTTAGCATCAGCAGATAAGAAACTCGGCCAAGGTAAATTATCGTTAGAATGAGCATAAAGTAAACCATAGGCTTTGAGCTCACCGGCAAAGGAAAGAAAAAAAAGTCATCACTTCCAAAAATATTTAACTCCAAATTAGGTCGCGTATGCATGATAATAAAAGAGGCCACAATCAGAATTTTAGCACAATGTTCTTCTAATGTGTTTTTTAAGCCAACAAGTCGCCCATATATTTTTGTAATTCCAATATTTTGTTTTAGATGGTGATAAAACGTAAAATAAATTAAGCACGTCCATAAGTATGGAACATGGAAATAAAATAGCAGTGTTGATATCAAAAATACTAAAACCAACGCGGCCATCGCCTTTTTTTGAAACGACCGATTGCTATGGTAGAATGACCTAAACGCAGTGATATATCCATGCCCTGCATCCAGCACCCCTGCGAATACAAATAGCCACATAGCCACTTTTGATCCGGGCATAATAAAAAATACGAAGAGTGCGATAAAACCTAATCCGTAAAACAGAATCATCTCTAAGGCGGGATTCCGAGAAATCCAAGGCGTATTTGAATTCACGGCATCACCGCAATAGGCCCGTCATGCCATCCAATCCGATCTGGTATAATTCCAAAAACGTGATTGAATGCTTTAAATAAAACCCGCGTTTTGACCTCAAAGAACTGAGGATTTGCTTCGATCAACGCGAATTCGTATTCATCATTCTGCTCGTTCAACAACACTGGGTATTTGATATCAATCAAAGGATGAAGAACAGCGGCTTTTGTGCGATCTTCGGCGTGCATAAAATAAATTATTTTCCCAGTTTCAAGATTCAATAGGTGGAGGGGAAAAAGCGTGAAACCAGCGGGCAATGGCTTGTCGCGACTAGCAGTCGGTTTTGTTTTCTGAACAGAATAAACAGATAAACTTGAGTTCAATATGTCCCATCGGAAACGATAGTACTGATCTATTTCAAGTTTGATTTTTTTACCCTTCAGTTTTTCGACCTGTTTCACTATCGAATCATCCACTAGGCAATAGTACTCTATGCTTTGTTCATTGGATTTTCCTTGGCTGAATTTAATCTGAAACAATGTAACCACTATTTCGTCAGACAATTTGAGTCCGAAATGAGTGTATTTCTTTCGGCAGGATTCAAACAAGTCAGCTTGGGCATTGGACGGCCACTTTAATTCCCTTTTAAAAAAACCAACTATATTAGCCGAATTAATTTGATAATACGACGTACTGCCCATTTTAAAAAACTCGTACACAGGTATTGCGTGCACATTGATAACAGTAAAAAGGAATAAAATGAAAATCTTCATCGGA
>CAZCHT010000045.1:0-29764 GCA_964498705.1 uncultured Bdellovibrio sp. | reverse complement strand
GATTAATTGGAAAATCGGCACATGGTAAGCGGGAAAAGATTGGGTATTATGAGCACGCTTTATCTACGAAAAGGATGGCCATTGATCCCAGCCTGAAACGGGGCTGTTTCCCCTACAGGACATTGGCTAAAATAATTGAGCCCTGTGTCTGGCGAGAGCTAGAAAATTTGATAACAAGTAAAAATTTTGCAGAGGAGTTGTTGAATTCGGCTCAAAGGTCACACCGACTAAATCCTGGTTCAAAAGAAATTGAAAAATATAACCAAACTATTTTTTCGACCGAACGGCAAATTGAAATTTTAGCAGAAAGGCTATCGGCCCTTCCAAAGGAAATTTCGGCAACTCCGATTTTTAAGCAGATGGAAAAATTAGAAAGTTTGAAAAGATTGTCGCAGGAAAAGTTAAATGAGATGACTAAGAATGGCTTTATCAAAGATATTCCCTGCGATCTAAAAACCTATGAGGCGTTTCTAGATTCACTAAAAATAGTTCTTAACCGAAATGATAGTGAGAATATGAAATTTAAGACTCAGATGATTCGGACATTGGTAGATAAGATTTTGGTAACTCAAGATGGACTAGAGATTTATTTCAAAATCGGAAGTAGTTATGTGGCCAGTTTTCTGGAAGAAAGCCAAAAAAAACCCAAGGGTGATTCCCTTGGGTTTGACTTATCGCAAAATTTAGGTGTCTCGTGTTCAAGTACTTGTCAAATTGGGGTGACCAACGGGGCTTGAACCCGCGACACTCGGAATCACAATCCGATGCTCTACCAACTGAGCTATGGCCACCATAAGGACAAAGATGCGGCAAAGAATACATAAATATCGCGGGGCTGGCAAGGGGCAAAATAGCTGAAAAAATAGACTAATCGACTATCGAGCGGGGATTTAGATCACAAAGGGGTCATATTTCTTTGGAAATCGGCGATCAGTACCGTGAACAAATTATCAATCAGGAATGTCAGCTGATCCTGCATCCACAGTTTATCTCCCTCGATACCCAGAAATTCAACGCCGCTGTTGGCGTACAGGCGCGACGAATAATAGCGAGTGCTATCACATGAGGCTAATACGATTTTCTTCAAATGGCCAAGCTCTACCGAGTTATAAAACCTAAACGGGAATGTGTACTCATCCGTAAAAGGACCGGCACCCAGGCCGTGGCCTTTTCTGGCGTGGCCAATATAGTAAAACTCATCGAACTGGTTCAGATGATCCTCTAGATACTTCATGATGTGATCGGACCGATCTCGTTGATCACTGCAGATAGAAATACGTCGATGTTGAGTTTCGCTAATGGTTTCGCCCGGGCAGATCACATTGGCGTTCAGCAATGTAATTCGCGTGTTGCCGGACTGAAAAACTGAGTCATCCTTTTGAAATTGAAAACCAGTGAGGAAGCGAGTCAGCACGGCTTGCGTTTCGAAGGCTATTTGCGTGTGGTGAATATGTGAAAACAACAAAGGCTTACCATCGACATAATGATCATCAGCATAGCCGATTAAAATCAGAATATTTTTATTCGCGCTGGCCGTTGGTGCAACACCTTCGATGGCCAACGCATTTAAAATTAGAAATAGAAGTCCAATAGCTATCTTCATTCTAAAAAATAACTACTCGGTTACAACCGGAGCTGTCGAGATGCAGTTAACTAAACGGTGAGAGTAAACTTTTGGTTTGATGATCATAGAATTCATTTTGCTGATCACTGCATTTTTGCAGGCCGAGTCTGCATCGATTTTAAAAATACCAGTTACACGAGTCACAGTAACGTTAGCCTCGTAATTACCAACTACTGGGTAAACTAGATTACAATCACACTCAACACCAGCGTATGAGTAAGAAGCTAAAGACAATAAAGCGGCGAAAAATACTTTTGACATAAAATCTCCTTTTTTTGGTTTCCACCGAGGTGATAACTAAAAACAAGAGGCAAACCAAGAGAAAAATTGAGATAGTTTGTTCGGGAATATTTTATACGATATTTGCCCCGTTTTGCTGGAAAAGGTCACCGAAAAAGTTTCAGAAATGTGGATAGTTAGCTGAAGTTTAGCGTTCTTACGGCGTCTTCACGCGGACGTAAATAGTTAGGCTGTCTAATTTGTTGTGATCTCTAAACCTACAAATGCAGGACACGAGTCTGCCGAGTGCGAATATAACGGTCAAGCGTTTGCTAGTATATGCTCTACCGTGACTAGTATGTTGAACGTAGTTGTTAAAACTCTCATTGTCTATTTTCTATCCACTTCCTTTGCATTGGCAGCGGGCTCTTCCTGCATTCAGTTTTACCAAGGCGCTTATAGAGTTGTTCCGCAGAACATTCAAACCTACCTTGTTGACACCATCAACAGTCTTGAACGTATGCGCGGGAAAAGTTCTTTAGTGCGCGATATAATGTGGGTGCAATCGACCACTCATGTAAAACCGCTGAACGAGTACACTTCGGGAACTAATATTGCCGTCGATATATTGGTAAATACCGAACTGATGAATTATTCTCAGCATGCCGAGAAAGCCAAAACGAATTTAACTCAAGTCTTGTCGTCGCTCAAAGAAATGGATCGTCATTCATCGGGTTTGTTTTTCAGTTGGTATTCGGCAGAAAACGTTAAGATTATTGGAAATCGGAATTTATCGTCGATCGACAATTTGCATTTAGCAATTTCACTTTGGACTGTGGCCGAGAAATTCCCCGAATTGCCAATTGGAAAAATGGCACGCGAGTTGTTTGAACGCATGGATTTTTCGATGTTTGTCGATAACATTTCGGGCCTTATCGGTGGTAACTTTACTTATTTCAACGGCGTTTGGGTTCGCGATACTTATAATTTTTCTTATTTAGGTTCGGAAGCTAGGATTTTGTACACAGCCGGCTGGGCGCTAGGGATATTCAAAGAATATGCTAATCGCCCCGATATTATCGAAAAAGGAATCAAGTGGCTAGTTACAGAAACGCGATCGACTGAAGATGGTCTATTGCTGCGCTTGTGGGATGGATCTGCATTTCAATTGTATTTTCCTAAAATGTTTGTGGGTGAAGAAAACTATTCGCCTGTTTTAAAGAAAATATACCGTGCGATGGGTTCTCACATGATTAGTGAAGGTCAGCGTAGAGGCTTGGCAGTACCAGCCGCGCATTCGCCCGGCGTCACTAAAATTGTTATTTTTGGAAATGGTGATGTTGTACCTGTCTACACTGATAAAGCGGGTAACAAGGATCTAGTCAGCGCAATTAATAAAGATATAAATAATCCCTATTATGAAGCGAACTGGGATATGACATTTACGCCTTACGCATTGTTTATGGCCGCAACAACAGCGCCCGACTATTTTATACCGATTATAAAACAGATTCAGACAATGACTCATAATGGTCGTGCTATATATCTAGATCAGATGGGCTGGATGGACGGGATGAGCCTGGCCAAAGATTCAACGGATGCTATTGTGCCAGCGCAAATCGCTGTTAACCAAGGCATGGTTGCGTTGTCATTACTGCAAATGAGTTCCTCCGACGGTTTGTCGGCCAGTGGCCGCGCGCTATTACAAAATCAAGATGTTCAGAAAAATTTATAGTACTTGTACCAGTTAATTGATCAAAAATTAGTTTCAAAGGAGTCCAGATGAGAGCTTTTCTTTATATAGTCATGACTAGTTTGCTTTTTCAATCGGTCTCCGAAGCTAATCAATGCGTGTCGTTTTATCGCTCGGAAAACGAAATCAAAATTGAAAAGAATCAGATCGTGATCAATGGCGAACCTCAGCCAAACTTGTATGGTGGCGAATTTCAGTACTTCCGTTTGCGCGGTGGCTATGGGAAAAATCTATCACGCGACGAGGTTTTAAAAATCTGGGCAAATGGTCTAGATAACATGGTTAAAGCCGGCATGAACGCGATCAGTTTCTATATTCCATGGGATTTTCATGAGTACGCACCGGGAAAGTTTGATTTTACCGGTAAGGCGGACAGTGATGTGGATGGCAAAGTCGATTACCCATCACGCGATATTTTAACTTTCCTTAAAATGGTGGAGGATCGCGGAATTAAACGGATCATGATTCGCCCGGGTCCCTATGTTAATGCCGAATGGGGTTTTCTAGGTTTCGGCGCCGTACCGGAATGGTTTCACAACGCCTATCCGAACAGTCACATGAAAAATTCAAAAGGTCAGTACACAAAATTGTACGATTACCACAACGAAGATTTCTTAAGACATACAAAGTTATGGTTTGAAGCCCTGAATGAACAAGTTTTGGGTAAAGTTGTCGGTAAAGGCAAGCCAGCTGTATTTCTACAACTAGACAACGAGACCAATTATCAATGGCAATCGATTTACAATCATGACTACGGACCAAACTCTATCGCTCGCTACCAAACGTATTTAAAAAATCGATATCGCAGTCTCGCTGCTTTGAATAAAGCGCAAGGGACCGCATTCACGACTTGGGCATCAGTGAAACCACCAACAGTGCCAGACAAAAACTTGGTTCAAGATCAAGACTGGTATCGATTTCAAGATTACAATATTTTTGAATACCTTAAAAAAGTAAAACGAATTTGGGGCGAGGTCGGAGTTAAAGAACCGAACGTGATTTTCACTTTGGCAGAAAGTTTTAATGCACCAAAGAATGGGTTATTGCCGAATTATAAGTATCGCAGCAATAAAAAAACAGGAATGATCACAATCAACGTGTATCCGAAAACATTCCCAACGGAAGACAATATTCTTTACAATCAGCCACATAAATCAGACTACGATGTATTGGCGGCGACCTCGGCCAGTCAGCACTATCTCGGTAAAAAACAAGAAGCCGTTGTTGGACCAGAGGTTCATACAGGTTGGTTTGGTAAAACGATTCTTTCGCCAGAAGCACGCCAGCAAACGTACTTAACGTTCATTGGCCGCGGTATGAAAGCATTGTTCCTATATTACTTAAATGAAGGCAACAACTGGCAAGTCGACTGGGCGAAGGAAAAGGTTAAGCCACTTTATGAAGAGCTCCACAAAGATCCACGTTTTAAAGATATAGCGATGGACAAACTGCCCGATATTTTCTGGATCGAACTGCAAGCGATTGTCGATCGTGAATTAATGGCTGGATGGAATCCGAAACAAGTGATGTTTGAAAATTCAAAAGAACTTGAAGATCTTCATTTTGGCGCGCCTATCGATGGCAAGGGTGAACCGACGGAGCATTTTGACATTGTTAAAATGATCGGACAGAAAATTATCCAGCCTTACGGCACTTATTTAAGTCGGACGACATCGATTGTAGATAAAGTCGCCATCATTGCGGACTCAGGTAGTGTGGTACCAAGTCCAATCCCAGGAATTGATTCGCGCGAATTGCACTCTGATTATGCGGCCGGATTACTTGGCTATATCATGCAAACAGGAGTGACTCCAAGCATTCATCACTGGGGGATTAACGACACCCGCGCGCTGGCAACGAACAAAGTTATCTTTGTTCAGGATAGTCGCACGCTCAATCCAAAGCTTGTCGACTGGTTAGCTAGTTATGTTCAAAACGGTGGAACTGTTGTCAGTCTTGTGGGTGATAGTATCGCTGAAAAAATTGGCGCTCCGACTAGCATAGGCGTTGCCATAGGCAGCGGTGCGGTTAAAGTTCAAACGGCAACCGGTGGCTTTGATGCGATGGCCGCATCGGTCAGTACGTACGATATCACGCGAGTATTAGCGGCCTCGGCGATATTAAAGTCGGGTGATGCGACTGTTGGGTATCGTTTTCAAACTCTCGGCGGTGGTAATTTAATCCAAATCGGTGCTGTAATTCATGATGCATTTAACACCGGTGTGTACGCTTTGATTAACGATATCCCTGCGCGCAGAAAAATTCTAGACGATGTTTTTGCCAGGGCAGAGGTCGTTCCTAATTTTCAAATCGCCGAGAAAATTCCACGCGTAGAAGTTTTTGGTAGAAAAGCTCAAGGCGATAATAAATTGTGGATTACGGTGAAAACTGGGCAACTAGAAGAAACTCAGTTTCATGTGAAAATAAAAGAGGCGTTGCTAGATAAAAAAACGAAGACTTTTAAGATCAAAAACGTGCTAACGGATGATGTTGTTATTGTTTCGGCCCAGTCGCTGAAAGATAATGGATTCCCCGTGACGTTGCCTCGTAATGGCAGCGCGGCCTTTTTAATTGAGCCACAATAGCGGCGGCGGGCCGCTAGCCCGCGCGAGCATAAGGCGTTTTTTTTATTACTTTTTTCAACGTTGGCAAGCTTAGCTCGGCCAAAAATTCGATAAGCTGTCGCTAAACTGCGCATTATTACCTGACGAATCACATAATGCTAGTTAAGTGCCCCGAGATGAGACATTTTTCCCTTTCGACGCGTTTCGCAATAGCACGACCGTTCGCTAATATTGACAGAACGAACGGTCGTGCTATTCTTGTTTTACTGGAGTACGTCGTGCCGTCAGCGAGTCAAACTAAAGCGCTCATTCTTGAGACAGCGGTGAAAATCGCCAGTCGCGATGGCATTGATGGTTTGACTATTGGTGAATTAGCCAAAGCGGTTGGTATGTCAAAGAGCGGATTGTTCGCTCATTTCCGTGGTAAAGATCAACTACAACTGGAAGTATTGCAAAAAGCTCGCGATCAATTTGTCGATGTCGTGCTAAGGCCGGCATTTAAATATGCTCCGGGTGAACCGCGAGTAAAAGCCATGATGAAGAATTGGTTAGCTCATTTAAATGATGACGGCACTCTTCAAGGTGGACGAATCTTGATCGCGGCATCCATTGAGTTAGACGATCGCCCGGGTGTCCTGCGCGACTTTGCAAAAAACGTCCAGAAAGATCTTGTGGCTAACGTTGAAAAAGCGGCTCGTATAGCGGTCGAGCAGGGGCATTTTCGTAAAAATCTAGATATCGAGTTGTTCGCCTGGTCTATGTATTCGCATGTGCTTGGCTATTTTCATTTTAAGCGTATGCTGGAAGATCCTAAGGCAGAACTTCACTTAAAACGGGCATTTAACACGTTGCTAAGTATGTCTCGGGAACAAGACGCAGGTATTAGCACTAAAACTAAAAGTAGCGGTAAATTTAAAAGTAAAATTAGAAATAAAAAACAAAAATAGGATTAAATTTTTTAATATTTGGAGGTTATATGGAATCAGAATTGTATCAGGGCTTCTTCCTACAGGATGGGGTAATGGCGTATGCCGTTATCGGATCTATCCTGGCGGTTGCGGCACTGGGTTTTTTAGGGGCACCGTTGATCATGTGGACGATTGGTGTTTCAGCTATTCTTTGGGGCTTTGGTGCTCCCGTAGCAGTTGTCGCTGTATATTTTTTGGTGAGTTTGATTTTTGTAATTCCACCATTGCGTGCCGCACTCGTATCTAGTTGGTTGATGAAAATCTTGGCTGGCATCATGCCGGTGATTTCAGATACAGAACGGAGCGCGATTGAAGCGGGATCTGTTTGGGTTGAAAAAGATTTATTTTCTGGCAACCCTGATTTTAAAAAATTAATCAATGAACCGTACCCTCAATTAACCGCTGACGAGAAAGCCTTTATGGAAGGCCCCGTTGAGCGTCTGTGTGCAGCTGTTGATGACTGGAAATTGTGGGAAACTCGACAGCTTCCGGAAGCGGCATGGGATATTATTAAAAAAGAAAAATTCCTAGGGATGATTATTCCTAAAGAATACGGCGGACTTGGATTCTCGGCGATGGCGAACAGCGAAGTTGTTCACAAGTTATCAAGTCGTTCTTTACCAATGTCGATCATGGTCATGGTACCTAACTCTTTGGGCCCTGCGGAACTTTTAGTTCACTACGGAACAGAAGAACAAAAGAAACGTTATTTGCCAAAATTAGCTTCGGGTGAAGAAATCCCTTGCTTCGGATTAACAGAACCGACGGCAGGTTCTGATGCCGCATCTATCACATCAAACGGTGTTCTGTTTAAAGGTGATGATGGCAAATTATATATTCGTTTAAATTGGAACAAACGTTGGATCACACTCGCTGCGATTTCAACTGTAATTGGTCTAGCGTTCCGTCTTCGCGATCCAGATAATTTAATGGGTAAAGGTGAAGACTTGGGTATTACTGCGGCACTTGTGCCTGCAAAAACTCCGGGTGTAACTATTGGTCGTCGCCATGATCCTCTAGGTGTTCCTTTCCATAACTGTCCAACGCAAGGTAAAGATGTAATCGTATCTGTGGATCAAGTAGTTGGTAGCACAGACGGCTTCGGTCGCGGATGGCAAATGGTGACTGAGTGTCTAGCGGCTGGTCGTGGCATTTCCCTTCCCGCGCAAGCTGTGGGCGGCGCAAAACTACTTATGCGAGTAGTGAGTGCTCATGCTTCGATTCGTAAACAGTTCGGCGTACCGATTGGACAATTTGAAGGTATTGAAGAACCTCTGGCTCGCCTGGGTGGATACACGTATTTAATGGAAGCCATGCGCCGTTATACTTTGGGAGCAATTGATAAAGGATTAAAACCATCTGTAATCACGGCGATTGCAAAGTATTACCAAACAGAAACGTCTCGTAAATTAATCAATGATGGTATGGACGTAATGGGTGGCGCGGCCATTTCTCGTGGGCCAAAAAACTTGATAGCTCATTTATACATTGGAACGCCGATTGGTATTACAGTGGAAGGTGCTAACATTTTAACCCGTACATTAATTATCTTTGGACAAGGTGCCCTTCGTGCGCATCCCTATGCATTTGATGAAGTGACAACAATCGCTAACAAAGACGTTAAAGGTTTTGATAAAGCGTTCTTTGGTCACATTGGCCATATCGTTAGAAACTTATTTCGATCGGTTCTTTTAAGCGTTACGCGTGGTGCACTAGCCAGCGCTCCCGTCAGCGGCGCGACGGCACGCTACTATCGTAAATTATCATGGGCCTCAGCTTCATTTGCGATCACGACAGATATCGCGATGGGTGCACTTGGTGGCAGCCTTAAGTTTAAAGAGAAACTTACGGGTCGTTTCGCAGATATCCTTTCATGGATGTACATCGGAACAGCGGTTCTTCGTAGATACGAAGCGGAAGGGCGTCGTGAAGAAGATCTACCATTTGTTCACTTTGCTTTGAACCATGCTCTGTATGAAATCCAAAAAGGTTTCAGTAATCTTTTTGCCAACCTTGAAGTTCCGGGATTAACTTGGTTCTTTAGTGTTCCTCTAAAAATGTGGTCAAACATGAACGCGTTTGCTGAAGAAGCGAATGATCGTCATACGCACAAGATCGCAACCGCTATCTTGAACAATCAAGAACTTCGTAAACGTCACTCGGAAGGAATTTACGTTCCATCGAATACAGACGAACAATTCGGTAAATTGGAATACGTATTTGAAGTTGTTAAACGGGCTGAAGCGACTGATAAAAAAGTTCGCAAAGCCGTTAAAGAAAAACAAATTCCTAAATTGAAAGGTGCGGCTGCGGCTAAAGCGGCTCAAGAAAAGGGAATTATCACTCAAGACGAATTCAACGAGCTGGCGAAAGCCGATCAGTTACGTTGGGAAGCGATTCAGGTCGATGATTTCACTGAAGACGAATATGTTAATCGAAAAGGTTTCGGCGCTGAACATACTAAGCACCAAGCCGAATTAGATAAATTAAGAACTTCGTAATTCAGTTTCAAAAACTAATGAAACAGAAAAAGGCAGACCCTAAAAAGTCTGCCTTTTTTTATTATCTAACTATAGTTAAGTTTTCTAAAAAAGACTTTTGCTTTGGGACAACGTGCGGCCTGGGGCTGTCTTAGGCAATAGGAAATGCAGAATGAAATAGCCAACGATAACTGCGCCACATGAAATAACAAGTAGCAGAAGGGCAATTAAGCGCGCTAGGCCCACTTCTAAATCTCCTCGTTGCGATAATCGCAAACAGACACCTAATACCATCTTTTCATTCGCTTTATCCAAGCGATCTGTGCGCGGAAGTGCGATAATCAATGCGATGTAGGCCAGCAAACCCGTTCCGAAAATACATACTGTCATTAGCCAAGCCGCGCGGACTAACCATGGATCTATCTTTAATTCACGAGCCAGTTGAAGGCAAATGCCGCCAATAATTCCGTCTTCAGCGCGTACCCATTTTAAATTCGTAGTTGTTGTAGGTGTCATAATTATTTCCCGAAGTTAGCGTTGTTGCAGTCGGATTGACCAACGTATGATTTTGAACCGTCTGGCATATAAAGGTAGCCGCTCACACACGCATAGCCGCCGCCTAGGTTGCTGGCTTCGCAATCGCGAGCCCCCACATACGTTTTGTCACCATCTGGTTTGTAAAGGTAGCCGCTTACGCAGGCGAAAGTGCCTTTGATTATAGCGCTATTGCAGTCGGAAGCTCCGACATACACTTTGCTGCTATCTGGTTTGTATAAATAACCACCAACGCAGGCGTAGCCCGCCTGAGCATTAGCTAGAGCTGCGTTAAATAAAAACGCAGAGATTAATATAAGTGATTTCATAAATTCCCCCGGGAATGAGTTTTTTGGCACCAGTTAGTTAGTATTGCGATTCATAGGCCACGTCAAGGAGGTCAAATTGACATTTTTACCTGTTGAAAAAGTGACAGGTGAGGACGGCATGATTTCTCGATATGTCTTAACGCCTTAATAAAACCCAGGAGATTTTAATGAAAAAAGCAGTCCTTATTTCTGCAGTTATGCTTAGTTTTTTTAACACGGCTATGGCTCACGATCGTTGCGGTATGCCTCAAGGACGCCCTTGTGCGCAGTTTTATTCGCGATTGGATGCCTTTCGCCTACTTCAAGCGAACGAAAACGGGACAGCTGATGCTGAAGGTAACTTAAATGTTGTTGAAAACGCTTCAAGACAATTAGGCGTAAGTTTAGAGTATGCAACGGATAACTTCATATATCTCCAGCAACAATCAGGTGGCGCCTCTGCGACAAGTGAAGTTCGCGCTGTATTTCAATCTGTTGTTAGCGCGGCCAAAATAAGAGGTCCTTTGCACGAAGCTACATCTGCGTTTGTTGAGCTAGTCAGGTACGAAAACGGAATAGCCGATGCTTCAGGGAATTTTTCGCTTGTGGCGAATATGGTTCAAACTCGTAACGTTTCCTATAAGTCGGCGACTGAAATTTTTAATTCACTCATTCGAAGTGAAGGCGGCGCTAGTTCAACGTCAGACGCGCGCGCCGTGTTTCAACAAATCAACAGAATTTATGAGTTTCACCCAGGAGCTTCGGCTGCGGCTTATCGAAAGCTAAGAGCCTCGGAAAATGATAGTTCTGGTGCGCTTGGAAATTTCCAACTAGTTCACAGAGCCGGTGTACTGTGCGGTGATATCGTACGAGCCGCAAATGATTTTAATGAAGTTTTAGCACAAACTGGCGGCTCTAGTTCAACGTCAGAAGCGCGCCAATTGTTTTCTCGTTTATACGGTATTTAGTTAATTTGCGCGGAAAGACAGACGTTAGTTTTTTTTGAAACCTTGTCAGCTAAATTGCAACTTTTGACTCTGATTTTATTAAATCTTTTTAAAGGAGTCCATATGAGACTGTCTGCTGTCGCTTTTGGGCTAGTGTTAATTCCGTTTACATTGTTAGCTAAGCCTTATGCCCCGGTAACTAAAAAAATCACAACAGTTGAAATGATGACTATTGCGGTTGCAGCGCTGGGGCCGTCTGGCTTAGCCGAGGGTAAATTGGTAGATATCGGCGGGGATTGTGCGTTTGCAATTGTTAAAAACGGTCAAACGAACACGGTCGATTTCCAGTTAATCCAAGGGACCAAAGATCTAGAAGCTAAATTTTCTCCAGATAAAACATTAAACTACACACGCGAAGCACGTTCTGACGAAGCCGCCAAAGACGGTAACTATGTAGAGGTTTTCCAATCAGAAGATGGCAAAGTTGAAGTCCGCATTTCACTGACGAAATCAGCAGCGATGTCTAATTCGGTATCGACGGCGCATACTAAATTAACGTGCGGTAACTTATAGAAATGAAACGCTTAGATGATCTGCTATCTATAGCTGTAATAAGCCTTTTGGGGCTTTCGATGGCGCGTGCCTATACCCCGGCACTTTCACAGCCAGAGATGTCAGATATTCAGTTAGCGGACATTATGGAAAAGAACGATGTTAAATCGTTAGATCAATTGATTCCCTATTTACCAAAAGAAATGCGTTCTAATTTCGTGATGAAGCATGGAATAAAACGAAAAGGTGAACGCGGGCATTTAATAGAAGAGAAAGTCAGCCAAAGTGCCGATCCCAGTCTGCCTCGTGTGATCACATGGGATGAAAGAAACGGGTATAGTGTTTCGTACAACGGCGGTGGACTAGGCCAGAAAGCCGGACATCGATTAGATATTTTATCTTTTGATTTTTTAAATAGTGATTTTCATTTAAAAGCGGTCGATTTCAAAGATGAAGAATTAAACGATATTTACCCTCCCAAAATCAGCACCACAAAATCGTGTCAGGAATGTCATGGTCCTAACGATCGTCCGATTTTTTCAATGTACCCTGACTGGCCATCATTTTATGGTTCAGATAATGACGAGATTTCAAATCGCTCGATCGAAACTCAAAACAAAGAAATTGACGATTTTGTTCAGTTTAGAAAAGAACAAAACGATCACCCTCGCTATAGCCCATTGTTTGAAGGCGTTTTGCCTTTAGAGAACTACAATCTGTCGATGTGGGACACATACCCGTACCGTCAAGATAGCTCGGAAAAAGCAAAAGATATTTCACGCTCATTTGCATTTCGTCCGGGACTGCGTTTAGGGATTCTATATAATCGTATGAATGCAAAATTTATTTTTAAAAAGATGCGTGAATATAAAGATTACGATCAATTAGCTGGCTTGGCTTTACATACTCTGTTGCAATGTGATTTAGCGTCCAGCGACGCGGAATTAAAAAATACAGTGTTATCTCGTTTTTCAGATAAGACAAAATGGCGTCGTAAGGACCACTTGCAAATGGACTATCGTCAGTTGTTCCAGCTTTTCGGGCTAAAATTGAATGATGTGGACATTCGTTATTCATACAATCACGCGGGCTATAACAATCAGGATGCTACGAAAAATGTAATGGCGCCTGGCTACATCGGAAAATATTTTAACGCCTACTTTGATGGGACAGCAACGATCGATGAGTTATTGATCGCATCAATGATCAAACAACTACAAAACACGCATCCCGAGTTGTTCGGAGATATTAAGTTCTATGGCCTACAAGAGAAGTACAGGCACTTAGAAGCACGATTTAAATATGACCAAGCTATTTTTGAGAATTTCGATAGACTGGGTGTTTGGTTCCCAATTCCGTACGCTAAGGAAGTTTTTGAGAAGCACCATCGTGAACGATGGTCAAAGGCCGAAGCCGCTGAATATCAGTCGATGTGTCGTAAGGTGAATGAATATCTGAAACAGCAATTTTAGAGTGAGTCGTCGCACGGCCTATGCATGTCGTTAGACATCGAAACCATGAAAATATGCCCTGTCGACTTATTAATCGCATGGCCTAAGTCAGGTGACATGCTACATTCGGACGGCTATGCCGAAGATATTTCTTTTCCTCCTCATTTTAATTCCGCAGATTTTCGCGCAAGTGAGTCGTGCCGAACCGGTTTTAGATCCAACTTTGCCTCGTGTTCTGCAAGGTAAAGTGTTGAGCCCCGAGGAGACAATTAAGTACGGCAGTTACCTATTTAAAATTTCAAATTGCCGTGATTGCCACTTTGAAAAAGGCGGCGCTTTTTTGGCTGGTGGTTATAAAATTGATTCACCTTTTGGCACGTTTTACGGTCCCAATATTACTCCCGATAAAGATACTGGTATAGGTCGCTGGACTGACGATGATTTTATACGGGCACTTCGTCGTGGGGTTGCGCCCAATGGTCGTAACTATTATCCATCATTTCCGTATTCATCGTATTCAAAAATGTCGGATACCGATATTCTAGCAATCAAAGCATATATTTTTTCTCGACCCGCAGTAAAAAAAGAATCAAAAAAACACGAATTGAAATTTCCTTTCAATATTCGTGAATTTATCAGTGCGTGGAAACTTGCGAACTTTCGTGATGCCGTAGCGTATTCTGAAGATAATTTTATTAAAGCTCGCGGTCCCTATGAATCCATCCCGACACGCGACTGGGAATGGAATCGCGGCGCCTATCTTGTAGAAGGTCCTTTACATTGCGCTCAATGCCACACACCTCGTGATCAAATCGGAAATTTTAAGTGGAAAAAATGGATGAGTGGTTCACAGCTCGGTGCGGGCGAAAAAGCCGCGTCCAATATTACCTCTAGTCAGAAATTTGGTCTAGGAAAATGGACGGCACAAGACTGGGAAACCTTTTTGCTAGAAGCGACCAGTAAAAATGGAACCGAAGTCACCGGAAAAATGGAAAGCGTCATTGATCAAGGAACGTCCCGTTTAACACCGGCAGACTTACGCGCCGTAATTACATATTTGATGAGTCTAAAACCCGTAGAGTCTTCGGAATCAAAAAGAGACGCTAAAAAAGAGGATATATTATGAAGACGGTAATTTTGGGATGGGCGATATCGCTCTCTTTTTTATTTATCGGTTGCAGTCAGTTTAGCGAGCCGCAGGGCCTAGGTAATACGGGTAATCAGAATACAAATCAGAAGCTGGATCCAGTAACTAAGATCGATCCGTCGTTTGAATCGATCAAAGCTAATATTTTAGAAAAAAAATGTATCGGCTGCCACAATCCTGATGGCGACAAAGAAGCAAAAGATATTCCGCTATCGACCGAAGCTGAAGTTGCACGCGGCACTTCGGATTCAGGAGATTTGGTCGTTGCGGGTGATCCAAATAACAGCGTTCTATATCAATCTGTCGCTGCCTACCCAGCGATTCGCAAAAAAGTTAAAGCGATGCCACCGTCGACATCTAAACACGTACCATTGACCGGTGATGAAGTAATGGCGATTGCCGCGTGGATTACGAGCCTGGCACCAGGATCAAGCGGTAGTGACCCAGCGGTAGAGCCAAAGCCCGTTCCGCCAGTTGTGGGCGGGCAATGTCCAACGGTGCCCGTGACGACAGAGCCCTTAATTCCAGAGCCCAGTGTTATCGATTACGCATTTATTAAGTCACAGATCCTAGATAAAAAATGCGTTAGTTGCCACAAAGCCGAAGGTAAAGCCGATGAATTAGTATTCGGCAGCCGCGATGAAATGGTAAACTTAAAGAACGAATTTAGCCAAGCCTTGATCGTTATTGGCCATCCTGAGACAAGCTTGCTCTATTTGTCGCTCCTGAAAGACAAGGCGTCTAGACGTGATACGCGCTGGATGCCACCACGAAAAGAATTAAATGAAGGCACCTCGAAAGATATTACTAGCCAAGAAACGTCGTTGGTAAAAAAATGGATCGAGCAGGGTGCACGTTAATAATTAATCGTAGATTTTGAGCCATTTTGATGTTCAGATAACATCATGGTTTTAAAAATTCTAATTTTTATTGCGTTCGTGATCTTAAGTGGCTGTTTCTGGAATTCTGAAAAAGACATAGCCGTAGACGCTGTAAAAGAAAAATTTGAAACCGAGCTTCTAAATGAAGCGCGGCCAATTCTAGAAGATAAACCTATCTTTCATAAACGATTTGTAAGCATTATCAGCGCTCAGACGGAAGTAAAGGTAGAGAGTGCTTCTGAAATCAATGGGATTGCTACCATAGTGGTCAATGTAAAAACTATTTCTGATTTTGGTCGCTACAATTTAAAAGAAGTCTTTGCTAAGCAGAATGAAAACAGGGACACCAACTTTAATGGCACCGAAGCTCTGAGTATGATTTTAAAAATGGTAAAGAAAGAATCTGATAAATATGCGCTTCGGACCTATGTCGTAAAAATCAATACCAAGAAAGACTCTACGGTCACTTCCGTCAATCAGGTAAAGTAGTATTTAGCTAGGGTGTTTTAATTTAGAGTTTATTTGGGGCCGTTCTGCCCCTTGTTTTTGTCACTGTCTTTATTATATCCAATTTAAATCAATAGGCAGGCGTCCGATGTCGGCCCAGATGTTGCTAATAAAGCCTCCTTTAACGAGGATGGTCCCATGAAATTACTTTTTGCCACGATTCTGTTTTTATCCACATTGTCCTTTGCTGACAGTCAACCCGATGCTACTCCCCAAGCCGCTCCGTCGATGGAAATGGCCAATGAATGCTTTGGTATCAAAAGTAAGCCGTTTTCAACCTATCAAAAGTTTTATTTCAAAGAAGATGGTATTGCCTATGGTCTTAAAAACGGCCAAGAAGTTAAGTTAAAATACGATGAGTCTCTAAAAAAACTAAATGCCGATGGTTCGATCAATTACACGCAAAGCTTACAGAACTTCAAAAACGCAAGTGGGATCTCGCCTGAGGTTTGTAATGCAAGTTCAACTCCTGTAGGTACTTCTACCGGAACTCCAACTGGCGCTGTGACTCCCGCAGCTAATACAGCCTGCAATACTAAAAGCGAAATCGATTCTGTGGTTTTTGCTATGAGCTGGCAGCCGGCGTTTTGTGAAGGCAAGGGCAGTAAACCAGAATGCAAATTGTCCCAGTTTATCGCACCGGAAACCTACCAAGCTAAGAATTTTACGTTGCATGGTATGTGGCCAAATAAAAACAGCTGCGGTCAAAACTACGGATTTTGCGGCGAAGTGAAAGCGAATGTAAGTGATTTCTGTAACTACCCAGAGTTCGCTATTACAAGCCATGCTGTCGAAAAAGATTTAGAGACTGTAATGCCGAGCCGAGCGGCTGGCTCGTGTTTAGAGCGCCATGAATGGCATAAACATGGAACATGTCAGGACCTAGATTCTTCAAAATACTTTAATCGCGCAATCAAGATTTTGAAGAACTTCAATCAGTCTAAAACGGCGGCACTTGTACGAAAATACATTAACAAAACGAATTTGAAAAAAGCAGACTTACTGAAATCACTTGATGATTCATTCGGTAAAGGTGCTAGCAAACAGTTTATTCTTATTTGTAAAGGTTCAATGTTGACAGAAATTCAGATCAATTTGACGGCAAGTACAGTAGATCCAAAAACGGCTGAAACTAAAATCACTGTCAAAGATCTATTAAACAAATCGGCGGCTGGTTACATCCGCGGTTGCAAAGATGAAATCGCGATCGACAAAATCGGTCCGCAATAATTTAAAAATAATTCGAGTAATGACAAAGGCCGCTCATAGAGAGTGGCCCCCAAACCATTTAGCTTTTCAACATTTCTAGTGATCCGATATTTTTATCTGTCACCGTGTCTTGCGTTTCCGCGCGTACGGCCAAGTAGTCTACAAGCATATCCATATCGACTTTTGCCGTAGCCGATTTTTGAATTAGCGGAAGAAGATCGCGTTCTTCTTCTTTTAGATGATGTTCAACGATTTCAGCGAGTACATTAGCGTGAGCACTCCACTCGAGAGTTTCGCTTGTGGCTTCGATTCGTTTCATCAGGTCATCGGCGACGTGGTGCTCAACATAGCCCTCGGCTACTTTGATGTGCATTTCTTTTCCGACCATATTGTCAGCGGTTTTGTAAATAATTTGTTCTTCCGCTTTGGTGTGTGATTTTAGCAGGCTAGAAAACGCGTCGTAGGCACGACGGCGCTCAGTCATATCTCTACCGGTGTCTTTCAGTAAGCCCAGAAAATTTCTTAGGGCTTCGTGATCCATTTTAATTGCTGCCGTTGTGTCTTTTGGACGACTTTTAAATAAATTTGTGATTTGTTCTGCGATTTTTTCAAAACTCTGTTTTATTAGATTAGGTTTTGGCTTTGCAATTTTCCCTCGGGTAGTTGTCGCTCGCGCTTTAGGTTTAGCTGCTGATTTGATGACTGACTTTACTGATGATTTGACGATTTTTTTCTGAGAGGTATTTTTTGTTTTTTTCATTTTTAAGCTCCTTTAATTAATTTAATTTTTCTTAGAAAGTAGTTGCAAGACAGCAAGTACGACAATGGCCACCGACAATTCCCAGAACGGTGGTCAAAATAAATCCCATGTTGTCGCTTCCAGGTTTGATAAACCGGGCGACGAGTCCAATGATAAATCCAATAATGATCGTTCCAATAATTCCCATAAGATATCTCCTTGTCAGATATCTTTAACTGAGATTGCGTGGCAAAAACAGACATAAAAATAATTGGGGTTATTTGGGCGATCCCAAAAAAAACAGTTTAGGGAAAAATGCCCCATATGAGAGAATATTAGTTAGCTTTCGTTCCTACTTTTTTTCTATAAGCTCGATCTTGTATCCATTCGGATCCTCAATAAACGCAATCACTGTTGTTCCATGCTTCATAGGCCCTGGCTCTCGAGTCACCTTTCCGCCGCGAGTTTTAACTCGGTTACAAAATCCATAGATATCTTCCACGGCCAATGCGACATGACCGTAGGCATTTCCTAGAGTGTAGCTGCATGTATCCCAGTTGTGAGTGAGCTCAATGGATCCGCCTTGATCTTTGTCGGAGCCAAATCCCACAAAAGCCAAAGTGAATTTTCCATCTGGGTAATCTTGACGTGATTGAAGCTGCATACCAATCACTTCAGTATAAAATTTAAGAGACTCTTCCAAATTATTGACTCGGATCATTGTATGCAGGATTCGCATTGGCTTCCTTACCTTTAAAAAAATAGTTTGCGTCTACAATGCCTGTTTGTAAAACATATGGCAACTATTTGCTCGCGACCCTGTGGTTATCATTTGGCCAGTTTTGGCATCAAATACTTTCCGTGTTTTAATCATACCAGCCTTGTTTTCTTGCGCCACAACCGAAAATGGAGCGACATCGTGAAAATCGCGGCGATTATCCGCAATTGTTTTATCGATAAATTGCTGAATGGGTGCTGCCTCTGGCATTGTTTGATAGTCTTCTAAAATCTTCCAGATATTTTTTTCGTTGGAAACTCGGCGAAAGACGGACGCCATTTTTTTGTTTCTTATTTCAGTGGCAATTTTGCGGTACTCAGTTTCAGCTTTGGCGTTGATGCCATGATTGGCAGCCATACGTTGCTGCTGAATAAATAAATTTTTGTAACTAGTCGTAAATTGTTTTCTAATCAAATCATTAGGGATCAGTTTTTGAAGGTCCTGAGAATGAGCCGCTGTCGATAGAATCGCGCCAACGTTGTACACACCGTGCTCAAATGGGTTTTCGCCCTTCCAGATTTCGATCTTTTGATCATTTCCAGCTTCGGCAAGATAAATGAGTAATTTCGCCAATCGCTGGCCTTCACTCGTTTTCAGTAGTTCCGCTTTGAACTCAGTAAACACACCGGCCAGCCTAAGCATCTCGGCCTGACGATTGGACTGATAGGTGGATTCAAAGCGGTCAAACCATTCTTGTTCAGACGGCAACGCCGCCAACAGTGCCGGTGATAGTGATTTTACCCAGCTGTCGCGGATGTCTTTTAGTAAATCGATTTTAAACGTAACCGTCTCGCCCATAAAGCCATCTTCATCGATCACGCGGGCTTTAGGGTAGCCATCAAATGCCGAGAAGGTTCCAAAATCTAACATGCGGCCATCCATTCCGGTGTTAGTCGCGCTAGTGCCGCCGTGAAATAGACTATGGGCCCAAGCATAGGAATGTTGAATCGCTTGACGATCGATAAATTCAAAAATACCAGAACGGAATTTTGTCCCTTCATCCACGAAATTAGCGCCTGCGGGTTGAGGCAGAGCCTTAACAATATTTTTCATGGCCGCATCTATTCTTGCGCGATCGCGAGGATCATTTAGTTTTTCGGCGGACGGGTTTATTACAAAGTGACCGGGACGCAAGGGATCTTCTCGCACGATCAGTACTCGCGGACGTCCATCCATACCTCCCGAGTGAACATGGGAACCTGTGGCAATGATCGCAACCACGCGAAACGCTCCGTAAGGTAGTTCTTCCGCTAATAAATTTGACCAAATGGCTTCATGGATAGATTCTGATAAATCCGAGGCGCCGTTGCGGTGGGAACTGTCTGCGTTAGGATTAACCATTGGTGTTCGACCGCTGCCTTTGATTTGCCAGTCTTGCTCAATGATTGCCGCACGACCACTGCCAAAGTTTTCATTCAAGCCAATGCCGCCATTACCATCAACGTAAGCCGTCTTGATTTCGTTAGTATAGAGATGAGCGGATTCACCATCGACCGGCGAGGCAAAAGCAAATTTCTCTAGGACTTGATCTATAGATATACCGCGTTTTTTTAACGCCTCTTGATCAGCGTATATCAAACGTGGCTGCGCCAAACGGTGCATCGGCATGGTGATGTAGGTTTCCGTTCCTAACAGCGCCTGGTGGCTAGGAGGTGCTGAAAATACGTGCTGAGCCGCAAGTCCATTCAGAGTGACTAAGCAAGGTACCAATAGAAATAGAGTAAGTTTTGATAATGACATGGCGGTAGCTTTACCATGGGTTCGAGACATCGGTTTCGGAATAATCTCTTGAATGCAGTCTTTATAAGTATGTCCACAAATTCCGTCATTGATGGCAATAGTGAGACAAAAGATGGCTGTCATCTATTTTGACATTTCATTTTTACAGTCGTGTTTATCCAATGAGTGTTTAAATCGCTTCTGTATTTTTCGATTTAAATTTATTTTGATGAGTCGCTAATTTTGAAAAAAAGACCAATCTGTCTGTTATATTCCCGTTGCAAAAACAATCACCCCCGAGGATGTACAATGAAAAAGTTTATCAAAGCGTTGGTGCTACCAATGTTGCTTTTCGTGTCGCTGTCAGCCGGCGCGCAAAGCAGAAATCAAAATGGAACTGTTCCTTTAAAAGATTTGTCCGCAGGACAATCGCGCCAACGCGCTGATGGCTCTGTAGATAAAGTTCATAAAGATGGCGGAGGCTATACTCATACCTATATTGATAAAGGTGGCAACAAAGTTAATCAGCCAATTCGCTTTGATCAAAACTCGGGACGAGAAATTCCGGGAGCTAAATCGGTTCATCCACGTGATGGCGGACAAGCTGTCGTAATCCCTCAGCAACCTCGTCAACAGACTCAACAATATGATGGTCGTCAACAACAGCAACAATCTCGTCCGTATTCAAGCGGTCCAGCCGTCAATCAAAATGGAACTGTAAAACTGAACCAACTAGCGCCAGGCCAATCACGCGTTCGCGCTGATGGAACAACGGATAAAGTTCACAAAGACGGTGGTGGTTACACTCACTCGTACGTTGATCGACAAGGCGAAAGACACAATGAATCTATTCGTTACGATGGCCGTGGTCAGGAAAGAAAAATTAGCGATACAGAACACAGAAATAACGGCCAGGTTGTAACTCAATACCGCAATGGTAACATTGACGTTCGTGGATCAGACGGTCTGCGCTCTCGTCGTAATAACTCTGGTGGTTACGTTTATCAAGAACGCCGCGAAACTTGGAATAATCAACGAGCTGTTTACCGTGATTACCAAAATAACTACCGTTCAGTTTATATCGAAAATAATTATTACGGATCGCCAGTTTATTTCTACCGTCCATCTGTTTACGGATACTCTGATTATGTTCGTGTGTTAAGCCCATGGTCGCGTCCAACTCAATATGCTTGGGAATGGAACTACAATTCGCGTTACCGCGGCTACTATAGCCCATACGCAGTGTACTCTACGCCATCACAATGGTTAACTGACTACATGATTATGTCTTTGATCCAAAGCCGTTTTGAACGAGTTCTATATAATGATGATGTGTACTCGTACACTCAAGGCACAGGCAGTTTAGACAGCATGATTCGTGATGAAATCCGTTTGCAAGTTGAGCAATCTTTACGTTACCAACAAACCGCTGTTCAATTCAATTCATCAATGGATCCTTCTAATATCATCAGAAACGGGCGTTTAATGGTTGCGGATGAAGCGATGTATGCTGTTGATCAAAACGGTAACCAATGTGTTCTTGATGAAAGTGACGTGGTTCGTATTGTTTCTTTAGCATCCGTCTACGAAGGCCAAGCTCAAGTGCGAGTTGTTTCTGCTAAACGCGGCAGCTGCTATATTGGGTCGTACGTTTCCGTTTCGATGGAAAATTTAATTGATATGGAAAACGAATTTCAATCTCGCATCCAATTAGGTATGAGAGAGATGAGATCTCGTAATTTAGGTTTTTAATACTTAATATTTATACTAGTAATATTTGTGAAAAGAGGAGTGATAAAAGTCGCTCCTCTTTTTTTAATTTACAACGTCAACTGATGCTCTAGAACTTGAATGAAGGCTTCGATTTCTTTTTCAACTAAAAACTTTGACCATTTTTTTTTGTATTGCTGCTCCGGAGTCATCCCAAGCATTTTCATGGCTAACAATCGCGGTAATTCTAATTCAAGTGTACCTAGTATGGTGCCGTCTGTCGCATACATTTTTAGATATGTTTTTGTCATCGGCATAGTTGCCGTTTCAATCTGGCCATGACGTTTGAGTTCAGGGGTATTGAACGCCTCGACATGCGTCGATTCGATAGTGTAGCGTTTTTCTTTCAATGCCAGGAAGACTACTTCTGAAATGGGCTTTAGATCGTTTTGTGGTTCCGCGTAGGAGGCTTCATCAGAGCCAAAAAGATTTGATTTTGGATCGGCGCTTTTCCTTCGCCAGCCATCAGTTAATCGAGCCGCCGATAGTTCATCTAAATAAAATACTTTAGCATAGCCACGAATAGAACGCTGAAACGTAGATATTAAGGAATCAGAACTTCTAAAAAGTGCATTTCCCAAATTTATATCACGTCGAAAAAGGCTAAGATGTCGATTCATTACATGATGAAGTTCGTGTAATAGCGTCGGAGTTGGTAAGCCGTCAACAGCCGACAGATTCTGTGGCGATAGGAAAATTAGCTTTTCAAAAAAATCGATTGAACCTCTGTTGCCAGAATGATGATTTAAAAAATCAAACACGACTTCTACACCGGTAACGTATTCGATAGATCGAGCCAGCCTTTCGATCATCGTTCCCGGTGGATATTTTGTAACGACAAAGAAATCTAACGTTTTGCGAGGAGGAACTTTACTCAGGTATTTTCGAATTTTAAATTCGTACCCCTTTTCGATAAAATCCTGCATTGAGTGTTTTTGTGAGGCACTTAAACCCGCGATCTCCGCCGGCTGCATAGCTTTCGGGTAGTAGAAATCGAGGCAAGCGTTCATTTGAGCATAAACCAAAGAAGGAAGAACACATGTCGATATAATCGACACCAATAGGTTGTGCAGTAGAGGCTTACGCTTGGATACGCTCATAAAGTGAATAAGTGCACAACAAGGACCAAGAGTCGCCTATTCCCCCATTTTTAACGTTTATGGGCGCCTGTCAAAAATGAAAACAAAATAACACGGTAAGATCCAGTGTTTGTGACCAGGGAGGGGTATGGAACTTGCTTTTTCAAGGTCTATGGCTTTGTTCAATGGATTTCTGTCACTGACTCTTTTTATGGTTTTTTCTGTGCCGGCTCTGTCGGATGCGGCAGCGGCAACGTCCTGTACGGAGTTCTATGTCGAATTCTTGCCAGTAACTGCTAAGCTTGAGGCCCGGGCCCGGGGGCTAATCGAAGAATATAAAATCCTGTTTTTGGCCCCAGAGAGTCGCATTCAGCGTATTCAATATTCACAGATGAAGAAATCGATGGATCACTTCAGGGAAGCGTTAAGAAAGATCAACAAGAACGCATACCCTTTCGTGTATATGCGTGAAGGCTATGCTCAGGAAATTCGGTTGTGGGCAAAAACAAACCAATCAGAAGCCGTTCAAGGCGTAGAATCTATGCTAAAACGTTACAAGGATTTGCCAATGAGTCGACGCTTGTTGATAGAGCGTACGGCGTTCATTCGAACAGAATTTGAATATTTAAATTCTCTTCTTAAACTACCGGAAACTATTTTTCCTTTAACAGTCGAAATACCGCAGGCTTATAATAAAGGGTTATTAACTGAAAAACGGGTACTAAATTCAAAAGTTGATGTCGTTCGCGAGATTGCTGTTTTAAAAGCGAATGAACCTGACCGATTTGATGAAGGCACGTCACGAAAGTTTTCTAACGGAGCATTTTTTCAAGGACGTGAGCGCGAACAGGCCCAATTAGAACAAATTTTAACCATTGCGTATCGCGAACTAAAGAAATTCCCGCTGGCTCTTCGCGACTCTAAAAAACGCATGGATCTTATTTCACAGCTTGAAAGAGCCTTAGCCGATGTGGAATTGCAAGCTTCGTCTGAAGCTCGCTATATTGAAGCCCGTCGTCAATTTAAAGCTGAAGTTTCTTATTTCACTGGCAATCGCGAGTTTGAACAAGCCGGCGACGATGCCAATGATAAACTATGGCTGAATGATAGAACAGACTTGGGTATTGATAGTGAAACACTAGGACCTGTTTCTAAGTTTGGACGGCTGGTCGTAGTTACGCTGCCACTGCAAGGAATAGGCGCCCTAATGGCGCTAATGTGGCCACATATGCAACAGGAATTCAAAGAAGTAGTATTCCACGAAGCCTACATGCAAGAGATTGCAAAACAAGACGCAGGCAAGTTTGAAGATTCTGCACTTGCTTATTTAAAGAAGCACGACGGTGCAACGTTTAATAATGGACAATGGGTTCTGAATGTAAAAGCACAGGCCGACCTTGCCCATTTACGTAAGTTACATCAAGAATTTAAAGACGACGCTCAGAAAGAGCGCGAAAGTGTTGCTTCGTTCAAAAAGCTTCTTGCGGGCGATGAACCTGCTCACAAGTAATTAAGTCCTATAAATCAATTCTTTTTATCTTTACAGGGACCGAGCCATTCTCCATTTAATAAGAATTCGGCTTTAGCTGGTATGCTGCTTTTGTAGAGTCCATCAGCGGTGCCTTTGAGCTCGTACTTTTTTTCCCCGATAGTGCCAGTGACACTGCCTTCGGCATCAAGATCGTCGCTTTTACATCTTATTTTTGTATCCAGCGTTTGCTTTTTAACTTTCCATTGTTTTAGAGTGCAACCATTTTTTCCGAGCGCTTCAGAGACTACCTTTTTTAAGTTTTTAGTGTCGCTAGTCCTGACGCACTCTTCTTGTACGTTTGATGGCAGAGAAATCCCGTGCAGTTTGATTTTTGCCGTTGCTTTCCAGGTTCCCGGAGTTAATTTTTGAGCAAAAGCGGAGCCGGTGAATAGGGTGATTATCATAAATAGTAGTGTATTATTTAGTTTCATTACGTCGACATATCATAAGTTATAGGGTAACGGTACATTTAGTAAATATTAGGACACCCAAAAGGAGCTATCATGAGCCGGTTGACAGAAAAACAAATCGAAAAAATTTCCGCCACTCTTAAACAGGAGCAAGGCGCATCTAGCGAAGAGATCGAGCACGTATTGAAACGTACATTGACTGTCGGCGCATTGAAGCAGGTTCTAGCTAGACTTGATGATGCTCTGCCCGTTGAGCTCGAGGTCGTAATGGAAATTACAGAAGAAGGTGATTGCACAGCTCAACCAGGCCTAGCGATTCATCATTACGTAGTTACGGACGAAGATGATGGTTTCGCTCGTTTGACCCTAGTCGGCGCGCCACCGCAGTTAGCACAAGTGTATGCGGAAGCATTTGAGCTAGATTCAATTAATTAATTTTCAATAATGATTCCTGAAGATACTGTCAATAGTGTCTGGTATTTTAAGGTAACTGATTTTCCTTCATCCATTGACTCAACTAAAAGTTTTGTTACGGTATCAAGGAAAATTCCGTTCTCTGTTCGGACGATGTAAACGCCTCCGACTTTTAAATTGATCGTGTTGCGTGGTAGTGTTCGATCGTTGCACGATTGTAAAACGGAGTAAATACCTTCAACAGGTACGATTATGCCGTCTCCCAATGTAATTTCTTGCCCCACAGCTTTGATAAGTTCAAAATCCGCTGACCCCTTTGCTGAGGTAACTTCAACAATATAACTATTTCCCTTTTTTAAATGGCTTAATTTCAAGCTCGTAGAAGAACTTTGCGCAAACTCTAAAGGAACTTCGGCACTCTTTATGCCTGCACGTATAGTTACGTGTTTGCTCATAGATAATGGTATTGTTTCGCCATCGCGTTTAGTCTGGATAGATGCTAAAACCGATTGCCCATCCACAAGTACCATATCTTTATGTTGAAGTTTCATCTGAACGTGCACAAAATCTTTAAGTTCAGAGACTAAATAAATATCCGTTTCCAAGCGTCCGTCAGCGTTGGCCAGCTCTGCGCTAACGCCAATAGATCCATTGATTTGTATGTCAGAATAATTCCGCTCCGGGTATTTAGTTTTTAAATAGACCTTAAGTGATGCCATCGTAGGCGCTGACTCCGTTCCATCAATGCTGGATTTAGTGATCGTAATTTTTGAGCCATCATAATGATTGATTTCCATTCCGTTCGACAACGCTTTTTCTTTCCATCCAAACGAGACCGAGACTAAAAACTGAGTAGTTGGGACTGGGCGCAGGGACTTTTTATATATGACATAAAAACGAGGTTGTTTACCTTTTGGTCCCACATCAACGCCGCCTTCTTGCGGTTTGCTATTGCCATTTATATCGAGCATATCGATCGACTTACTTGGGGTTGAGTTTTTTGATGGCGTGCAGGCCATAAGTACCGCTACTATGATAGCCGTTAATATTAATTTCATTGGATGTCTCCTGTGGTCAGCGCAAACAACTGAATGTTCATTTGATAAACATCATCGGGGTTTGTATACGCACTCGCAATTTGGTTTATTTCTTTTCTAAAAGCTCTTATTTTTTCTTGAATCTCGGACAACTTATCTCTAGGGATCGAAATGGTCGCGCTATTAACTTCTCTAGTTGACGGTGGATTGTGTCTAAGAGCATCGCTGGCTAGGCGATTCATTGATTGGTGATACTCATAGACAGCCATGGAGCGAGTTTCATCCCAAACACTCAACGCGCCGGACATTTTCTGTTTATAACCACGCTCACTATCCGCTTCGATCATTTCCAGACGTAAAAGAGTCTGCAAGGCTTCGGTGGCTTGAGTGGGCGTAATGCGACTGCCAAGGCGTTTAGAGATCCAATTGGGATTGGGACTGAAATTTCGAGTATCGGTTAAGACATAGATGGCAACCACATACCATTTGGAAAGGAAATCAAATTTCTCTTTTTCTAAATTGTGAACTTTGGCCAACGTCGATTTGATAGAAATGATTTCCGCAAAGTATTTTGATTTCATTTCTAAATCTTCGGTTTGCGAAAACAGCACCATCAGTTCAAAAAATTTAGCTTCCTTAGGCGATAGCTTTAACCCGTCGATAAATTTAGGAATTGTTTTTTGCGACAGATTTCGTTCACCATTGATTATCATTAATAAATAAGACGGCGAGCTTATGCCAGCTTGCTTAGCAAAAACACGATGACTGTAATTTGGATTGTTAGATTTTTTATGAACATAGTAGTCCGACAAGTACTGTCGGTAGTCGTTATATTCAAAAATATGTTTCGACATATTCCTACTTTTGCTCAATCTAATTTCCTTTACTCGGTGTTAAAATACGAGATGAACTCTATCTCTATCTACGGAACAGTGTCTAGCAAGGCGTTCACTTAATGTATACATTTGTGTACACCTAGTAGGATCATTCGGACCCGCAATTCTAGTAAAATCAATACCTTAAGTTATAGATCCTGTACACTGACTCTGTAAGGTTTTCATATATTTTCCCAAGCTTTGTGCTTTTTATACTGCGTACACTTTTGTGAACAGCTTGTTTTGTAAATCTTCAAAAATTATTGGTCTCAAATTTTTTTGCTGTTACTTCGAATACAACAACCAAACAAACGTAGGAGGAGTTATGAATAAAACAACAATCGCAGCATTAGGTGCATTTATCGCATCACTTGTCGGTGCCGCTCAAGCTGAAACGGTAGTGCAAGCATTAGGAAATGCGGGCGTACAAGGTATGGCTCGTGATGGTCGGATGGAGCTCAGTGTGGATCAACTTTACACTGTAACTCAAGCGGCTCAACGTGCGGGCCTCGAGATTTCAGTAGTGGGAACATCCCCAAGCAAACTCGGCACTATCCAAATTCAAATTGGTGAAGTGAACAAATTGCACTCATCAGGGATCAAAGTTTTCACACCGAAAACAATCCATGAAATTACCGCTTTCGGTCCGATGGTGGCAAACTAGTCAGAAATTTTAGGTGCAGCGGGCGCTTAATTGGCTCAATCCATTTAAGTGCCCTTTTTTAACGGAGAGGTTTATGCAAAAAATAGAAAAATACAGTCTTAATCGAGGCTTTAGTTTTAGATACGATGATTCAAAAGAAACGCTCTTTGTAGGGTACAATCCACCGATTGCCAAATCGATCCAAGACGCGGGTGGTTTGCTTAAACAGATGGTCGGCGTATTTCAGAATCCAAAAACATTGGGTCAAGCTACTTATGACTTGTCACAAACTCATTCACTGTCTGAAGTTTCGCAGGGAATTGAGATGGCGATGATAAATAATTTTATCATACCCTATAAGAACACAAGTTATAAAAAACTAGACCGCCATGATCTGTACGCACGGTATTGCGATGTGGGTGAATCTCAAGAGAAACTTTTGAAAAATAAAAGGATAGCGATTGTTGGTGTGGGTGGTATTGGATCTAACTGTGCTATTCTGGCGAGCTCAGCGGGCATCAAAAATCTGGTTCTTATAGATGCAGATGAAATCGAGATCTCTAATTTGACTCG
This sequence comes from uncultured Bdellovibrio sp., assembly GCA_964498705.1. Lineage (GTDB taxonomy): Bacteria > Bdellovibrionota > Bdellovibrionia > Bdellovibrionales > Bdellovibrionaceae > UBA2316. Next base: position 1,052 of record CAZCHT010000045.1, on the reverse strand, counting down.
CACCACATTGTTTGCCGAATCGGATCTGGGTAAAAAGAAGGTTTTGGCAGCAAAACGACAAATTAATAATTTGCGAACTGGCGTGAAAATTAAAACCAGTCAAAAGCGGTTTTGCGACGACAATCTTGATTTTTACCGGAATCTATTAAAAGATGTCGATGCCATTATTTTATCCGCAGACAGAGCCGAAGTTCATCAAACGGCTTTGACGATTTCTAAGGAACTAGGAGTTCCCTATATCAATGCGGGTTACGCTGAGTCGAACGGAGTCGTAGGGCCATTAGTGATTCCCGGAAAGACATCCTGCTTTAATTGCGAACGTTTATCCCGCAAGAATAATCATTTAAGCCTTAGAGAAATGAATCCATTCCTGCAGGCAGCATCGTTTGGCCCCTTGAATTACATGGTTTCAGGTTTAGCGGTTTCCGAAATATTGAAATATTTTTGGGGAATCGGCTCAGTTCTTGAAAATGAGCGATGGATATTTAACAGCATTAACTTAGACGTCACAAAAGAGAAATTAACTATTCACCAAGATTGCGAGAACCATCATGACATTAACTAAAAATGAAATATTAGACTTAAATTATCCAGATTTCGTAGCGTTTTTAGAGCAGGAAAACACACCTCCGGGCGCTGACTATACGTTGAATTATTGGCTCCGCGAAGGCCAGGTGAATTCAAGATCTCACGTATTCGATCTAGCGTGTACAACGGGTTTTTCTTTGCGGCGCGCTTCGCAGCTGACCAGTTGTTCGGGATTTGGTTTAGATATTTCTAAAACGGCAGCTGATCAAGCGAACGCGTTTGCCCAAAAAGAAAAATTGAACTCGATTGGCTTTGTTCATGGGGATGCGACGGACATTCCATTTAAAGATAAGCTATTCACCCACGTTTTTGGTGGATCGAACTTTTCGTTTATTCAAGAAAGAAAAAAAGGACTTGAAGAAGTCGCGCGCGTATTAAAGCCGGCGGGATTTTTGTGTATCTCTAATTATTTCTATAATAAACCCCCTACGGCAACGACATTGGATGCGGTTGAACAATCGATC
>CAZCHT010000044.1:0-29783 GCA_964498705.1 uncultured Bdellovibrio sp. | reverse complement strand
TTATAAAAATCGCAGAAGAAAAACTCAAGATGGTGGGACTTGATCCTAAGCACTTTAATAAGCTACCAAGTCAGATCAGTGGTGGTATGCAAAAGCGAACAGGTCTGGCGCGTGCGTTGGCCCTTGATCCAGAAATACTTGTGTATGATGAACCAACGACAGGTTTAGATCCCATTCTGACTGAAATGGTTGATAATCTGATATTGGAAACACATAAACATAATAAGGGGACCACCTCTATAATGGTAAGCCATGACCTTGCAGCGGCCTTTCGAATTGCCGATTATGTAGCTATGCTTGATGCTGGCCAGGTATTACTATTTGGAACACCTGACGATTTTTATAAAAGTGAAATTGAATTAGTGAAACGATTTGTGTCTAAAGGGATAAAACATTCATGAGCTTGATGGGAACTACCGAATTTAAAGTGGGCGCTCTTGTTGTTATCGTCGGTGGACTAATTGGTTTGATGTCTATGCAAGTCAGCGATGACCCAAGCTTTCTAGGAAAATCAAAACGCGCATGGTTCTTGCTGGACAATGCCGCGGGATTAATTAAAAACTCAGGTGTAAAAACGGCCGGTATTCCTATCGGTATTATAAAAGATATTCGTTTGCAAGATGGTAAAGCCCGCATTGAAATCAGTGTCGGATCGGATACTCCGATGACGACGTCTGCGGCAGTTGAAATTAAATCGATCGGTATCTTGGGTGACAAGCACGTAGAGTTAAACCCGGGATCTATTTCTGATCCACCGCTGGCTGAAGGCGGACAAATCCTAAACGTGCGTGACAAAGGGTCTTTAGATAATGTGCTCGCTCAAGTCGGTGATATCGCTGGATCATTGAAACAAGTCGCCGAAGTCGTACGCGAATCCTTGGCTGATGAAGGAACGCAAAAACATGTACTCGGTCGCATTGTTAAGAACATCGAAAAAATCACAGATGATATCAAAGACATCACTGGCGAAAACAAAGAGCAAATTGCCGAGATCGTAGATCAGGTGAACGACATCACTCGAACATTGGATGAATTAGTTAATGACGAGAGCGATGAAGGCTTGAAAAAAACGTGGAAAAAAACTTTGGTTCGCTTGGATAGCACGATGAAAAATATCGATGAAGTCACTACCAAGATTAACAAAGGTGAAGGTACCATCGGTAAGTTGATTAACGATGAAACAACTGTGGACGAATTAAACACCGCGATCACGGGAATCAGCAGTCTGTTTGATAGTGCTGGGAAAATTCAAACCGGATTTGATTTCCATGGCGATTATCTTACGTCTGTAGGGCAAACTAAATCGACAATCGGTATCCAAATTCAGCCGGGCTTAGATCGATACTATTATTTAGGCATAATAAACGATCCCGCGGGACTTGTTGAACGTGAAGAAACCAAGGTCAGCAGCGGTGGTTCGGTAATTTCAGACACTAGCACAGAAAAACGTTTCTTGAGCAAAACGAAATTTACTCTATTGTTCGCCAAAAATTTCTACGACTTTACTATCAAAGCCGGCTTAATCGAAAATTCAGGCGGCTTCGGAATGGACTACCATTTCTTCAATCGCAAACTTAGATTCAGTGTTGAAGCATTTAACCTTGAGAAAGCCAACTTACGAGTATCGGCCCGCTACGACTTATTCTACGGCCTATACGTCACCGCCGGTCAGCAAGACATGCTAGACAAAGAGCAAACCCGCTCCAGCTACCTAGGCGCCGGCCTATTCTTAACAAACGACGACCTAAAGCTATTGCTCACAAAATCCCCATTCTAATCCTAAAGGTGCCAGGTCCTAAAAGTACCGCTCACCCCGCATAACGCATTACCGGGTTTTTAAAGTGCCAGGTCCGATAATTTCCAAAACTCCCAAAAGCAATTACTCAAAGCTTGATTGCCATTTTAGTTCATTTACACAGACGAAAATAGGTTGGTTTTTCCGCGTTTGAGGATTGCGACTTTGGGCAGCGGAATTTATCGGACCTGGCACCTTAGGGGGAGTTGTGGTAGCGGTGGTGGTTTGGGGGTTTAGATGTTTCGTCGGGCGTTGGTTAGTGTTTCTGATAAGTCGGGGTTGATTGAGTTTTTGGAACCGCTTGTGAAGAAAGGGCTACAGTTGATTTCTACTGGGGGGACGGCTCAGTTTCTTCGGGATCATAAGTTGCCTGTTGTGGATGTGAGTGACGTGACTCAGTTTCCAGAGGTTATGGATGGGCGAGTGAAGACGTTGCATCCTAAGATTCATATGGGACTCTTGGCTCGTGCGGGAAATGCCAGCGACCTTGATGTTTTGAAAAAATTTGAGACCGAGATGTTCGATCTTGTTGTTGTTAATCTTTATCCATTTGAAGAATCCCTGAAGAAAAATCTTCCGCCCGCAGAGATGATCGAGAAAATTGATATCGGTGGACCTAGCATGCTACGTTCTGCGGCTAAAAGTTTTGAGCGCATCACTGTTGTTTGTGACCCTAAAGATTATCCTCGCATTTTAGAATCTACCGATAAAACTGCGTTGAACAAGCAGCTTGCGGCTAAAGTATTTCAACATTGCAGTTACTATGATTCATTGATCAGCCAATATTTAAATCCTGAGGCGACCGAGCAGTTCATGCTAGGTGGTAAGCTTGAAAAAGAACTTCGCTATGGCGAGAACCCTCACCAAAAAGCGCGCTGGTATAAATTTGGTGGCAATTTGCAAGGTTTTCAAGATTTCAAAATTCTTCAAGGCAAAGAACTTTCATACAATAACTTGCTCGACCTGGATGCCGCTCTGACATTGTCTTTAGAGATACCAGAAAAAAATGCGGTTGCGGTTAAGCATAATAATCCATGCGGCGTTGCTTACGGTACAGACGCCGACGATGTCATGCAAAGACTAGTAAAAACAGATCCTGTGAGTATTTTCGGTGGCATCGTGGCCACTAATTGCACGATCAGTTTAAAAATGGCGGACGAGTTATCAAAGATTTTCTTAGAGTGCATCGTGGCTCCAGGATATTCTGACGAAGCTCTGGCCTTGTTTTCAAAAAAGAAAAACTTACGACTTTTAACATACCCGGCGCAAGTGAAGAAAAACCCACTCGTCGTGAAAACAATCATGGGCGGTTTTTTAGTTCAGGACCAAGATGTATTTCCGTCCCCAGCTGACCAATGGCAAATTTTTGGACAACCGATTCCCGAGAATATAAAAACTGATATTATTTTTGGCGAAAAAGTTTGTGGGTATTTAAAATCAAACAGCATCGCTTTGATCGATAACAAAATGACAATCGGTTTAGGAATGGGGCAAGTGAATCGCGTTGATGCCGTTGAGCAATCCTTAGGTCGAGCGCTTAAACATCATCAGATTACTTCGCAAACTGTTTTGGTATCAGATGCATTTTTTCCTTTCACAGATTCGATTGAACTCATAGCAAAACATAAAATTAAATGGGTCTTTCAGCCAGGCGGAAGTGTGAAAGATGAAGACGTAATTAAAAAGTGCCAGGAACTAGATGTGAACTTAATTTTTAGTGGCAAAAGGCATTTTAGACACTAATATTAGTTCATGGGTTATGAAGTTAAAGATGTGAATCCGAAAGAGAAAATGTGGCTGGTAAGGTCATCTTCTCGATTAATCGGACCGTATAGTTTAGAAGAAATTGTTGAGTTACTGACTTACAACCAAGTTTCTTTTGTTGATGAAATTCGTCGTCCCAAATCACGTTGGAATTTTATTCGCGACTATCCCTATTTAACTGAAACTGTAAAAAATAATCGCGACAAATTGAATTTAAATAATACTAAAACTAGTCCGCTGAGCATAATCACCGGATCATTTAATCGCACAGAGAGTGTCGACTCGTTTCAAGTCAAAGAAGCTGCAAAAATAGATTTTGATGATATTAAAGATATCGAACCTCTTAAGGAAGTTCCGTTCTCGTTTAACCCAAAATCTAAATCCTCTGATTCGAAACAGTCGGCAGCCGTTGCTAAAAGCTACGGTTTGTTGAACGATCAAAAAGTAAAAGAAGAACTAGAAGCACGGCAAGCGAAACTCAAACGCAACGTCATCATCGGAACCACCATTGCGGTGGTTCTATTTGGTGGATTCAAGATTTATCAGCGAATGCAAAATTCAGAACGAATTCGCCAAAAAGTCGAGAAAGTCGCGCAATTATATAATTTAAAGCTGTATCAAAAGTCGTTTCAAATTTATAAAGAAATCGCCGGCGCGGATATACCAAAAGAAACAATAGAACTGATTGCGCCAGCGCGAATTACCATTGGTAAAGAGATCAGTGATTTCAGAAATCAAACCACGGGTGCAATAGATACCGCCAATCCTAAAAAACGGTCTGAACTTTATAACTTGCGTGGCCTCAGTTTCCAAATCGAAGGCGATAATTTAAAAGCGCAAGAAAGCTTTAAGAAAGCTCTTATTCAAGATCCCATTAACGAGCTCGCAAATATCAACTTGGGCATTCAGAACTACAAGATGAACTCAAAAATGGTATTAAGCCCAAGCTCGAAAACCACGGTGAGTGATTACTATAGAAGCTATTCTAATGTTCGATATGAAAACTACGAAAATATGGGCTATTTTAGTTTTGTTCGCGGTTTGTACCTGATCGATTTCAGAGATTTATTTAAAGACGACATCAACTTAGTAAAGAAAGATCTGTTTGAATCAAGATCGAAATCGGCGTTTCTTCGCACTGAAATCGCTTTAGTGAAAATTGGCTTAAGCAGTCTTGATGGGTCTTCAAATGATTCAGCGTATGTAGATTTTATTGAATTGATTCCAAGACAATCTCAAAACTTTGCTAAAAATCCGGCTCTGGATTGGACGCTGACAGAATGGTCCGCGCTTGATGATCTGTGTGAGCGTATCTACGCTAAGAGCCAGCAATTGATGCCAAAACTATTCCGAGCTTTTTGCTCGCTAGAATCAGGACAGTTTGATGCCGTTGATAAATTATTGGACGAGGCTCATTTACTTTCCTTCGGTAGTAATCATTATGAATTGATGCAGTTGCACGTGGCCTACGCTAAGGGTCAGAAGTTGCTTTTAGAATCACTTCTGAAAAAATCGGATCTTTCAAACTTTGCGGCAACTCATTACTATCGAGGACAAAATTGCCTGGCTAACAAAAAAATGGATTGTGCTAAGGAATCGTTCACTACGTTGGGAGAGAAATTTCCAGAGTGGTCTTATCTTGCGGCATTAGGGTTATTTCAAGTCGATCGCGCTCAGTATTCTAGAAGCATTTTTGATGCGTTAAAGAAAGAGCCCTTGCAAACTCAGTTGATTGAGGCACGGGCACAATTGGAAAATCCAGAATGATAAAAAACACGTTCGCTTTAGTTTTAGCTTCTGCCTTTGCGGCTGTTGCCTTGGCATCGGAACATGAGGCCGCTCCAGCCCATGGCGCAGCTCCTGCTCATGCGGAAGCGCGTCCTGCATTTAATGGGACGGTGCTAGAGATTCGTGATACTCCTGAAGATTTTAAAATGCCGGGTAAACTGTGGGACACGGTTATGACGTCTGGAGCCGCTCCCGCGGCGACCGGTGGACATGAAAAAAAAGATGATCATGGTGGCGGTGGGGAAAAGGACGAAAAATCCGATACTTTGATCGTTTGGCTTCCTGTAGAAGTTTCTTTCACCGCTAAAGCCTCTGGCATATTAACTCACGATGCTGTTCAGTACAATTTACCTCGCGGCGGTGGGACTCTAGATCTATCCAAAATTACGTCCGGAGATAAAGGAACGTTCTATTTGAAATTCAATTTAGTTGAGTTCAATAATCCTTCTGCAATGAAAGTCTATTTTGTGAGTAACGCAAAAAAACGTCGCATCGATGGCGACGTTTATGGTGCTGGTTGCAACGTTTATTTTGATGTGACGAGTTCATTTCAAAAATCAAATTCGGGTGATGGTATTCGGTTTAATATCACTAATAATCGCCACATATCTGCACTCAGCGGACATTTTATTTTTGTTCAGCCAGATAAAGACAAGGTTTACTTATCTCAAGTCGAATTTAATGACTCTAAAAACAAAGATTACTTATGCAAGATTTAAATAAAACGCCGCGCACGTTAGTTAAAGATTTGAAAGACAAGGAGTCAGTTCAGTCTGTCTTTTTAGTTAAAGAAAAGAACTTGGGGGTGGGGAAAACGGGAAAGCCGTTCATGTCTTTGGTTCTTGGTGACAATACTGGAAATATCGATGGCCGTGTGTGGGATCAAGTCGACGAATTCAGCAAAGAATTTGATACTGGCGATGTCATTCAAGTGAAAGCCAGTGTCCAAGTTTTTCAAAATCGAAAACAGCTTATAATTTCTAAAATTGCACGTCAGGAATTGAGTTCGTATCAGCTGAGTGATTTTGTAATGAGTTCCTCAAAATCTCCAGAGGACATGTTTGCTGAGCTGATGATCTATGCTAAGGAAATTCAGAACGAACATATTAAAATGTTGGTACTATCTGTTCTTGAAGATCCAGAGATTAAGCCAATGATGTTTAAAGCTCCAGCCGCAAAAACAATTCATCATGCGTGGTATGGCGGTTTGCTTGAGCATATTTTGTCGATTATCAAAATCTTAAAGGGTTTATCTGAACATTATGAATTTTTGAATCGTGACCTACTCTATTTCGGAGCCATATTTCACGATATCGGCAAGCTGTGGGAGTTAGAATATGAGCACATGTTTAACTACACCAGCCGAGGCCGATTGATTGGTCATATGGAAATTGCGTGTGAGTTGATTGATAAAAAATCTAATCGTATCATGGGTTTTCCGGCGGATCTGAAAGATATCTGTAAGCACATTATTTTAAGTCATCACGGCAAACTAGAATATGGTTCGCCTAAGCGACCTAAATTCATTGAAGCATTTCTAGTCGCATTTGTTGACGATTTAGATAGTAAAATGAGTACTTTGAATTCTTTCATTACCAGTGAGCGCGGCAGCAACGAAGGCTGGTCACGTTATAATGATTTATTTGAGCGTTACTTTTTGTTAGATGATTTGAAAGAAAAATATAAGTAGTGGTAATGAATGATCATTGAGTTAGTGAATGCGTACAAAAAATATGATCCAGCAGCGAAAAGTAAAATTGAAATTTTGCTTTTGTATCCTGGTATAAAAGCAGTCTTACTTCATCAAGTGGCTCATGCTTTGTACGGATTAGAGTTATTTTTCCTGGCTCGTTTGATTGCTGAAATAAGCCGTAGCATGACGGGAATCGAAATTCACCCGGGGGCTCGGCTTGGCGATCGCTTGGTTATTGATCATGGAATGGGCGTGGTTATTGGGGAAACGGCCGTTGTTGGAAATGACTGTGTGATATTCCACGGAGTTACATTGGGCGGAACTAAGTTTGACTCGACTAAACGCCATCCCACTATCGGTAACAACGTATTGATAGGCGCGGGTGCCAAGATCTTGGGCCCAATCAACATAGGTAACAATGTTCGTATTGGTGCTAATTCTGTTATCACCAAAGCCATCGCGGACGATCAAATCGTTGTCGGTAGTAATCAAATAGTAACGGGAGCGTAGCTAGACCTTTGGCTTGTCTCATTCCGAGACCAATTCGTGTTTAAAATCGAGAATCTTTTAAAAACTGTTAAAGACTTTTATAACGCGGTCGATAAACAAGTATGGGGAAAGATTTAAATAACCTGGTCCCGATCACAATGGACGACATTGTTCCAAATGTGAATCTGCCTGGGGACGTATTTTTCAAATTAAGTGAAGATAATTTTGTCGTTATTGGACGCGAGGGAACTCGCGAGCAATTTAGAGAACTACATTTCTTCGATAAAATTAGAAATTCTAGCATCTATATTAAAAAGCCAGACCTAAGAAAGTTTTCTTCGCTGAAAGTTTTAAGCGCAAGCGAAATCATGAAAAGCGACAAGGCTTCTGTCGAGACTAAAGTCACGACATTGTCGCAAACACTCAATACTGTTTTTACATGTATAGATCAGCTCGGTTTTAACAATGAAGCTCTTGGAAATTCAAAATTTATAGCGAATTCAGTTTTAAAAATAATCAACGATACGCCTAAACTTACGACTCTGATGTCGATCATGAATTCCATCTCTGAAGATTTAGTTCGTCATTCGATGGCGGTCAGTATGGTATCTGCATTAATTTCGCAATCGAAAGGCTGGAACAATCCTTCGATTTTAGAGAAGATGGCTCTGGGCGCAATTCTTCACGATATCGGGTTGAAAGAATATCCAAAAGAATTTTTAGCTAAACCTCGTGTTGAATACACGGCTGAAGATTTAGAATACTATCAAAAACACGCGTTTCGCGGAGTCGAGATCTTAAGAACCGTTGAAAACGTTCCACAAGAAGTAATGGCTATCGTTTACGAGCACCATGAAAACTCAATTGGCCAAGGTTTCCCGCGCGCATTAAGAGATGTGCGTCTGCATCCGTTTTCAAAGGTGGTGGCACTGGCTGATACCTTCTGCGAACTGGCATTTAAAGATACTCAAAATCCTACGGCCCGTTCACCCGATGAAGCGCTTAATTTTATTGAGCATACGCTTGGCCAGCCATTCAATAAAGAGTGCTTTGTGGCGCTGAAAAATGTGCTGACGTTTGGTATCCGCAAGGCATCTATCAAAATCGTTTAGCCTCCCAGCCGGTGTCGAACTTATAAACACCGACCGACGTGAGGCGGCCTTTCTGTAAAAATCGTTTGATATCCTCGCATCTATGCGAATCTATTGCTGTTTGGGTCGTAAAATCGGCCCGGATCTAGCAAGGTTTCTACAGCAATGACTCGCAAAATATTGAACGTACTTTTCGTCGTTTATCTATTCTTCCTTCAGACTGCTCAGGGTGCTGATATTGTTTATGATTTACCAACGCCCATTCAGTCTATCGATGCACGCTTAAGTTATTTGGAGGATCCAAATACCAAAACAGTCGATTTTAGTACCTATGAGCTTGTGTTCGATGAAGCGGGAAAAGTATTTATTGCGGCTCTAATTAGAGCCGCTGAGCGTGGAGTCATTGTTCGTGGAATTATCGATAACAAAATTACCGATGCCGACCCGATGCTAGTAAACTATCTTCGAGAGTTCGGAATAGAGTTAAATTTTCATAATCCTATTAAAATTGCGGCATCGGATTTATTGCATCCAACAAAATCATTTCAAAAATTCAATCGACGTTTGCATGATAAAATGTTCATCGTGAATTCAAGCATTCTTTTGCTGGGTGATAAGAACTATGCAAATAAATACTTTCCTCAGCTTAAAAATATTGATCCTAATGCAGGCTACGTAAAAGGCCGAGAACTTGTGATGATAGGCGATGGAGTTAGTAGTTACGTAAAATATTTTCAAGATATGTGGGATAAATACGAGGGATTGAAAACCGAAGATGATTTTGCAAAATTGAATGAGCCAGTACCGGAGACGTTTAAGCTAAAGATTGAAAGACAATTGCGGACTTCATTTCTGTGGTTAGCAAAACGCGTAACTCGGCTTAGTAATTGGCGTAAAAATCAATTCTCATACGAATCGGCCAATTTGGTTACGGGCGTTCCGGGAAGTGGCGCTTCTACACTGGATGATATTTTTCTAAAAATCGCCCATGCAAAACCCGGCACTAAAGTGTTGATTGAAAACGGCTACTTGGTTCTATTCCCCCAATTGAAAGAGGCCATTAGAGAAGCCATTAAGAACAACGTTGAAGTCGTGATTAACCTAAATTTGAAGAGTGAACTTTGGGTAATTCAAAAAGCATTGGACGTCGACCTTGAAGAAATCATCGAGCTGGGAGCTAAAGTCTATTTGAATCGCCATCGTCCGACTCATGCTAAAATTATTTTAGTAGAAAATGCACATGGTGAAAAGGAAGTTGTTGTTACGAGCGCCAACTTTGACCCGCGCTCGTATAATATAAATACCGAATCGGGTTTTTCGATTAAGAGTGCTTCATTGAATGAATTTTATTGGAAAGAATTTAATGATAGAAAGGCCGGCAAGGCGTTCTATCAGAAGGCCAGTATGTGCCAATCATTTTATTCCAATAGTTTATTCCCAGGCAAAGCTTCGAAATCAAGTAAACTGATCGTCAAAGCAATGCGGTCGCAATTATAACAGCGGAGTATTGTAGTGGGCTAGATACTTGGTGTATGAAGGCTCGCCCATGTGCTTAACGATTTCGTCTTTAGGTGCATTAACCATATCGACGATAATCATTCCATCAATGGTATTGAAGTCGGGATCAAAGTTAAAACTTAAATATTTGGCATTCATTTTCGCATAACTTTTTAATAGGGACGGAATGACAGTGCCGTCGTATTTCTTTACGTGCTCGTCGAGTTCCGTGAATGTCTTTAGATTGGCAGCAATTTCTTTAAGTTCATTTGAATTTTCAGATCTTAATTTTACCGGCACGCGCGCTTTAACAAACGGGCTTAGTTCCGATTTGAAGTTTTTGTTAAGATAATAAATCATCAATAGCTTTGAGTTCACTGTGTAGGCGTTAGAAATGCTGACAGGACCGATCAAATAGCGATAGTGAGGGTTTTCAGCAAAGAAGCAACCAATGCCTTTCCAGATACTATCGAGCGCGCGCAACGCTGCACGGCCCGCCTCGTCGTCAACGAACGAGCGACCAAGTTCAACCCCGTCAACGAAGTGAGTTTTCAGCAAGGCATCGTATTTAAACAACGTATAGCTGTATAAACCTTCAGCGCCGCGGTTGTGCAAAATTTTATCGATCAGGCCGATACGGTAAGCGCCTAATATTTTTCCATTCAATTCATCCCAGGCGATCATGTGATGATAGAACGGATCAAATTCATCGATATCACACGACTTGCCGGTGCCTTCGTTCACGGTTCTGAAAACTTTCTCGCGAAGGCGGCCAATTTCTAGCATCATGTCGGGAATTAAAAAACCTTGGGCCATATACACACCGATATTAGAGCGCCCTTCTGAGCGATAAATCAGTGTCATTTTTTTTAAATTTTCTTGAAGCACATCCACGGGAATTGGCTCGATTAATGGTTCGAGGGGGCGATGAACTATTTTACGACCAAAGCGACCTTTCAAAGAAAAAATAACCGTCTTTAAAACCGCTTTGGTTTTTCGTGCGACTTTCTTGGTAACGGCTTTAGACTTGTCTTTTATGGTTGTCATCTGTCTCAGAACGTATTTAAAAACGGCCTATAAATCAATTCTTAAATGATGCGGGATCTTCTGGCCACGCGTGTTTAGGGTAGCGCCCCTTCATTTCTTTGCGAATTTCTGGGTACGAGGATTTCCAAAACCCGGGTAAATCATTGGTGATTTGAATAGGGCGACCATGAGGTCCTAATAAAACGATTTTTAGTTTAATTTTATTGTTTAAGATCGTGGGATGGGTAGCTAAGCCCAGAAAATGTTGCAATCGAGCTTCAATTAAGGGTGTTTCATTGCTCGGGTATTGAATCCTAAAGCTGCGATTTAAATCCTTCAGTAAAAGCTCTTTAGGAACAAGTGCTTTTAATAGTTTTTGATTTTCATACGATAGATAGTCTTCAATTTCAAAATTCCATTCTAAGCGATTCTTGAGTGTCAATCCTTTAGCAATTTCCTGCTCGATCACTTCGGGCCAATTGATCTCGATTTTTTGATCTTGATGTTGATTGACCAAGTTCACGCGATTTAGGAACTCACTTAACGATGGCAGCGTGAATAATAGATTATCCATATCGTTAGTAAATATATCCTGAGTTTTTTCTTTTAGCTCGTTTGAGGCCAGTGGTTCGGTGGACAGAGTTTCAATCGAAAGTTTTTTGATGACGAGTTCTGTGACTTTATAAAACTGCTGCTTGCTGTCTACAAACTCTACACGGCTAACGGGTTTTGCAAACGGTCTAACGGCGATATCAAAAGTGTCAGTATCAAGAAAATGAAAGTTAAAACATCGGGCCGTTTGCGTGGCATCGATGATGGTGTGAAAATTCAGAAAGTATTCTTGCTGGGGAAGTAGATTTGCCTTTTGCGGATCCCCTATTTGAACTTCTTTGCCTTTGGTGGTGATCGCGCGATTAGAAAATCCGTTTTCTTGTTTGCGACGTTTGCAAACGCGATTTAAATAAGAAAAGCTAAGGATCAAATCTAAAACCGAGTCGGATTTTTTATAGGATTCTAAAGTGTTTAAGAATTTATTTTGTTCATCATTTTGAAACAATTGGCCGCAGGCCTGTTTCCAGGTGTCTTGACGATTTTCAGTCGGACCACGACGCTGTAGTCCTGCGATGATTTGTGCCGATCGTTTGGCTATATCACCCGATCCGCCTAGTCGACCGCGACGATAATCTTCGTGTGCGTCAAGTAGTGTGCTGTGACTGACCCGGCTGGTATCCGAGGATGACAGTTCTGATTCCAGAATCGCAATCAATACGCTGACTTTTTCTATAGAATAGTAACAATGAGCAAGCACTGCAAAGATCGTATTCTCATAGGATAAATTTAGATCTAAAGATAGCTGTCCAAAACGCGTGAGTTTTCTTTCAACGCAGAGTCCGCTATCTATGTACACCTGCTGCCAATCATTGAGTATGGCATCGCTGGGTTTTTCGAACCAGGTAAACTGACTTAATGGCCAATGACCCATATCGACCAATTGCAATCCCAGTTCATACAGCGATGATTTCTTGATATCGGAAACGGGCGCTTTTTCCATAGAACGTTCATCAAGTTCCGACCACATTTTAAAACAGATGCCCGGGCCTAAACGATTGGCGCGACCTTGTCGTTGTACCGACGAAAAATAAGAAATCTTTTTAGTGCTGAGCTGCGCGACTTCATACTCCGCATTGTACGATGCGTCCCGATGCAGGCCCGAATCCAAAACGGCAGTGACACCCGAGATCGTCAAAGATGATTCGGCAATATTGGTCGACAGAATGATTCGTTGTTCATAGTTATTGCTGTTAGCAACGATGGATTTCTGAACAGCTAGGGGAATGCTGCCGTGAAGAACTTCAATTTGAAATCCTCTGAACTTGGCATTGCTTTCAAGCACACGACCGGCATTGCGAATTTCTTTTAATCCTGGAAGGAACACTAGGATTTGTTTTTTTCCTTTTTGAATCAGTTCGTTCAGTGCGGATATGAAATTAGATTCAAATTCATCATTCCAATTATAACGAAGTGGTTTTCTTTGATAGATCACTTCGATGGGGAATCGCGGCAGTTCAATGTCAATCATCCCCAAATTTTCAAAAAACAGCTGCAGGGGTTCTTTGTCGACGGTCGCAGATAGAAAAAGCAACTGTATGGAAGATCCTAAAATTTGAAGTTCTTTAATATGGCCAATCGCTAGGTCGGTCCAGTACGAGCGTTCGTGAAACTCATCAAAGATAATCAGATCAATACCTTTAAGCTCTGGATTAGAAATAATTTTTTTAGCTAGCAAAGCTTCCGTTAAAAATAGAATGGATGTGCTAGGCGAGGATTTAGAATCAAAGCGCACCTCATAGCCAACCTCTTTCCCCAGTTCCCATGTGTTTTCGTCCGCGATGCGAGAGGCGGCATAGATCGCAGCGATTCGGCGGGGTTCAATGACTAGTATTTTTTTATACTTTGAAATTAGAAACGGAGGAATGCGCGTCGTTTTCCCCGAGCCGGGACTAGATTGTACCAAAACATTTTGGTTTTTCTCTAGCAGCGTAGCGATTTCCGGCAAATGAGGATCTATGGGTAATTGCATAGACTATTTTGGTTTCACCAAAATCATAAATTCAGCTTTTGTTTTAGTGAGTTTATTCTTAACCGCGCCAGGAACGCCGGTCAGAATCTGCTCCTCAGCAGTGCCTAGATCCGTGGCTAGCACGATGAAGTGATCACCAAAGAAGGCTTCCAGTTCAGATATCATTTTCTGCAATCGATACGGGGTATCCATCAATACAACGGCACGCTTAGTTTGTTTCAGCTCGGTCTGAAGATTTTTATAGGCTTCGTTTCGAGCGCCCGTTTCTTGAGGTACAAAGCCGCGAAATAAAAACTCATGTAATTTTAGGCCCGACAAACTAATGAGTCCCATTAAACTGGAAGCGCCCAAACAATTGCGAATTTCGATACCTTCTTTGCGGCACTGCTCGACTAAGTCGCTGCCGGGATCACAAAACGCGGGTGTTCCGCAGTCGCTGACCAGGGCGACTTTTTTATCGCGGCATAGATCTGTAAATTTTTGAAGGTCTTCTTTTAGAAAGTGTTCGTCCAAAACTTCATACGTTTTTCCCGAGATGCCATGGTGTCGTAATAGTTTTGAGGTTTCTTTGGTCGATTCGCAAATAATCACTTCGGCTTCTTTTAATGTGGTCAAAGCTTTCAAAGTGATTTCATCATAGTCTCCGATAGGAGTCGCAACAAGTGTCAGCATTAGTCTTCCATTAGGTAGTGAACAAGCGTAAAGACTTCTTCGGGTGGTGTTTCTTTGCGTGAATGGGTGCTATCAAAAAACACGAGCTCGACCTGAGGCAGTTCTTTAGCGATCAAATTAATATTTACCGGTTCATTTTCAAATAAGAATACAGGTGATTGGGAGTTGATCATATGATCATGAATCCAATCGCGTTTGAACAGAGCATCGTCCATTGAACGTTCTGGTTTTAAAATAAGTCGGCTCATTTTATCATCAAGCGGAAAATCCCACTTCATTAAAACTTCACGAGATCCACGTTCCATGCGTTTAACATCTCGACCGGTTAAATAGACGATAGGTATGTCTAATTTTTCAATTTTACGAACAAAATCGACAGAGCCCTGATAGGGAACATCGTAATGAATATATTCGTTCGAGAAAAATTTTTCGATCCAAAGCCCACGCACAGTTTTGAATAAATCTAAATTGTCATGCTCAACACCGGCACGTTGGAGGACTTCAACAAAACCCCAATCTCGACGTTCTGTTTTGATGTTTTTAAAGTGGGGGACCACAGATGGAAATTTTTCCGTCATCACTGGTTCCAAAGCGATATCAGTGAGAACTTTTTCCAATCGAGGAGCCACATCAAAAAGCGTCGAATCCAGATCAAAAATAATCAACGGGTTGGTTTTTTCAACCAGAGCTAAATGTTTGATTTTATTGTAAATTTCGTTAGCTTTACGATTTTTGGTGTCCGCATTTTTGGGTGAATTCATAGTCTTTAACTTAATAGACCATCTTGTGGCCGGTACGCAACGTAAATCGTGTGGATTTTTGGGGTGAATTTTGTTAGTTTTTATCCATGTTTGTAAAACAAATCCTGACTGCAACGTTAGTTGTTCTTGGGGCCCTATCATGTACCAGTAACAAAGCCGATCTTGGATCTAAAGATAACCCTATTAAAATTCATTTTTTGCCATCTCTGGATGCCAAGGTGATCGAGGATAACTCGAAAGCGTTTAAAGTTTTTCTCGAGGCCAATACACCTTACATATATGAAATTGTTGTCCTGCAGTCCTACGTTGCCGTGGTGGAATCCTTTGGTACAAAGAAAGCCGACGTGGCCGCTTTGAATTCGTTTGGCTACTTGCTGGCTCATGATAAATACGGGGCCGAAGCTAAAATGATCGTTCTTCGAAATGGCTCTGCGACCTATCAGTCTCAGTTTATTGTACCTGCCGACAGTAAAATTAAAAAACTTCAAGATCTAGACGGAAAGAAAATTGCATTTGTAGATCCGTCATCGATGTCTGGTTATTTACTTCCGATGAAAACCTTGCGTGATCACAACATCAATCCCAAGGACACTATTTTTACAATGAAGCATGACGCCGTTGTCACGAAAGTTTATCTTCGCGAAGTGGATGCGGGTGCCACGTTCTATTCACCTCCGGCCGCTAATGGTGCGGTTGAAGATGCGCGGCGATTAGTGCTGACTCAGTATCCTGATGTAGCCAAGAAAGTTAAGATATTAGAATTGTCTGAACCGATCCCAAACGATCCCATCGTGTTTCGAAAAGATATGCCAGAAGACATGAAACTAAAAATAGTCGATGCCTTGATGAAGTTTGTGAAAACACCAGAAGGCCTGAAGGCGTTCAAAGAAATCTATGGTGTTACAGATTTGAAATTAACGACTGATGCTGAATTCGAACCAATCAGAAAAATGCTAGCCCAAATTGGAAAGTCCGCCCAAGAAATGATGAGTAAATAATGTCCGATACGATCCTGTCTGTAAAAAATCTAGTTAAAACATATCCCAATGGAGTGCAGGCATTAAAGGGTGTTTCGTTCGATGTAAAGAAGGGCGAGTTCCTGGTCGTCATTGGTCTGAGTGGTTCTGGCAAATCCACACTGCTTCGCTGTATCAATCGATTGCACGATCCATCGTCGGGTGATGTTCTGTTTGAAGGGGAAAATATAACCCATCTAGACAGTGACGCCGTAAAATCGATTCGAACTAAAATAGGAATGATTTTTCAGCACTTTAATTTAATTCCTCGTCATACGGTTTTATCAAATGTATTAATGGGACGATTAGGACAAATGAGCGTTTGGAAATCACTGTTCGGGATGTTTTCTGACGAAGATAAATCCAATGCGCTAAAATATTTAAAATTAGTGGGAATTAGCGATAAAGCTAAAATCCGCGCTGATCAATTATCCGGTGGGCAACAGCAACGAGTCGCAATTGCTCGCGCATTAGCTCAAAATCCAAGTATGCTGCTAGCCGATGAACCCGTGGCGTCCCTAGATCCAGCCACAAGTCACATCGTTATGGATTACCTGAGAAAAGCGAATCAGGAATTAGGTATTACAATCGTCTGCAATTTACATTTTTTAAGTTTAGTTCGTCAGTATGCGACCAGAGTCATTGCCTTGAAAGACGGGCAGTTGATATTTCAAGGTAGTCCGGATGAAATTACCGAAGAATGGTTTAGAAAAATTTATGGCGATGATGCTCGCGAAGTGCGGGTAAACTAATATGAAATCGCATTTAGTCAGACGACTTATTTTTGATAGCATTTGTTTCGGGTTTATATTTTGTATTGGCCTTATCGTAGTCGTTAAGCCGACGGATGATCAGTGGCTTAACTTATCTTGGAATTCGATGGTAGCGGTCATAGCTGGCATTTTGGGAATGGCTTTAAGTCAGATCCTAACCAGCAAAAAAATAAAAACACTGGGCGAATCTTTATTCGAACCTGATTTTAAAAAAATTCATTCTGACGAGAAACCATTCTATCGCCAGTTTGCTCAATGGCAGTTGTTTGTATTGTTGTTTCTACTGTTTGCGGCAGGATTGAAATCGACAGATTTTTCTATATACAAAATATTGGATAAAGATGGATTCGACGGCGCGATGAGAATTTTCTCTAAGTTGCTTAATCCAAATTTTGATTTGTTGCCAAGTGCCGTCATGAAAATGTTTGAAACTATATTCATGGCGTTTCTAGCGACGGCATTCGCCATTCCGATCGCGTTTGTATTAAGTTTCGCTGCGGCCAAAAATATAATGAAGCATCCAGCAGCCTTCATAGTTTATCTCTTGCTAAGAACATTTTTGAACGTAATTCGATCTGTTGAAGCCTTTATGTGGGCCATTATTTTTTCCGTATGGGTTGGCATCGGCGCTAGCGCCGGTATGTTTGCGCTGATGGTTCATTCCATTGCTTCGTTAGCCAAACAATACTCCGAGATCGTTGAAACTGTGTCTGACGGTCCGATTGAAGGCATCCAGGCGACGGGGGCATCACAGTTGCAAACGATTTGGTATGCGATCGTTCCCCAGGTAATTCTGCCGTATGTTTCGTTTACAGTCTATCGTTGGGATATTAATGTTCGAATGGCAACTATTGTCGGATTTGTCGGTGGTGGTGGAATCGGGAAATTATTAATCGCCTACCAAGGCCAAGCCATGTGGGAAGAGGTCGGTTGCATATTTTTTGTGATCGCTGTTGTCGTGTGGATGTTAGATCAAGGCAGTGCGTATATTCGTGAAGCTCTAAAATAGGAAAACAATATGATAAATTTTGAAACTACAATTAAAGAAACTCAAGTCGATATGTTAGGGCATTTAAACAATGCAGTTTATTTAGAACTATTTGAACTGGCTCGCTGGGATATAATTCATTCTAGAGGCTACGGAATGAAAAAAATGTTAGAGCTTCAAAAAGGGCCCGTGCTTTTAGAAGTGAATTTGAAATTCATGCGCGAAGTTTTGACTCGTGATGTGATAACAATTAAGTCCGAGTTAGTAAAATATGAAGGCCGCGTAGGTCAAATTTTGCAAAAAATGTATAAGGAAGATGGCGTCCAAGCCGCCGAATTACTAGTTACGTTTGGTTTATTTGATATGAAGACGCGTCGATTAATCGAACCGACGCCCGAGTGGAAAGCTGCCCTAAGCTGATTTAAAGAACTTTTCTTTTTTGGTTTCCAAATCTTCTTCAGTGGAGAATAGCAAATCTAGCTTTTCTTCAAGTTTATTTAGGATTTGTTCAGGTGAAGCTGTTCTGACATTGCCCAAAGGGTCCGTTTGCAGAAACAGTTCTTCCATTTCCTTAGCAGGAACGCGATCGTTTAGAATTACTTTAAGAAACGTATAGTATTCACGTAGTTGATCGATTGTGGATCTGATTTCGCCACGTAATTTGGAACTATCGTGCTCGATAATAATATCTTCAATCGCTTTTTCGAGTTTCTCTTTAGTTGACGGTTTTTCTAACAGTCTAAAGGCGCCAATTTGTAGCGCTTTAAAGATAACTTCTTTTTCCAAATAAGCAGAAAATAAGATAAACGGAAAATGATATCCCTGTTCGAAACACTTTTTAATCATATCCAAACCGGTCATTTGCGGCATGTTGAAATCCGAAATGAGTGCATCAAAAGGCACATCTTTATGCGCAGATAGATAGGCAATGAAATCATTGGGACGATTGAAAGCAATTACATCATATGAGTCTTCAAGCAGACTGCTGAACAGTTCTGTCAAATCCACTTCATCATCGATAATTACGACGGTTTTTTTCGTCTTTGTCATAGATAAGGTATCGGCATGATCTTGGCGGAGTTAAATTAAATTCTCTTGTCGACTGTCTAATAAATCGACAAAAGTACGGGAAAAAAAGTCCGAAAAATGGTCTAGCTGGCATAAAGTTGGATGCTTTAGTCCCCGAATAAAGTTGAGTCTAGGAAAAGGATGAATATGGTTAAAAACTATTACGTAAGTAAAAATAATCAGCAGATCGGGCCTTTTTCAGAGGATGATGTGATTGGTAAAATCAAATCCAAAGAAATCAGCTGGATGGATTACATTTACGATGAAGCCAAAAAAGACTGGGTAATCATTGTCGAGCATAAGGCTTTTAATAAGTTATTTACTGAAAGCGTATTAAAGCATTCGATTAATGATCCTACGTTAAATAAAACTCCAAAGACTTTAGATTCATCGGCCGCTGACTCTATCAAAGAGAAAGCTTGGTATGTTTTAAAAGATAATAATAACTATGGTCCGTTTTCTAAAGCTGAAGTCATTCAGATGCTACAGGCAAAGATTCTGTATGAATATGATTTCTTATGGCAGCCGGAAATGGAAAGCTGGAAACGTTTGGCTGAAATCGAAGATTTCTCTAGAACCAATTTGAAGAAACTCATTCAAAGTGGCGATCCTACGATTTCCGAGATATTCTTTCGTCGACGTAACGTGCGGGTGACGTACGGTTGTTCTTTGATTGTTCATAATAACAAGCAAATATTTAAAGGTCGTAGTTTAGAAATCAGTTCTGGCGGTGCCGGAGTGTATATTGATACGAATCAATTTACACCGGGTCAGAACTTGTTTCTACATTTTCAACCGGGTGATGGTGTGCCCCCGTTCAATGCGGTTTGCACAATTATCAGCAAGGAATTTCATTCGCATCCCATTAATAAAATTAATGAGTTTAAGTACGGAGTGAAATTCACCAGCATCAGCCAAAACATAAAACAAAAGATTCAAGAGTTTGCTGAAAAAGAAATGATTCAGCGTAAGAAGGTTGCGTGAAGATTTGGCTGTTATTACCACTGCTATTGTTAATCGGATGCTCAAACGGTGTTGAATTTAATGTGGCTGAAACCAGCCAGAATTTTGCACAAGATGTGAAATACAATCGCACGCTCGACATCCTATTTGTCATCGACAATGGCCAATCGATGAATATGGTTCAAAAACAATTGCATGATCAGTTACCTTATCTTTTTGATTCTCTTCAAGACCTTGACATGGATATTCATATCGCTACGACATCAATGACCATGTTAAGCAGCTTTCCAGAAAGCGGCAAGCTTGTAGGAACTACAAAGTACATCACCATGGATACACCTAATTTCGTAGAAGAATTGAAAAAGAAAATCTTCATTGGCGAAAACGGATCGACTCTAGAAGAAGGGTTTGCTGCGATGGAAGCCGTATTATCTGAATCGTATCGGACCACGGAAGGTAAAGGTTTCCTTCGTGATGATTCATTCTTGAGTATCATTGTGCTTACTAACGAAGACGACAAAAGCGCTAAGCCTTGGAATTACTATGCGAGTATGCTTGATAAACTCAGACCTAACCATCCCGATGGGACTAAGGCTTGGACAATGAATTTTTTCGGAGTCCTATCTCAACAAGATAATTGTAGCAGCTCAGAGTGGGGTTTCAAAGAACCTGGATTAAAATTCATGGAAGCTGTGACCTATTCCGGCGGGATCAGTGGATCATTGTGCGGAAACGATCTATATCGTTCTGTTTCATCGATCAAAGCTCGCATTATTCAAATTCTTACTGATTACAAATTAGATCGTAAACCAAAAGTGGATACGATTCGCGTCTATGTTGCGGGAATTGAAGTTCCAAAGAACGATACCAACGGGTGGAGTTATTTAGTGACAGAGAATTTGATTCGTTTTAACGGATCAGCTGTACCGGGCGCTGAACAAGGCATCCGCGTCGATTTTCTTCCTGACGAAGCTAATTAATCCTCTTTATAGAATCTGTATAGACTATAATCAACGGAACATCGACCAATGTTCCGTTTTGTTTTTTGATTCGGACGAATCGGGAATGCAAAGATTCCAGTGTGCCCGAGATTGAATTCTCTTCGCTCTTAGAGGGAGTTAAAATATTGAATTTGATTGCCTGACCATTTTTGAAATCAGTAAATTTATCATGGTTTATGCTGATGCCATACTCGGTCCTTGAAATTAAGCTATGGTCCTTTGGTTCGCGAACATCACTCTGAATTTCTGTCGGTTTAAAGCCTTGATCTACAAGGTATTTCGCAAGTGGAATCGGAGGTGCCGTATCCAAATTCAAATTGTAAACATAGGCCAGTGATTTGTGTTGGCTAAATGTTTCCATGTACTTTTCGAAAGGAAATGCCATTATATCAATAGTTTTAAAATCCAAATTGTTACGGCCAAACATTTCTTGGATATACTGATCAATACGAATGGGCGTGCCATAATTGCGATGATCTAGATCAAAAATAAATTTACCGACTTGTAAAACAGCGTGAAAACTCCAGCTTTCGGTATTGGAAATATCAGCCAGTGGATACACGTTATCATTCCGGTTTTGTGGGCGTATCAAAATGAAACGAATTTCTTCTTTTGTTATGCCTTGCTTCAGCAGTTCGTTCGCCAGAAGGACAACATTCGTGCTACAGTAACCGGCCTCGCAGAAGGGCATTATGGCTCTGTAGTCATACGTTTTGCGCGCATAGAAGTCGTGACAGAAATTTACCGTCGCCTGACTGCTTAGAGTGAAATAAAGTATGAATAGAATCGAAATCAAATTCACACATCTTTAAGGTGCTATTTCCGTGCCAGGAACTATTGAGGAATCGCGAAGATCCAAGTTTTCATAAGGTTCAGCTGATCAGCTGACAAGCCTGGGAGATCCTTAGGCATATCTCGTTTACCGGCCGGATTGTTATCGACAGAACCTTTAAGTGAATGCCAGATGGGCGATTCTTCTAAGTTCTTTGGTTTTATTAACTGAATATTTCCAGTATACGCCGATGCCGATGTAAATCCCGATTCTGATAAACTAATCCAAGAGTTGTGACATTTGAAACAGGAGTTCTTCATCATCGCTCGCACTTGCGGGAAATACACCGATTCACTACTCCAGGCTAGATAGTCAGGCATGTTGCTGCTTGTTCGCGTAGGGATTTGATATTCCGAGGCGATTTGGCGCGAAATTACATTGATTTCGCCCGGTTCCATTGCGCGTTTGAAGATCAAAGCTTCTTGGATATTACTCAATGCGATTCTATTTTCTAAGAAACTAAAGTTTATCGGTTTTCCCGTATTTTTGATGGTGAATGTTTTATATTCTCCGTTAACCATCAACATTATATTTTTAGGGTCCTTGCCAGCACGAGCGCTCACAACCACGGGTTGATTTGAATCAATTGTAAAACTAACTTCTGAATAGTTAGCAGCCGGTCCTTCGTGAATGAGGTGGACTTTGGTTCCTTGAACGGTAACCTTAAGAACTTGATCCTGATCCACCGTCATTGACAGAGATGCGCTTGAATTTCTGTTGGTTACGACAAAGAACGATGTGGTGCTATCCGCAAAAAATTTTGCAGACGGTTGATCACGACGAGAATCAAATAAAATTTCACTTTGGACCATAAGAGATTCGTAGTCGTACATATTGTCCCAATATGACTGAAGGTCAGCTTGTTCTACAATATTTTTGGCGTATTCAGAACCATATTTAAATTCATCTAATGGTTGAAACTCTCCACCACAGTTTTGGAAACTGACTACCACCATAATCGCTACTAGAGGCAGCGTCCATTTCGCTTCAATTTTATTTAAGCTCAGCAGAGTTTTTTTCCACAATTGTTTGATCATAGTAACTGCCACTCCGGAGACTCGCATATAACGAGCATTATACCGCGCCAAACTTCTTTTTGTGATTCACCGCGAGCTTTTAAATCAATTTGCAGCTGCGATAATACTTGAGAAAAGTAAGTCGGAACTTCATTTGTTCTATAAAACAGTTCGTAAGCTGGCTTCGTATTTTCAACCGTAGCGTCGGGCAGAGCATTGATATCCAAGTTGGCTTTCGACAAAGCGATTTGCAATCCAGTTGTTGTTCCAAGTAATTCTTCACACATTTGAATTTTAAACGACTCACGAACTGCATTGGAATCATTGTGGATCGCCAAATTAGCTCCGTTGGCATCTCTTCCGCAATCGATTAAAGACAAGCTGTCATTAACATCACAGCCACCACCTAATTGAGCGCCCCGCTTTTCAGCCCAATTGAATGTCATTTGGTCTAGGCTTGGCGCTTTCGTCCCATTGCTGGCGGTAAAAACGTCAGTAAATATGTCCAGCATATATCGACGATTAGCAATGCGAAGCTGTTTTGTTGGCGCTGCCAACTCGGCTTCAGGAACGTGATTAGCATCAGGTGTTGACGCCGATTTAACTCCGTACGAACTTGATGAATCAGAATTAGGATCAGAAAATTGAGAACAGTTTTGGAATAAAAATAACGGACTGACAACAGCAAGCATCGTCAGACCAAAATATTTTAAGTAAGGAGAGAGCTTATTCAGCTGTTTCAACGATAGCTCCTTTTCCAAATTCATATTCTAATTTGCCATTTTTAATTTTAACTAACGGCGCCGCCGTGTTGGCATACGGATTATGATCAACAGAAAGTAGTTCCGCCACAGTCGCAGCAGGAGCCATTGGTGTCGGACGACCTTTTTGATTGTAATCCTTAATCGATGCGCCTAGACCCTGGGTTCCCGCATAGTCTCCGTTCACGCCAGTGCGTGAAACATTGCCGACAACATACGGTCCACCAGTAAACCCGCCGCTGATGGCGCTTGTGACCATTTGATTAAATCCATGGTCTGAACCTGTATTGTTTGTACGAGTGATACGGCCGAAATCACTTTGAAATTGGATCAAAGTATTCGCAAACGTACTTTTTGCTTTCAGTTTAGAAATTAATTCCAAAATTCCCGCTGTAATTCCGCGATAGTAAGCGTTGAACGCAAACACATTCGTGTGTGAACCCGTGCCATGCATATCTAGGATTAATTCCAAGTTAGCCGCAGCCACCGGTGTTTTAAAACCGCTGGCTGATTCCACTCTGGGTACAAAGAAGTTAACTAAAGAACCCGCCATGATCTCGACAGATTGGGCCAAGTTTTCATTAACTACGTATTCGGCCATGGCTAAACCTTCAGCGTAAACGTTGATGAACGCATTGGCTAAAGAGTTTCGCATGTCATAGTCAGGACCAAATAGATAAACGTCTCCAGATTGCATACTCCAGTTGAAGCGATTGCCACCGGCATCGTTCAATATTTGATCGGCGCTGGCTACGATCGGCATTGTGCTGATGGAATCGATATTGATTGTGCGAACAGCATCACCAACGATTCGTTGATAGCGAGGTAGAGCTTCTTGCATGTAGGCATCTAAATTTCCGATGCCTTTTTTCATTAAGGTTTCGGCGTTAGATAAACTTGAGTTCAAAATTTTAGAAGCATTTGAACTAGCGCCACCTTTTGAAGCCAGTGAACGTTTAGCTTTATCAAAAGCGTCGGCGTTTCTTTCTTTTAATGAACGTCCTTCCATCGACGCTGGTTTACCGAAACCAACAAGCAAGGTTTTAAGAGGATCATTGATAGGTAATATATTTACTGCTTTTCCCTTTTGTGAAACAAACGAAGTGTAAGAACCACGGCCAGGAGACTGAACGGCCTCAAAAATTTTTGATGAGTTGTCGGCCACTAAGCCGGTTAAGCTAGGAACACCACCTAAAGGTGCAATTTGTTTTACTGCATTGGCAGTATGGCCGTCGGCACCCGTGCCGTAACCGCGCATAACAAGCATGTTATCTAGTAACGTTGAAATACTTGTTGAACCGCTAGATAGCTGGACGTTTTGGCTGAATAAGTGAGGCACCATCATATTGTTGTAGGTGTGGTATTTCATCGTGACGCCAGAAATTGAATTGCCGCTATATGAATATGAGTTGCCCGTCATAGGATTGTACTGAAGTTCACCATCGCTAGCGCCTGTTTTTAACCAGTGGTCAAACATGTAGCGCATTGGCGCACCTGGCATCAACACGTTGATATAGTTGCGCGCTGTTGATTGAGAGAGCGCTTCGGCATTTGCGCGAGTGCAGAAATCATTGGCAATCGTTGCAAGGAACGATTCCATGAACAATGGCGACAAAGCAAAAGATGAATTTTGTATAAACTGTCGGCGCTTCAAATTTCCCCCAAACTACCTAAAATCTCTGACACTTAGAACTCGTTCAAAAATTCTTTTTAAAATTCTTGGCTTTTATAATAGTCAGAAACCATGATCTTTCTGACTAAGTTTTTTAGCGATTGATCTTGCTGAAGGTCTGACCCCAAACTTTCAACAAATTCACGATTTTTAATATGCTCAGGTGTCAGTGTGCGATTCATATCCGCATAGCGTGGATCTTTCTTATCGTACAATGGAACCTGAATTCCCGTTAAGAACTCAAAATAACGTTTAGCTGCACATGTATAGAAATCTTGTGTCTGCGTAATCACATTTCCTAAATCATCAATCGAACTAATGTTTCGATCTAAAAGTTCACCATTGAAAAGGCGTGTAAGGAATTTGCCAGTAGATTTTTTGATATGAAATTCAGGATCATCAATATGAATCCATTCTGACGTAGACTCTTTTTCTTGGCGGTATTGTGCCAGCATAAGTGGAATTTTGGAAAGTGTATGTTCTGGATTGCTACCGCTATCGATAACGAAAAAGGCAGATGAACCCGTTGTTAAATTACGAGCGACGTAGGCGGCTTGGTCCATCGTTGCATGACATTGCACGCAGCTAGATGATTTACGAAATGGGGTGTTTGAGGTTGGAACGACTAGGTTTTGGATATCGCCTTCACGTAATGTGGGCAGGGTTGCGCACATAAATGTTTCCATCACAGATTTAACCCAGCGGCGCGGTAGTTTCGTTGTGCCGTTGAATTTTAAACCACGACCATGGCCATAGTTCATCAAGAAGTACGATGGTAAACCAATGATACCGCCGCCGTGATTACGGAAAAAACCATAGCTGTATTCTAGCGATGGCTCGGAGCTGCCGGGGCGGAAATTTCCTAACGGCTCCATGCTTAGGTTTCGAACCATAAACGGATCCATATTAGTCTGAATTCCGACCAAGCTGCCGACAGCAACCAATGGAGCTCTGACAAAGTCTGCGGCTGGGCGTACATCGCCATTTCCTGTATGAGTCCCATCCATTGATTGAAACAAGACTGTATTTAAATCCCAGAATCCATTTTCACCAAGGACCGTGCGGGAAGGGGCTCTGGTAGCGAAATCGCGACCGATAACAGCGCGCACGCGAACCGAGTCTTCGATACGAACGGCTTTCAAACGTTCGGTACCTTTTAGTACATCTGAAAATTTACTGTTTGAGAAAAGTGCGCGAGTTAAAAAGTAAGATTGCTCGTGAGCATCGTACACGTCTGTGCTGCCGCGATTTAATTCTTCGTTGTAGTCTTGAACTTGCGTAATCGAGTTAGCGCTAAACCATGTATTGTGAAATTCAAAAAAGGTTCTTAAAACTTTTTGTTGAACAGAGCCAAGTGCGTTGCCGGAATTCTTAATTAATCCTTGGCCATCTAAGTTAGCTTCATTTAAAAGATTCATGCAGGCATCGATAGCTTTGGCTTGGCCAGCTTTGATTTGCACAAGTACCGGGTCTTTTAAAGGAATAGGTGATTGTACCAACTGCATATAGCAACGGCGATATAGTTTTTGTTCAGTTAACTGAACTGAATCGGCCGCAACCTGAAGTGTAAAAAGAAGTGCCAACAATCCAACGAATTTCATTAATTCCCCAATTTTCCCGCTACAGTACGTTTCGGTAAAATACCTCATGTTTTCAAGTCCATATCAGATCAAAACATGACCCCTAAAACCGCGTGTCTAGACTATACCTATACAATTTCGCGACCGCGTCTCGATTCGAGATTTTGTACCGGTCTGAGCCGGAGTTTTGTCTGGGGATAACTTGGTTGGGCCGAGACCGTAAGAATCTACACAGAAAGAGTGTCATCGAAATGAACGTGTGAGGTTAATTTCAATGACACCCCTAATGTACAGTGATGCAAAGGGATTTTAGATATTATTATACGAAGTCGGCTAGAATTTCGTTCCATTGCGAACGTGAAGGGCGAAGTTCTTTTTCATTCAAGAAGGCAAGTGAGCCGTCCACCAAATTCAGTGTATCGTTCAGCGATTCAGATTTTTCATTTATGTAGAACAAGCCCGTTAGGATTTCATTTGTTTGCTTGCTTTCGTTCAGCAATCGCATCGCTGCATAGCGATCCGTAATGTCTAGTTCTTGTTTGCCAAGCTTTTTCAACGTCAAAGTTGATCCGTCGGGTAATAGAACATTTTGTCGTTCACCTTCGGCGTAGTCGACTTTGATTTCATCCATCGGTTGAATAATGCCAAGTTCTTGCAAGCTAACATCATGTTCACGAACATACGTGTAGCTTTTTGTAGAACCGTCATGATTGTTGAATGTGATACATGGAGAAATGATATCAATCACTGCGGTGCCTTTGTGTTTCATGGCCGCTTGCAATAGGGGAACTAACTGTTTCGCATCACCCGAGAATGAACGGGCTACAAACGTACAACCCAAATCTAAAGCTAACGAGCAAATGTCGATGGTATCAAACGGATTATAGGCGCCATTTTTTTGTTTGGCACCTTTGTCTGCGGTCGCACTGAATTGACCTTTTGTTAATCCATATACGCCGTTGTTTGCGACTAGATAGCACATCTCGACGTTACGACGAAGTAAATGAGCAAATCCGCCCAAGCCGATACTGGCTGTGTCGCCATCGCCACTCATTCCGATTAATTTCATATGTCCATTTACAACTTTTGCACCTGTTGAAATGGGTGCCATACGGCCATGCATAGAATTGAAACCGAATGATTTTGAAATATAATACGCTGGCGTTTTTGAACTGCAACCGATGCCCGACATCTTTGCAATGTCATGAGGATGGGTGCCATTCAAGAACGTCGCTGACATAATATGAGCAGAAATAGAATCATGACCGCAACCGGTACATAACGTCGACGGTCCGCCCGCATAGTCTTTTTTCTCTAAGCCCGCTTTGTTGGTAGTTTTAGGAACTGGCGTTGCTTCGGTACTCATGTGGCGTCTCCTAGCAATGTTTTGATATGTTTAACGATAGTGTCCGCAGTGATCGGTGTTCCGTCGTAGTGTTTTACTGAACTTAAATGAAGAGCCGTATCTGGCATTTCCATTTTCAATAATTCGAACATTTGTCCATCGCGATTTTGATCAACGACGAAAACGCGTTCGTGAGATTTAATAAATTGTTGAACAGAATCGTTGAAAGGAACTGCGCGAACACGGCAGTAATCGAAATCTAAATTTTGTTTATCAAATAAATACATCGCTTCTTTCACCGAAATGTCGCTTGAACCGTAGGCGATGATTCCATATTTGTTTTTGCAAACTGATTTCACGTCAGGGCCTGCCGTTAGTTCCGCTGATTTTAAGTTTTTTGAATCACAGAACACAGGACCTGGTACATAGTTTTTAGCCGTTTGCCATTTTTTAGCCAAACGATCTAAGATGTAAAGATACTCATCGCTTTTCTCTGTGTACGCTGCGCGACGGTTATGACCGCTGCCACGAGTGAAGAACGCGGCTTTATCGCTTTGTGTGCCTGGAAGTGTGCGGTAGGCGATGCCATCACCATCAACATCAGCGTAACGTTCATACTGAGTGACTTTTTCTAAATCGGCCGCTGTTAAAACTTTGCCGCGATCGTATGGTTTTTCTGGGTAATCCCATTTATCTTCCATCCAAAGATTCATACCTAAATCTAAGTCACTTAATACGATTACTAATTGTTGAAAACGTTCTGCGACGTCAAATGCAGTCTGACCGAAATCAAAACATTCTTTGATCGTTCCAGGAATTAAACACGGATGTTTTGTGTCACCGTGGGAAAGGAAAACCGAAGACAATACATCGCCTTGCGCTGTACGTGTTGGCATACCCGTAGAAGGACCCATGCGTTGAACGTTCCAAATAACCGCCGGAATTTCCGTGAAATAAGAAAATCCAGCTGATTCAGCCATTAAACTTAAACCGGGACCAGATGTCGCTGTGATACTGCGAGCACCCGACCAGCCAGCACCAATCACCATACACATAGCAGACAGTTCATCTTCGGCCTGAACGACGGCGAATTTATTTTTTCCATTTTCGTCTTTGCGATACTTGTTTGCAAACTTGATATAGTTTTCAACAATCGAGCTAGACGGAGTAATCGGGTACCAAGCTGTGAACGTGCAACCACCAAATAACCAGCCCAAGGCACCGGCGGCGTTGCCATCCATCATAATTCTATTTTTATTGCGATCTGATTTTTCCGCTTTGAACAGGAATGGCAACGTGATGTTTTCTTGTGCATAAGCAAAGCCATTTTCAGAGGCTTTACGATTGACTTCGATAACAGATTCTTTGCCTTCGAATTGGTCGGCAATAGTTTCGTTAAGAATGGGAACATCGATCCCTAATAATTGTGCGATCACACCCACGTAAACCATGTTGATCACAAGTTTTTTAATTTTGATTGAGTCTGTCGATTTATCGACAAGAGGTTTGAAAGAAATCGGAATCAAATGCACTTCTTGGAGGTCTGGAGTTAATTCTGGTTTGATTCCTAAGTCAGAATTGTAAATAAAATAACCGCCATTTTTTACGGTT
>CAZCHT010000043.1:0-29888 GCA_964498705.1 uncultured Bdellovibrio sp. | reverse complement strand
GCTTTGCTCTTTTTTACCTGTTTGCCTATGGGCCTCTACGTCTACACTCAGCGGAAATTATATAGTTGGTTACAACAACCAACTTAAAACTCTGAAAACAAAAAAAATCGCTATCACGATTCCAGATATAGTGGAAAAAAGTGATGCGATGACGGCCTTGATCGCGGATTTAAGTATCGAAGGCGAAGACCTATTCCCGGCCCGATTCACTGACGGAAAAGCGACGGTGTATGTTCGCACGCCTCAAGAATTTTCTTATTTTCGCTTGGATTTAAATCCACCTAAAGAGGTCTTCTCAAACTCGTCCCGCGTAGTGGCCAGTAAAATGAATGGAGCTACTTCTTTTTGCAATGAAGGAACCACGGCACTTCTTACTGCGTTTCGTGGTGATGGAAGTTCTAATACCTTTTGCGCTAAACTGGCGCCTTAGAGCGGATGCCGCAAATTTATTTGTATGATCTGTTTACACCGACTGCCTTTTAGACAGATAAGTTTGCGGAAACCGTCTACTTTTCACTAGCTCCTGGTTCCGACCTTGCTTAGGAATACTGTTGAATGCAACACGCTCGTTTTACCTTAACTTTCGTTCTTCTGATCGGCGCTTTGGGACTGGCTCAACAACCAACGGAGCTGGGCTGTGAAGGCATTTTCTTAAATGCTCCGAATTACCATTCATTCGAAATTCACAAAGATTCGACGTGTATCTCTCGAACCGGAATTAAGCCTTATAATTACAAAGAAGCTTCGTGCACATTAGCGTATAGCCCAGAACGTAAGTATTGGTATATAAACAACCTCGAATCAGGAGAAATTAAGTTCACAGCCGACTGCGCGACGATGTCGTTCATTTCGGGCACGTTCAAGTCCGTAGCGACACTTCCCTTTTATCCATCGGCTCCATTTCCAGAGCGCTTGGAAAAAATGGCAGCGTCGTCTTTGCCCGCAAATGTTTCTCGATTGCAAGACTCAATTGTGAAATTAGGTCGGGGTTGTTCGGGTACTTGGCTTTCCAATGATGGCTATTTTTTAACGGCTATGCATTGTCTTCATCCAGAACTTCTTAAAAATGGTATAGCCACAGCCGTATCAGAGCCTGAGTCCACTCCCTCGGCGGCGCAAATTGGTTTTACCGGAATTAAAATAACTAACTTCCAATCGATTCCATTAAAACCGGCTCCAGAATCAGCCAACGGTCTAAGCTTATTTATTGATGGTGTTTGGGATACGACTCCACGCCTTATCGCTGCTGGCCCCGGTTCTTTATATAAACGGCCTTTCCAGATGCACAACGACAAATGGAATATCACTCAGGAACAATTTGCCCGTTCAGAAGAAATTGTAAATGAATTTGTTATTTTAAAATATGATTTGAGTAAACAAGCCCCCGTTACCTGCTCGCCCATTCGAACCACACCTCTTGTAGAGGAAGAATCAGTTTGGACCAATGGTTTTACTCGTCTGTATGATAGAAAAAACGAAAAGCGTGAACGAGTATTAGTTTCAGCGCAAGGCCGAGCTTATGATAAAATCACATCCGTAAAGATGGCCGCTCCTTACCTTATGGCTAAACCTGAACCTTACGGCGACCTAAAAACTCCTTCAATTGTTTACAGCGATGCACGAGTATCTTCCGGCATGAGCGGAGGGCCTCTGACCGATGCACAAGGAAATATTGTGGGAATAAACAGTTTTGCCATTGAAAAGAAATACAACCAAGGATCTTTTTCTGAGCAATCCGGTTTTGTTCGTATATCCACAATGTACGACGACCTCAAATCCAAAATGCCAACCGACCAGTTAAATAAAATTTTCGATTGTAAAAACATTGCGTCGAAAAAAACGGAACTCGTATCGTGCCCAACTCCTGAAAAAATTAAATTTCAAATATTAAGTAAAATGGAAAGACGAGGTCGAAATTTCACTCAAGGTTTAGAATTTTATCAAGGGGCCATTCTAGAATCTACGGGTGCTCACGATAAACAACATACACAGCTAAATCTTCTTCTACCGGATGGCAGTCAAACGGTGCTTTCGGAAAAAGTGCAAAAAGGGACTTTTGGTGAAGGACTCACGGTTTTATCCCACAAAATTTTCCAAGCCACATGGAAAGATCGCCGAATGTTTGTTTTTAACATCGATGGATCCTGGAAACAGACTTTGAATTTACCCTACGAGGGTTGGGGTTTAACCAATGATGGAAACCACTTAATTTTAACAGACGGATCAGATAAACTTAGATTTTTAAATCCGTCTAATTTGTCTGTTGTAAAAGAACTTACGATTCGGATGAATGGAGAGTCCATTCACGAAGTGAACGAACTCGAGTGGATCAAAGGAAAAATATTTGGTAACGTGTTTCTAACTAAAAACATAGTACGCATTAACCCAAGCACAGGCTGTGTTGACGGTATTATGGATGCCTCTGAAATAATGTCTCAACTTCCAGACGATGAACGCGAATTTTTAGGGTGGAACTCCGAGTTCGCAATGAATGGAATCGCGTTCAATCCCGCTAATGACGAAATCTACTTAACCGGTAAAAACTGGAAGTATTTGTTTACAGTCAAAATTCAGAAGTAAAGGAGATGGGTCGGTCCGAGCCCGCCACCCTGTCTATAATAACAATTTTCGGCGGCTGTCTAAAAAAGGTTAACCCGGTGTTAACCTATAGGTTAAAACGTTGTATCAGGCTTGCATAGAACAGGGATATGAGTGCATTACCGATATCGCCTAAAGATCAAGTGTCTGAATTCCTTCGTAGTTGCCTAACCGATAAAATGCAAAAGAATCCTCGTTATTCTTCGCGCGCGTTTGCCAGAGACATTGGCGTTAGCCCGGCCTTTGTAAGTATGCTTCTGGCCGGCAAGAAGAAACTCTCCTTAGACCGCGCTAAAAACGTGGCGCTGGCTTTAGATATGTCAGATAGGCAAAGTAGCCAGTTTTTACGTGCTGTAGCGCTATCTAGTCTGCCTAACGATTCCCAGTCGTCAGAAGACCTTGAAAATCTTTTATTTAATCGCCGCGCACGCAATGATATTTATGAGATGGAAGTCGATCAATTTAAGTTCTTCAGCAATTGGTATAATGTTGCCATTTTAGACCTCACTACGTGTGACGATTTTCAATCCGATATAACCTGGATCGCTGACCGACTACAAATTTCAACTTTAGTTGTGAAAGATGCTACCGACAGATTGTTACGTTTAGGATTACTTAAAAAAGAAAAAGGCGTTTTAAAAAAGACGAACAAACATGTGGCCATTCCCACCAGTGCGCCTACCAGCACCATTCGCAACTTTCACCAGCAAATGATTGAAAAAGCAAAGGATCATCTTAACTCCCAAGATTCCGCCGATTTTATTCGTCGAGATATCTCAAGTATCACCTTTGCCATCGATCCTCGAAAAGTCGAAGAAGCCAAGAAATTGATCAATGATTTTAAGAACCAGATGGCCGACTTCTTAACAGAAGGGCAATGCAATGATGTCTATCAAATGAACATCCAACTATTTCCTCTAACGAAACGCGAGAGGAAATAATGACCACTTTACGACGTATCAGTTTATCTTTAATTGTGTACTTTATTTTAGGGTGTCAGCCACAATCATCCCCTTCTCCAGGAACCCCTGTGGAAACAAACCCGGCTCCTGTTGTCGGTGATGCTTCTAAATCCTTTGGCGGCAGCACGAATATCGGCGGTGGCGGTAACGGTTTGGAAGCCGAGTGGAGTTACGTCTCACAAGAACTAGAGAAAAATCTACGTCGCTTGGTGGTCAGTCGTTTGGATTCGACCACGCTTATTAAAATACGCACTCAAGTTCCAGAATTAATAAAAAAAGCAAAAATAGAATTCAAAGACTACCCATTAATATTGGGAACCGAGTTACCTGATCAAGACAATCCATCTGATTTAAAAACAGATTCGGCAATGACATGCGAATCGGTACTTTTAGAAAAAAATCTTCAGTCAGAACGAGATGCCATTAATTTTAAGGAGGCCGTAAAAATAAAAGTAAGTCGCAAACGATTCCAATGCTACACATCCCAATCGATGGCTATCAAGCGACTAGTATTGCACGAATACTTGGGATTGATGGGTATCTACGAAAATACAAATGGCCAAACAGATTATAAGATAACGAATCAGCTTTTAGAAGAAATTGAAAAGCTAGATCCTATCGACAACGGCCTTGAAAAAGTGGAAGTTAAATCATGCGAGGATTTACAAAACATTGGCTTAGACCCAAAAGAGGTTAAGGTAACTGACCAGTTTGAACCATGGGAGTTTCCGGAAAAGCGATGGGTTTTAACAAAAGACTTAGACTGCTCGTCCTCGCGCACTTGGAGCGAAGGACGCGGTTTCAAATCCCGTGTATTAAATGGTGTTTTTGATGGCAATGGTTACACAATATCTAACCTATACATGGGTCAAAGAGACGAAATGACCGCACCGACTGCGACAGTGGTTTCAGCTAAAACCGGACGCATCACGGCTCTTCAACAGTCATCCCATATGACGGCACTATTTAGTTACGTGTGTACACGTTGCTCTATAGTAAACTTCCAATTAGAAAACGCTGACTTTGTTTCCCAGGCATTGCTGGTCGTGCAAAATAGCGGACGCATCTCGAATGTTAAAGTCAGTGGTAAAATCAAAACGGCCGAAATTAGGAAAACGACTTGGGATGTGGAGGTCAACGTGTTGGCCGGTCTTGTTTCTTATAATTACGGGACAATTAAAAACGCAGTGGCTGATGTTGAAATCTCTAATCCTCGCATCTCAAATGCGATGACATCGATGGGTGGACTCGTCGGAAATAACATGGGAATTATCTTAGATTCGTCAGTCAAAACACGAATTCAAGGTGAAGGCACTGTTGGCGGCCTGGTTGGCAACAATCAAGGCGTGATTCAAAATAGCAGCGCACAGCTCTATATCAAATCAAGATCAGTAATAGGCGTAGGCGGACTCGTTGGTGTAAACACTAAGAGCGGTTCTATAATTAAATCGTCATCCTCTGGAAAAATAGAAATAGGGAAATTTGAAAAGGGTTTGCCGAGCGTAGGATTGTCAGCGCCTTACATCCCGTTTGGTGGCCTAGTCGCTGAAAACGCCGGTTCTGTTTCAGAGTCAAAGGCGAACGTCGACATCTGCGGAAACTTTTCAGGAATGCCAAAGATTTACGAAATGCAGCTGGAAGCTAAAGCCGATCCACTGGTTACTTATACCCCGGAAAATGCTTCTGTTATAAATTCAAGTGGCACAGGCGTAGTCAGCTCTGAGTGCTCAAATTAAGGGTGTTAACCTCGTGGTAAACACTTAACCTAAGCAATGTGGCTAAAGATTTATAAAAGTCTTCTATTCGGATAAAATGAAAAAAATCATTTTATCACCTGGCAAAACCAGGACTAGGAGACCCCATGTTTACGAAAATCATTTTAATCGTGTCGCTACTTATGGCAAGCCTTTATGTGGCGGCGTCAGACTTATCGAGCTGTGCAACATCTGCCGGTCGAGATCAGCTTGTATCTGAATATATAAAGGTTGGCCTAGTACCTGCCTGCGGACCACAATGCGCACAGGATTTCATTTTATCTCAGGTTTGCGAGATGAAAGTGAAACCCAATTGCTATACTCAGGCTGGGAAAATACTTTTGATACAAGAATATGTTAAGTCGGGAAAACCCGTACCGGCCTGCGGACCGCAATGTGCACAGGATTTCATTTTATCTCAAGTTTGCTCGAAACCTTAGACCCATATAAGAAATGGAGTCAAGTGGGCTACTATACCTAATAAGGTTCTTGAAAAAGTACAAATAAAAATTGTTGCGCCGAGGCGAGGGTCGAAACAAACTGTTTCGACTTTGAGGCGAAACAGTTTGTTTCGACCTGCAATTGACATCGTTTTCTCTGAACCATAAAAGAAGTTCATGGAAGATTTACGATTCATTCTAAAATCGACATTTCAAAAACGCTGCTCTCTGAATCCTCTGTATTCTCAAAACGCGTTCGCGCGTGATCTTGGTGTCAGCCGCACTGCCCTTTCTCAATTCCTTTCTAAAAAACGAAAACTATCGACCATAAATTTAAGGAAAGTTTCTAAAGCTCTTTATTTGCCGGAAAATACACTTCTGCAAGACAACCTTGTATCAGGACCAATCCAAGGGGCCACACAACTCAACCTGGATCAATTTTCTTTAATCGCGGAATGGCATCACTTTGCCATACTAAATCTTATAGAATTCCAAAACATTAAGAACAGCAGTGAAATTTCTAAATATTTGGAAGTTTCATCAGATGAATCTAATCAGGCAATGAAACGTTTACTTACACTCGGATTTGTCAAAAAAGAAAAAGGATTCTTCCGTCTCTCTCAAAAATCTCTAGATACGGGAACTGATATTCCATCTTCAGCTATCCGCAAGCATAATCGCGAAAAAATGGAACTGGCTATCTCATCGTTAGAAAAACACACAGTTGATGAGCGCGATATCAGCAGTCTTTCTTTAGCTTTCAATCCAGAAAACATGAAACAAGTTAAAGATGAAATTCGAAAATTTAAAAAAAGAGTAGACAAAATTTGCACAGCTCAAGGCGCAAAACATGTTTATTCTTTAAATGTCCAATTCTTCCCTCTTACAAGACCGGAGTCTAAAAAATGAAAATGGCTTTTCTAGTTTTACTTCTTATTATTTCATCAATCCAAACATTCGCCGGTGGAAACCACGTCGGAAATGGTGGCGACTTATGCGAACTACGCTTTAACTCAATCCGTGACGATTTACAAAGCTGGATCAATAAAGACGGATCGTCAGAACTGCAATTACCTGCGAATTTGGTTTTGGACACGTACAACTTAGAAATGACCAAAATGATTTCTTTGGCGCGAGTTAATTGCATCGAAGACAAAGTTAAAATCGGTTCTGTAGAAAAGACTTGCATTAATTTTACCGATGAACAGGGAAACCCAAAAATTACCTGCAATCTAAAACGCTTCATGGAAACAGTTGCCGCAGATCAATATGTTTTGGTGCATCACGAATTTGCAGGGCTTGCCAACATTGAAACCAATGCCGACGAAGAATCTCAGTATTTCCTTTCCAAACAGATTACTGGTTTTTTAGAAATTCAAAATGAAAAAAGACTAGTTATTAAACCAAATCCTCAAACCGTATGCGCAACACAAAATCAGACTACATCATTAGAGGACCAATTAATGAAGTCCATTAAAGATGGCAATTTAGTCTGTGTGCAATGGCTAGCTTCACAAGTTAAACTAAACTCTACTATGGAAACTCACGATCGTGTTCAAGGTACTCGCTGGGGAACAAAACTATCCCCACTTGGCTACGCGGCTATGGTCGGCAATGCAAAAGCCATTCAGTTATTGATTGATGCTGGTGCCTATATCCATTTCGTCAATATTCAAGTCGACTATGCGATCTATATTGCCTCAATATTAGGAAATATAGACGCAATTGAGGTCCTTGTAAAAAATGGCGCTTTTCTAAACTATAATTCCGTGGGTAGCCGATCTGTCGACTCGCCTTTAGGTACCGCGATATACAATGGCTATATGTTACGACGAGACATTAATAGCACCTACGATACAGTCGAAATATTGCTAGATCTAGGAGCCGACCCACATTTGTTTTCAGGCGATGCAACACCATTGCAATTAGCAACGATCAATACAGACCTTATAGACTTACTTGTTGAATACAAAGCCGATCCAAATTTTAGAAATAATTCAGGTCGTTCAGCCATTTTCTATTGCTATACAGAAGCGTGCGTAGAAAGCTTAATCAAACACGGCGCCGATATTAATCAAGAAGACTTCGAACACGACACCCCTGTAGACGCTGCCGTCTTTGGTAACCTTCGAGAAATATTCATAAAACACGGAGGAAAACCGGGAATAAAACCTCCGAAGTAAGTCTATTCTCGCAACAATGTTTCTTAAAGTTCAAAAATTTGTTTTGATGTCGATCACCTAGTGATATTTACATGTGCAAAAATTAGACATTTGCAGTTTGTGAACTCCAAAGATATGGGTTACCTGAAGCTTTTGTTAAACTACTTGGGGTAATTTTTTGAAATTTTTCTTTTTGCTTTTCATATTTGGAATAATTTTATCAGGCTGTTCTAGCTCAAACGAAACTCGAGGTTCGATTCCAGAGAATCCGAATTCTCCAAATGGTTTGTGCAAGAAAGCTCCAACTAATCTTAAAAGCGCCGGATTTGAAAATAAAGAAGCTCTTGAGCGCTATTTGGCAGAAAATAAGATAGAGCAGTTGAATTCTATTTCTATCGAATACTTGATTCAGTTTGCATTTGAGCTAAAGCGATTTCCTTCTAATATTAATAGCTATTTAGTTAAACTTGGAATTGGATTCAGAGTTTTGCAAGGAAAAGGAGTCGCTGAAGATCCAACATTTGACGGAGGAGAATCTACTCCTGATGGTCGTTCTTGGTCTACGGTCCCTGGTTCCGGTGGAAACCCCACTAGAATAGTGGCAAATCGACTGTATAGTGGCCACGGCTCTGCAAATCTTGTTCTGCACGAACGCGCGCATACTTTAGATTTTGAAGGGACCAGTACTCACCCCTCGATATTTTCAACAGACAACGAATGGTTAGAATTAATGAATACAGAAAAATC
Source organism: uncultured Bdellovibrio sp. (assembly GCA_964498705.1). GTDB lineage: Bacteria > Bdellovibrionota > Bdellovibrionia > Bdellovibrionales > Bdellovibrionaceae > UBA2316. Next base: position 21,225 of record CAZCHT010000043.1, on the reverse strand, counting down.
CTTCATGACAGAGCTTCAATTCTATTGCGGGGACTACTGCACTAAAAACCCGGCTGAAGCATTTGCTGAGGGTTTTGCAATGTATTTTTCTTGTGAAGAATCCCGAACCGTAGTGGAAAGCTCTCCCAAAGTCTTAGATTTTTTCAAGAAATTTGAAGATGGCGGTGCGTTTGCTATTTATCCAATCACAGAGAAAGATCGGACCGATTTAAACTAAATAATTATGTACCTTGGAAAAATTGACCTCTGTCATGTCCCGAGCGCTACTCAATTTCAAATTCGGTGGCGTTCAAAATATCGCAGCTTTTCCAATCAGGAATATCGTGCGCCAGGCCTGCTAGTAATTCATCTAAGTAGTCTTCGGCTTGGACACGACTATTTGGATCCGTCAGCCCGTTTGCTGTTTCTCGCCATTCCGAAGACTGAGCTAAGCGACTTCGCAAGGCCGCGGTAAATAAGTCAATCCATGTTGGGGCTGTGAACGTAAAGTTCAATGCCAGCGCTTCACCGCGTGCTTCGGTTGAATGCCAATATCCCCGTGGCACAAAAAGCATTGAGCCTGGTCGTAGCTCGATCGTCGTTGCGGACTGGGGCATCGACACGGGAAAGTCTTGCTCCATATATCCGGCCATTTCATCGTCGGGTTGGGTGCCCATTGTATGGCGGGTCAAAGGATTAGCTAAGTGTTCATTCGGGGCCAGCTTCCAAATTTTAGTACCGCTAATTTGTAAAACAAAATTAATATTCTGATCAAAGTGCGGGGCCGTTCCCTTGCCATCCGGAGTCGCGTAAATTAAACAGCGCGAATACGTTTGCGCCGAGATGCCTAAATCTTTGCGAATTTTTTCAAGCCAGGTTTGCAAGAGCGGTGAAATTCGCTGAACGTCATTAAATAGCAAACCCATCCCATTCTGAAATAATTTTTTAGCATCCTTCACTGAAGCATCGATCGAACTGGATTCATCTCGCAAGTCAGGCAGGTGTGCTTGAATAGAATGCGGCCACATGTTTAACAAGTTTTCTAAAGAAGACACACAGTCTAAGCTGCGTAGCGAACTAAGAGATTCGTGCGGATGATGCACGACCAAGGGTTCATTTTTTCCATATTTTTCGAAAAATTGCTCCATGGTTAATGGTCGAATGAGTTCAATCAAGCCTGGGGTCATTTGTGTTCCTTTAAAAAAACTCACCGTAGTGCCCACCTACTACTGCCGTCAATAAAGATTCACTTTCTGATTGTGGGTATATATTTCATTAACCCTATTTTAGGACTATATAGACCTAAAATAGGGTTAATATCTAGACTTGAGTTATCCCTAATATAGGGCGATAATACCCTATATTAGGAGTATCAAGATGTTAGCTGAATTATTTGGAAGCCAAACAACCGAAAAGAGTCTACTTTTGATCGCCGCCATCGGCGAGAGTTACGCATTAGAAATTGCGAACACGTTCAAGATAAGCAAAACGCAAGTGGCGCGAACCCTAACCAAGCTTGAACAGTCGGATATCCTGCAAGGGCAGGATAAAGGTAGAACACGGATTTATAGCCTGAATAAATCTTGGATACTTTCTAAAGAGCTTAACACCCTTTTGCAAAAAGCACTGTCCGCTGTTCCACTTGACCAACAAGAAAAGTATTTTATGAAACGAATGAAGCCACGAAAGAAAAATAAAGCTTTATGAAAATTACCAAGTCCACAAGCCGCAAAGAGTTCGCAGCCGTGGTCGTCGCACAACTTGAAAAACACGCAATCTCTTGCGTACTAGTTGGCGGCGCCTGCGTTTCGATTTACACAGAAGAAAAACATGCCTCCCACGATTTGGATTTCATTTCACCCTACTCTCATGAAGCCATAGGCAATGCCCTATCGGAAATTGGATTCATCAAAGACGGACGATATTTCATCCATCCCAGCTCTAAACTCTATGTAGAATTCCCGTCGGGCCCCGTAGCCATCGGTAATCAGATCCCGATCAAGCCCGAAGGGAAAATGAAAATAGAAAACACGACCATATTAATGTACTCCCCCACTCAATGCGTGATGGACCGACTAGCCGCTTGGTTTCATTGGGACGATCGCAGAAGCCTAATCCACGCCCTATGGGTGTGCGAAAAACATCCAGTCAGCCTAGAAAAAATAAAGAAATGGGCAAAAAAAGAAAATGCATCTGAAAAGATGGAAATTTTCATAGAGGAATATAAAAAGTTAAAGACGTAGATCAACTCTAGACCAAACCCATAGAGCCATTCTTCATAACCTCCGTCTATTTTGTCGACAGCCGGGGTCCCTTAAAGATAAACGTGAATCACTTGAGCCCCCCTCCTTGCGGACATGGGGATTGCATTAATTTTATATAGTATCGGCTCTGGGATAGGTAATTGGATTTTTTGGAGACCTAAAAATGAAATCTCAAATTGTTTGTCTGTTCATAGTATTCAGTATTTTCAGTCATGCTAAGACCTTATTTGTATCTGATATTGATGATACAATTAAGATTTCTCATGTATTAGACAAATCGGAAATGGTCAAAAATGCCATTAGGGTCCAGAATCACTTTTATGGAATGGCCCAAGTTTATAAAGCGTATGCTGAAGCTGACCCTACCGTTCAATTTGCTTATCTTTCCGCAGCGCCAGAAAAGATGATGTTAGATTTTCACTTTGAATTTTTAAGTATCAATCGATTCCCAAAAGGGAGATTAATTTTAAGAGAAAATTTAAACGATCACGAATTCAAATTAACTGCTATCCGAGAACTAATTGAATTGCACAAGCCAGACAAAATTATTTTGGTGGGTGACAACGGCGAACGAGATCCCTTTTTATATAGCCAAATACAAGCCGAGAATCCAGGAACTCCCGTCTCGATTTATATTCACCAAGTGTATTCGCATTTAAATTCAGAAGATACGGGTGTTCCACCTCAAGTTAACCAGCAGATTTTTGTTACAGGCATCGACTTAGCTAAACTATTTATGCAACAGGGGTTTGTAAGTACGTCTATATTTGAAAATTATGTAAATAAAGTCGGTCCCTATATATTGGCTCAATCTTTCGGTAAAAAAAATGGCGGCACTGCGTTTCCGGCATGGATAGATTGTCGCGATATTTTGAATGTCTCTAAATTAAGTCGAAATCGATGGAAATTAAAGATTCCTCGAACAAAATTAGCTCGTCTGAGCACGAATGAAATTTTAAGTCTGTATGACGAAAAACTAAAAGCACGTTGTCAAAATGGGCCATACGAAGATTAACCGCAAATGTAAACAGTCTAAGGAAATAGTATTTCTTGTGGAGTTGCCACACTCATCGTTGTTAAGCCTATACCTGCATTTTGGTAACTTCCAACACACTTAACGTTTCCAGCAAGTCCAATAATGCAAAGCCCACCACCAGAAGTGGACATATCCGAAACGCCCGCAGTAAAAAAGGTATTCGCAAGTGGCGTTAATGAAGACTGTATAGAAAAGCTTGGAGTCATTAATAAGTTTGTATTTTCACCCCAACAATGAACAGCACCCTCTGTTGTTAACAAGCATCCACCAGCACTGTTAACCTCAACTTTTTTTACTCCAGAGCTAAAACCGACAACTTGGGTTGGCACCGTTACAGAACCTGTTCCCGTACCTAATCTTCCATTATAATTATAACCCCAACACTTAGCAGCTCCTGAAACAACAGCACAGGCAAAACTATTAGTATTATCATATGCTGCTGTAGCTATTGAGGTCACTCCAGAGCTCATACCCGTCACTAAATTAGGAGTTAACTTATCCACTGTTGTTCCATCACCTAACTGACTGTTGGCATTAGAACCCCAGCATTTTAAGGCGCCACCATCAATTGCACAGCTATACCTTGTACCTATTGAAATATCAGTTGCACCAGAAATATTTAAAACATCTACAGGAACATTACTTAACGCTGTTGAGTTATTTCCTAATTGTCCATGAGAATTATTTCCCCAACATTTTACGCCTCCAGTATTCATAACAGCACAGGAATGCCACAACGAAACTGAAACCGCAATAGCTCCTGATGTTATACCTGAAACTTGTACAGGTACATTTGAACTTCCCCCCGTAACTCCATTACCAAGTTGCCCATTACTATTATCTCCCCAGCATTTAACAGCCCCATTGTGCACAGCGCACGCATGTCTTACAGAGAAGTAATTATCATTGTCTGTTGCAATCGCTGTAACCCCCGAATTAAGACCCGAAACTTGCGCTGGTGATCCTTGATAGGTATAATTTCCATTTCCGATTTGGCCTGAATTATTGGCTCCCCAACATTTAGCTGCGCCATTTTGAATTGCGCACGAAAATGCATTTCCTAACTTAATTGTTGTCACCTGAGATTGCATACCAACCGGGTCTTGAGGCGAAAATAAAAAACCACCTATGTTGCCCGATAGTTGCCCAACACTATAATCTCCCCAGCAATACGATTTACCAGAGCTATGAAGAGCACAAACATTGGCAACACTAACAGACACTTGAGTATAGCCACTTGTTAAACCTGTTACTTGTGTTGGAACTGTTCTTGACGACAAGGTGCCATCACCAACTTGTCCAAAGCTATTGGCACCCCAGCACTTAACCGCACCAAATGAATCAATTGCACACGTAGTACTATAACCACCAACAGCATCTCCAGACGTACTCATATCAACGACTCCTGAAGTCAATCCTGTTGCATCGACCGCCGTATAACTTGCCGTGGTTGTTCCATTTCCTAACTGTCCATAATTATTATATCCCCAACACTTAACACCACCAGAGACTAAAGCACATGAATGCCGATAACCTAATGATACTTTTGTTGCCCCTAAAGAAATGCCACTGACGGTTACTGGGACTAAACTATTTGTAGTCGTTCCATCACCTAGTTGACCAAAATTATTACTGCCCCAGCAACGTATTGTTCCATCCGACAAAGTGGCACAAGCATGGCTGTCACCAACCGCAATGCTTGTAACTCCAGAGCTCAAACCCGAAACTGTCACAGGAATTTGATTGGTAGTAGTCGTACCATCACCAAGCTGTCCTATGGCATTACTCCCCCAACACTTGGCTGCTCCATTATGAACGGCACAAGTAAACCCAGCATATCCAACTTCCGAGGTATCAATATCAGTAACATTTGAACTCAAGCCAACAACATTGACAGGAACTGAGCTAGAAACACCAGTGTTGTTTCCAAGCTCTCCATAGCCCGACTGATATCCCCAACATTTAGCCGCACCTGAAACTATGGCACATGTCCTTGCCGTATATCTTAAGTCTGAATAAAAGTAACCACCACCTACGATTTTAGTGACCCCTGAAGACAGTCCTGTTACCAGTGTTGGATAATAACTGGGAGTTATCGTTCCATTTCCAAGATCTCCATTACCATTACCACCCCAACAATAGGCAGCCCCGGCCTTAACTCCGCAAATATGTCTTGGAGTTGATGCAATAAATGTAACATTATTTGTCGAACCAAGAAGAACATCATTATCTGTAATTGTGACTGTTGATATCGCCGTACCTAAGGTTGCATTTACAGGATTTGAAATTGTTACTGAAAAGTCTTCAGAAGACTCAATGGCAGAATCTTCAAGTGAAGAAACCCCTAAAAAAACTGAAGTCTTACCGGACTTGATAGTAAAAGAACCTGACATTCCAATATAATCAGAGGCAGCGGCCGTCACATCAGACATAGTATAATTTACCGTAACATTCATCGAGCAAGCTTGGTTTAGACTCACTGGAACTGCCGCTATTGAACCTTCCACGACCGTAACATTGCCAACACTCACCACCGGAAAATCATTTTCCTGAATGGTTCCAACACCAATATTATCTTGGATGTTCCCATTTACTGCGGAGCTTAAATTGACATCAAAGGTTCTATCCCCTTCACAAATTCCGGATGTATCTAATATAGGAACGCTGATTGTTGTCGTTGTGAATCCAGCGGCAATCGTGGCTGTACCTGAAGTCGTAGTATAGTTGGTGCCCGCCGTGGCCGTTCCATTGGCAGTAGCGTAGTTAACGCTCACATTACTAATTGTTGTTTTATTGATAGAAATTGTAAACACAGCCGTTCCCGAATTTTCCACAACGGTCACATCATCAATACTAATGTAAACATCATCATCAATAATTGTGATCGTATGTACTGTGGTTGCTCCTAACGTCGCATTAGATGGTGTGCCCAAAGTCATTATGACAGTCTCACTACTTTCAACCGCGCTATCATTGATGATATTGAAGTTTATAGCTACACTAGTTTGTCCTGCGGGAATTGTTATCGGTGCTGATGTCGTTATTAAATAGTCATCACTTCCACCCGTCGCCGTCCCAGATAAAGTTATGGGCACAGTTACATCTTGTCCAGAAACAGCAGATAATACTAAATTGACAGAAGCCGTTCCTGCATTCTCATTCACGTTTTGACTTGCAGAACTTAGTGATACTGTTGGCTGAGAATCATTATCTAATATAGTTACCGTGTGCGATGTCACAGTCCCTAAAGCAGCATTTGTAGGAGCACCCATAGTTAAAATAATTGTTTCACTACTTTCATTTAAGGCATCATTAACAATAGTTAAAGTTACGTTTACAGAAGTTTGTCCTGCCGGGATAACAGCTGGCGAAGCTGTTGTCAGTGTGTAATCAGAACCCGTTGCTGTTCCACTTAATGTAAAAGGGACACTTACCGCTTGACTACTAACTGCGTCTAAAACCAATTGCACTTGCACTGTTCCAACATTTTCATTCACTGACTGAGAGGCCATCTGAAAAGTCACTGCTGGCACGGCATCATCATCAACAATAGTTCCAGTAGCACTAGAAACACCCAGACTAGCATTACTAGGATTTAAAACGTTCAAATTAAAACTTTCATTAGGTTCACTCACAGAATCATTCACTAATGGTACATGAATGACAGCTGACGATTGCCCCGCGGGGACTGTAAGGTTACCACTGGAAACGGTAGTATAATCGGACCCGGCAATGGCTGCCCCATTCTGAGTAGAGTAGTCAAAGGATGAGTTTAAAATACTGACTCTGTTAGTAGTTACAGTAAAATCTATGGTTCCATTATTTTCATTGGCTACAGCATCAGCTATTTGAATAATCGGAGGTAAATCATTATCTTGAATATTGATTGTCAGACGATTCGGATCCGCAGAAATGGACGAGTCTGGTGAGGAAATTGTTAAATCAACAATTTGTGTACCCTGGTATATATTATCATCAATAGTTTGAAGAACAATCGGCCTTGATAAGGTCTGTGCAGGAATGGTTAATGTTGAATTGATTGATTGAAATCTATTAGAAAAGTCATTCAAATTCACGTAAACCTGAATATCTTTATCAATCTTTTCACTAACAGCAACATTAATTATAGCCGCAGAGCCTTCACTAATAGTTAATAGTGTTGTATCTAAATAAATCTTTCTTGAAATTTTAGCCTGACCTGAATCCAAAATTGTATCATCTAAAGATTTTATATCTGCGTGCATCATACAGGAAATATTCAAAAAACCTAAAATAAATAGTACTGCTACAAACCTTACTTTTTGATGGTTCATTCTAACAACTGATCGGATTTTTAAAGTTTTTCTTTAATAAATTGTCTCAAACTGAGACCAAATTTTCAGTGTTATAAAAAGGTGTTGAAACTTTTAAAGAAAATAATCAGAAGCAGCAATTGATATTTTACTATACCAGGCAGAGTGAAGAGATTCAGAAGTTTTGGAAAGATTTAGTAACCTATAATACAGAGTTACGCGAACTAATTAGATTTCACACAAAGTTCACATTCGGATCGCATTCGTTTCTTCTTGGTATCTGATATTAGGTTCAAGGAGAAACTCATGGAATATGAAAACAAACCAAAGATTGAAATAAACGAAGTCACTAAAAAGGTCCTTCTCATTTTGGGACTTGTCGCGGTCTTGCTAGTTCCGCTGACACAAGTTGAAAATCAGATTAACAGTCGTCGCGAATATGAAACCATTGCGCAAAAGGAAGTCGCCAAAGGCTGGGGCGGAAATATTAACTTAACGTCGCCAGCGATTTTAGTTGCTGAGCAAAACTACTATCCGACTTCAAGCGAAACGACTATCCAGGTCGACAGCAAAGAGAAAAAACGTGGTGTATTCCCCGTCCCCGTCTATGTTGCTACTTTAAAAACTAAGGTGTCATTTTCAGCTCCGGCGCCAATGCCGAAAAAAGTTGAAACTCCTAACAAACTTCTATCTCGAAAAGATCACCTATTTATCCCGATATCCCCTATCTCTGCCGTTCAAAGCTTCAAGATTAAAGACGTTACTAGCGGTAAAGAACTTAAAGGAACACTCGTTGACGATGGTATCCAGATGACCATTGACGAATTGCCCAGTAAAAGCTTTTTTTCAGGCCAACTGGAAATTGAAGTCACTGCACGTGGAACTGGGACCATCAGCTACGAATCGAAGTCTGATCAGGATAAAGTTTCCATGACTGGCAACTGGCCTAAACCAAAATTCGTAGATGAAGTTCTACCCACTGATACTAAATTATCCGCTAAAGGATTTGAGGCCTATTGGACCCTAAACAATCTTCAGCAATATCAAGACGGCTCAAGAGCCGGAAAGTCTATTGGCTTAAATCACTTATGGATTGGAACAGACTACACTATGATTGAACGCGCGGTAAAATACGGAATCCTATTTATCGCTTTAACTTTCTTGCTGGTGTTTATCGTAGAATTTATGAGTAAAGCTAAAATCCATCCCTTACAGTATGGGTTAATCGGTCTATCTATCAGCCTATTCTATTTACTCCTGTTAGCGATCTCAGAATCTATCGGTTTTGAAATTGCCTACTTAGTTTCATCAGGTGCGGTTACGGGCTTAATCGTGTTCTACGTTCGTGGTTTCTTGAAAGACACAAAGTTTGTAAAAATGATTCTGACGGAACAAATAGTACTCAGCGTATTTTTCTATGTATTGCTGTCGCTTGAAGAAAGTGCATTCTTAATTGGTTCCATTGGATTATTCTTGGCGCTTGCGATCTTTATGACGATCACTCGAAAATTTGACTGGTACTCTGGCTCGTTTAAAATCCAAAACGAAAAAACGGTTTAAGGAGCCTTTCGTGAAAAATCTAATTAAAAGAGCATTTATCACGTTCGGTATTCTGATCCTACTATTAACGGGTACTTTGTTTGGTTTCATTTGGTTCAATGAACCAAAAACCACGGTTTTAGAATCAGCGCTGTCTCCGGACAGCGCGCTTGTGGCGCGAAAAACAAAATCAGGTGATCCCGAAGCCGAGTCCTATTCGCACCGAATTACATTAGAAAATCGAAACCAACTGCTGGGTTCTGCCCAGTTGTTGGGTTACATCTATCGCTATGATCAGAACTCGTGTTTATTTGATTTTGAATTAAAATGGTCGTCCCAGGATACGCTCAATATATTTTATCCCGACACAGCCACTGTTGATATCCAAAAGAATGAAATGAAACTCGGTGGCCGCACCGTACGTGTGGAGTTGCATCCGACGCCACGGTCACGCTGGCATTTGGTTTCTAATTACAAGTTGCCTCCCTGCAGCGTTAAAAAACTAAAAACTCCAGATTGGGAGACCTCGCTTGAATAAAATCATGGGCGTGCTTAGAATCATAGACACTATGTCGACACGAGTCCTGTTATTCGAAGATGAAAACAATATCGCTGAAAATCTTAAGTACGCTCTTAAAACAGAGGGCATTCAATGCGAGCACTCTTCCACGGCAATGGATGGTTTAAAGAAATTCAACTCTGGAACATTTGACTTGGTTATTCTTGATGTTGGTTTACCAGATAAAAATGGTTTTGATGTGTGCAAAGAAATTCGCGCCAGCAGCAAAATTCCAATATTCTTTCTAACCGCACGCGCTGATGAAGTGGATAAGATTTTGGGACTTGAGCTAGGCGCCGATGATTATATTACTAAGCCTTTTAGCCCACGCGAAGTGACGGCTCGTATTCGCGCTTTCTTTCGTCGATATAGCGACACGGAACCCGCGACCGAAGCTAAAAAAATTAAAGGTTTTTCAATTTTTGAGGACCGTTTTCAAATCAAGTATCAAAATGTGGATCTAGATTTACGTCGTTATGAATTTGGAATTTTAAAATTCTTATTAGAACATCCTGGTCGCGTATTTTCCAGATCCCAAATCATGGATCGCGTATGGCACGAACCGGATATGAGCCTGGAGCGCACAATCGATACCCACATCAAAGTCATTCGCGCGAAGCTAAAGCAAATCACAGATGATGAATTGATACAGACTCATCGAGGTCTTGGGTACTCCATCAAGGATGAAGCGTGAGTTTACGTCGTCGCCTGTTCTTGACGTTATGCTTGGTTGTAATAATAGGTTTCTTTGCGATAGCTCGCTGGATTCGTGGGGAACTTCGCAACAGTTATTCCCAAGTCGTTGAAGAAATATTAGTCGACTATGCCCATGTCATTTCAGCCCATGCGGAGGCCAATCGATTATCGGCAGACGGCTTTAAATCCTTGGATCAGATCTTTAAACAATACAAATCCCACACGATTAACGCTAAGATTTTTGATTTTGTTAAACAAACCCCGGCCCTTGGGCTGTACATCACAGATTTAAATGGAATCGTTGTCTATTCAACGAAACCAGAACAAATCGGAATGAATTTTTCTCAGTGGAATGATGTCTACAGAACTTTAAAAGGTGAATATGGTGCCCGTTCCACGCGCCTGGATACCAAGGATTCCCGGTCGTCTGTTTATTATGTAGCGGCACCCATCATGCTGGATTCAAAAATTGCCGGCGCTGCGACTGTTTATAAAACGGAAAGTAGTATTCTGTTATTCTTAGATCAAGCCTTAAACCGCATGTTCATGGGTGGTTTATTTTCCGTCGTGGCCCTAGGGTTGATCGGCGGATTGATCATGCTATGGATTACTTTGCCGCTGGAACGTTTACGCATGTACGCGCTCGATGTTTCGGAAGGACGAAGAGGTGTGTTACCCCAGTCTAAGATCAAAGAAGTTCGGCACCTGGGTGAAGCATTTGAGAAAATGCGCGTATCTTTAGAAGGTAAAAAAACAGTCGAAAAATACACTCAGACTTTGACTCATGAATTAAAGAGCCCCCTCACTGCGATCAAGGGTGCTGCCGAGTTATGCTTAGAAGAAATCGATCGCGATCAGCAAAAACGATTCTTGAAAAACATCATAGATGAATCCAATCGATCGCATATTTTGCTAGAACAGTTGTTAAAAATCGCAGCATTGGAATCTAAACGTGAACTCGATCAAAAAACAGATATGGATCCGATCGAAATCCTGAATGAAACGAGTGAGGCCCTAGTCGGATTGTGGAAGCCAAAAGATATCACTATCAACGTTAGCACGAGCCTAACCAGTCTGATTGAAGGCGATCGCTTGTTGCTGTTTCAGGCATTTCGCAATCTGATTCAAAATGCGATCGAATTTTCTGAACACGGTAGTCGCATCGATATTTTTGCGGAAGAAACTGATAGTTTACTTAAAATTAAAATCATCGATCAAGGTGTTGGCATTCCCGAATTCGCAAAAGAGAGAATCTTTGAAAAATTTTATTCTCTAGAAAGACCTGATACCAAACGTAAAAGTTCAGGTTTAGGTTTGAGTTTCGTAAAAGAAGTCGTCGAACTTCACCACGGCAAAATAAGCATCGTCAGTCCGCACGCTAACAGGCGTGGCTCCTGCGTCGAGGTGTGTTTACCATTGAAACGAGCGGTAAAAGCGTAACAGTTTTTATTGTGAATTATCTTTCGCGTCTTCATCCCAACGATATTCTGGAGGGATCTCGTTAATTTGAGTTACATTTCTAATAACTTTAGGTGAAATGTAAACAGGCAAAAAGACTTCAACACCCGCAGAATTAGTATCGTCGAATGTTTTATTTCCGATCACAAGTCTTCTATGTTTATTTAAATTCAAACCTTTTTCACCAACAGCTTTTGACCCATAACGAATTATCGATAGTTCAGGCACTTCTAACTCAAAAAGATAGATCTTTTGATCGGGAGACCGATTAGATGACGTTGCGTGATAGCCAACAGAAATAGCGACATTGGGATGCTCCGACGCGGAAATCCATAGGGACGACTTGCTACCGAATCCAGTGGATCTTAGGTTGAAGTTTTCTTGAGGATCAACAGGGAGCAGATCTTTAGTTGGTGCAGAAAGAAAATAATTATGTAAAGTATTGTGGAAATTCCTGGGTTCAAATGCAGCGGGGGTCCAGATACCATTTGTTTTAAGTCTTTCCGCTTCTGCCGGCGTGAGCATCATGCTTCTGAATATGCGACGATGACCCAAAAAATTGGAATATCTTTGTCTTAGTTCAAAAACCGAAATTGCTGAATCTTTAGATATTATTTTAGAGGCATAATTCATAAATGAATCAAAATTATAAACTATTCCGGGGTCGACCAATATAGAAACAAATTTTTCACCGAATTGGGTTTCAATTTGAGCGATCATTTGATCGATAATTGGGTCTATATACCAGCGTCGCAAAAGAGTTTTTGTGTATTCCGGTTTTTTTGACAAAAGGTTGTATATATCAACGTTATCAAACAATCGTCCTGACTTTAAAATGCTTCTTTCTAATTCTTTTGAAAATGAGTGTTCCCACAAACTACTACTATTCACAGGTTCAATGGTCAGAGTTTTTTTGAGAGCCGCTACGACTTCTGGGCGAGAAAAAACGGTAGTTTTTGTAGTTATGTTTTCTGGAACCAATTGGTGAACATGACCGGAACTGTCTACAATTTCAATGTAGTCATATCTAGCGTTAATAGAAGCTACTCTCGCAGTCCCAAAAATGGGATCATAATTTTGATTGTCGACAGATACCATCGAATTTGGGTTTAGCTTTAAATAGGAAACTAATTCGTGAGGTGGTACTAGTTTAGCTTCATGTGCCTTCCCAGACTCAAATTCGATTTTAAAACTGTCGCCATGGATGACGTGAAAATAGTTTATTTTCTTAATTTCGCCAAAGTCATTTACGATCTTAATTCCATCACCTTTTATTTCTATCAGCCAGCCCTCTATTGAAGTCGGTTGTTTTACCACGTCGCCCCAATCCTGGATTTTTGTAACTCGGACTCTTTTAAAAAAAAGAGGTAGCAAATGTTTATCGTCGCTGAGGTTTTTTAATAAAAAAGAATTAGGCAGGATATATTTAAAAAGGCTATTTTGGTAAACCGAAAGACACCTGTCGTTTCCAAAGGTAAACAAACTTATTAGTTGAAAAAAAAGGATAAGCAATAGTGTTTTCAAAACAGCTTAATTCCAAAAGTGTCGCGGGAGCAAAACATGTCATATCTCCTAAAATGGGTTCAATTTCCATAGATGCCGTGACAAATTTCCCAAACGGTCTATCCAGAACGACTTATAGTTGAATATATGCGAATCACTAGCCAAAATTGGGAGCAATATAAGGTCGAAATGGTATCAGAAACCTTTCAGAGGAAGGTCCTTCGCTAGACAGCTGTACTATTATTTGACACCGGTCTTGGGACTAACTTGGGATAGTGGAAGTGAATCCACTTTAACCAGCAATTCAACTTGCTGACTTCAGAACAGAACTGCTAGGATTAATTTTTCCTTTAAGAAGTGGGGTCTGCATCATTAACTCAACTGATCGTGAATTTTTAGTAGCTGCCGTAAAATTTTTAGAACACCCCAACCTTGCCATTAGAATTGCCAACTCAGTGGGTAAGCCCGTAGAGCTTCTTCAGGAAAAGCTACCTGAGAAATATAGAAATATGCTTTCCAGCGCCGTAAATGCGTCGCTATTAAAATGTGTCGAAGTCGCCGTAAAAAGCATCTCGAATAATTCAAGTATACCCCCTAAGGTTCACGTGGCGGCTGCCAGTGGCCTAGGTGCCCTGGGTGGTTTTTTTGGATTGACCAGCATTGCGATTGAACTGCCGATTACGACAACCCTGATGCTTCGATCCATTGCTGAAATCGCCAAGGAAAATGGCGAAGATCTAAGTCAGCCAGAAGCGCTATTGGAATGTATTCAAGTGTTTGCCATGGGCGCTCGCGAGTCGTCGGAGGATGATGCGGTTAACTCGGCCTATCTAGAATCAAGAATCGTGTTCTCTAAGCTCATCAACACGTCCGCACAATTCATGGCCAGAAATTCTGCTCGTGAAATATTATCGGCCATTGAAAAGAAAACCGCGCCAGACCTAGTTTTATTTATCGGCCGAATCGCCGCCCGGTTTAAAATCGTCGTTAGCGAAAAAATGGTGGCCCAAGCGGTTCCAATTCTGGGCGCGGTCGGCGCTGCGGCTTTAAATGGTTTTTTTACAGATCATTTTAATAAAGTCGCCAGCCACCATTACGGAATCAAAAAGCTCGAGCGGAAATACGGTTTAGACGTAGTTCAGAATGAAATTAGAAATCTCAGCAAACGGTAATTAGTCATAAAAATCATTCCTTTTAATTACACTCAATTTTGTTTTTACTTCCGTCACTCTCTACTACCTCCATATAAAATAGTTTTCCCCAGCTATGAATCGCATGGCCGCGGAAATAAGAGACGTTAGCACTAAGGCTATAAATGTCTTTAGTGATTTCATTTTTGCATCCTCCTATTTAATCGTCACGCAGAAGTCTTTTTTCGTTCCATCGCCAGCATACGCGCTTAACAGCGCATTGGCTCCTTCACGGCAATAACTAGTGGAATAAGATAAATTCGTCCCTGTGCTGTTGTGTCCCAGTACGATTAGATTCTGATCATTGTAGCTTTGAGTTTTAGGATTTAAATTTAGACTGTAGAAAATATATTTTTTCGGTTTTGCTACGTAAGCCGAAATTTTTCCGTCTTCTAATGTCGCCTCACCAAGATCTTCACCTTCAATTAACATTTCGCTGATACCCGTTTTGTTTAATGAGACTTGGATTTTCTTCGTCAGGACCAAATTCAATTCACGATCATACCCCGTGGTCATTTGTCCCGATTTCACAACTGGTGCGGCCGTAGCCAAGGCACTGGCCACAGTTAATAAAACGATAAAATTTTTCATAAGAACTCCTTTATTGGTTGATGAGAGGAAATTAACCTGTCGCGTTATTTAGTTCCAGGTCAAATTGGTACAAAAGTTTATATTTTTAGTACTTTTAGTTCATTATTTTGACCAAGTATCCGATTATACTAATGTAATGAGTATTTTTAAATATCATAGTTTTCGCAAATTTTTGAAATCTGTCCAAGATGAACTGCCTAAAAAAGGTCGAGGCACGATCACCCAATGGGCGTCCGTTATCCAATCCACACCCACTTTAATGAGTCAGATTTTAATGGGTAACAAGTCGATGAGTTTAGAAATGGTCGATCGTCTGTCGGCTCATTTGCAATTGTCAGAGAAAGAAAAAGACTACTTCATTTTACTAGTGGAATTTGATCGTGCCGGAACGAAATCTTTAAAAGATTATTTCCTGAAGAAGATCACATTAATGCAAGATGAATCACGCTATTTAAAAAATCAAATCAAAGACATTGTGGAATTACCGGCCGAGGTAAAAGCTATTTACTATTCACAGTGGGTGTATGTCGGAATTAGAAACTTAGTTGCGTGCACAAAAATTGCGAATATTGAATCGATCTCTGAGGAACTCAACCTTCCCAGGGAAACTATTGCCAACGTCATCGATTTCCTAGTGAAGCATCAGCTCATAATTCCTGCGAAACAAGGATGGGCACCAGGTCCCCAGAGCACTTTTATTCCAGCCGACTCCCCTTTGGTGTACAAGCATCATCAGAATTGGCGACTTAAAGGAATTCAACAAATGGATTTACAATCCAAAGACGATTTGTTTTACACATCACCCATGTCGCTTTCTGAAGAGCTTGCAAAAGACCTCCGCAGTCGTATCGTAAAAGTCATTCAAGACTTTCAAAAAGACATCGGCCCGTCGGAATCGGAAGTCGTTCGTTGCCTCAATATTGACTGGTTTGAATACTAAGTTTTGGCCACCCTATTGCAATTTTATAGGATATGACGAAGTCCACCCCCAAACTATTGATTTTAATAGCGTTAACGACATCTTTCGTCGCATTTTTAGTCGCCTGTCAGCCTAAAAAAGATACTTCGTCTACGACATCTCCTGCCCCAACCAGCAGCCCCGGCCCTAGCACGCCTGATTCCAAGGGGACTTCCGACCAAGGCGGCGGCGGAAATTTGATTAATGGTAAGCCTCTAGATTTCTACAAAAAAGACATTACTCAGTTACCGGAGTATATTAAATTTGTAGATCCTATCGACAAAAAACTAAATGATATTCGCGAAGACAACCAAGCCGACAACGGCGTTACCTACTTAGCAACGGCCGCCAAAAGAAAAACGTGGTACATCGTCCCCATAAAACTCGAAGAGTTAGAAGCCGCACGCATCGGCACCAATTTTAAATCTGATCAAGGTGCCTACCAAACAGAAAAAGAGATCTTTATTTCCGAGCTCGTTTACAAAGATCTCGATGAAGAACACAAAGCTCAATTGCTTTTGCACGAAACAGTAATGGCCTTCTACCTTGTTAAATATGAAGATGGACGTTTTTATTGTGAGGCTTTCAAAAAAGCGAACGTGCGTGAAAATTGCCTAAACAGCTTTACCGATATGTCGACAAAAACCGAATTTAAGCCAGCGCAAAAAAACGGGAAATTTTTGGAACCCGAAGAATATGAAAGCATTCGCCATGTCACGGAATGGCTTTTCAATGGATATAAAACGCTGACCAAATTGCAATTCGAAGAAAAAATGTTTGAGAAGAAATTTGATTCGCGCGTGTTTAACAATCGAAATGTAGTCGATCGTCAGCAAAATCAGCCTACAGAAATACCGATAAAAGATATATTAAAGATACTCGAGACTCAGCAGCTTACAAATCAATCCCTTACCTATTGTGGATTTGATTTCAGTTTAAAAACTCCAACAGCCAAGCACACTTGCAAAATCGTTTACACTGTGAAAGACAAAATTTTAAATATGGCAATTCAAACGGATGACGGCAAAACAGACTCGATAGATTTTGCTATCAATCCGACCATGTTTGCTGCGAAAGTTGGTTTTAAAAACGGATTGACCTTATTTGACGTAAGATTCAGCGAAGCCGTTCACTCTGGCCATGGAAAGCAGTTCCGAACACTTTTATTTTGGCTGCAACAGACTACATCGACTGAGTACAATATTAAAGCCATTCGAATTAAAAAAAGCATCTGGATCAAGCAAGATGAATCAGGAAACTCCCTTCGTTCAGAAGATGTAAATCAAACCCCCGAAGAGGATATTTACCGACTCATTTATGACACAAAAGAAACCGATATTTCGATCTACGATCTAAATTAATTTGTATGGGAATAGCGATTTTTCCATGCAAAGAACTTAAATAATTTTATACCGATGCATGCCTGTAAAAAATGTTTTGACGACCACTTGAGAAATTACAATCGCTGGAATCGCAAATATTAGTCCGGCGAAACCGAACATCAGCGAGCCTCCGAAAACTCCCATAATGACAACAATTGGGTGAAGGTTTACTAATTTACCAACTACCATCGGTTGAAAAATCGCGTTATCTAAAAGATGCACAATGATAACTACGCCGATCATTACCAACATTAAATTATCCAATGTTACAAAAGGCAGGACAGGATGAATATTTTCGGCAATCAAGGCATAGGCGGCGCTCAAAACACACGCGATGGCCGTACCAACAAAGGGAATGGCATTGGTTAATCCACCAATGGCGCCAATAAGAAATGAAATTTGAAAATCAAATCCACATAAATAAAATCCAATTGTCAGTGAAAGACCTACTAAGGCACACTCTATAAGTGTTCCTCGGATATACTTACCTAGGGCCTCATCGGCACTCTGTACAACCGAATAGGTCAATTCAAAATAACGATTAGGAACAAGTCGCATGAAAAAGTGTAGGATCTGTCCATTGTCTAAGAGCATAAAAATAAATATCAAAGGAAAAATAATCCAATGAGCCGCAGATTTTAGCATTTGACCTAAAAAGCCAGATGATTTTTTAGATTTAGCCGGCGTCGTTAACTGGCCAGCTAAATGGCTATCTGTTTCAAGCGCAGTAGGTTCAGCATCAGCCTTTAAATTGTCACTGATAGCTGAAGACTGGTTTTGATTAAAGAAAGTCGAATATTTAACTGCTTCTTCTGGATTGTTTTTCTTCAATAAATCTAAATGGGAAAAAAACGTTTTCTGTTCAGCCTCGTTAAGATCTAAAATATGATTTAACTGTTGTTTGAGTGGTTCAATTTCTGACCCGAACGACTGATATATAAAGTTTCCCTTTTCGTTATTTTGTAGCCCCATCCAATGAACAAAACGATCATTGATACGATATTGCAACCTGACCTTTAAGACTATCGCTTCCGATTCCGACGGCAGTGAGTTTGCGACCATGGTAGTTAGGCCATAGAGGACAACCCCAGCGCCGCCTAAAAATGCGAACAATTTTATATAACCTGTCCAGTGGGTCATTTGAAATTTTTTAGCTAAGGGCTTAAATAAGTAGGCTAAAAAAGCCCCCATAATAAATGGCATCAATAAAGGGCGCAAACCATAAATAATACCAATTGTTAGAGCAAAAAAGACGACCGCCGACAAGCCTTGAACTATCCAACGTCGAAATTTGCGAGCGTTTTTTTGCGATTCATAGAGGTTCATGCGGCGCCTTTCAGTCTGTAGTCAATAAATTCGTTCGTAGCTTTCAAACGACTACCGACGACAACAGCGAGAGCCCGATAAATCTTAGTCGTTATCTCTGGGTATCTATCAGACAACTTATCTAGGTCTTTTTGAAAAAGTGAGAATACTTTCGTCGGCATAGAGGCTCGGGCTGACGCCGACCTTGGATCATCATTTAATAGCGCTAGTTCACCAAAAAATGAAGCTTTCTGGAGTTGAACGATACGATGGGTGTTTCCATCCTCGGATGTCGTTTCGATCGACACTTCTCCCGATTGCACAATGAAAAGGGCAGCACCCGGTTGACCGACTTCAAATACATATTCATCTGCCAAATAGTCGCGCTCATAAATATACATCGCAACGGTTTCTAATTGACTGTCAGTCAGTTTTTCGAAAAATGGATTTTTCTTTAAAAAGTAAACTTTATCCATTTCTAACTTGCTGCGATCAACTTTGCGTATTTTTCCCCAGAAAATGTTGAACAGAGTTTTCCGATCTTTTTCTGGATCTTCTGATTTTTTAAATTTTAAAATTTCCGATTCACTCATAGTCGAAATCTCCAGTTGGGCTATTTCTTCCTTCATCGGATAAATTCAAAACGAAAAAAACTGGAACATAGTCTGGGATTTGATTTACGTACTCAATGACTATAAAATGCGTGGTTGTTATTGGTGCGAATAACTGGACTCGAACCAGTGACCTCTTCCATGTCAGGGAAGTGCGCTACCATTAAAACTATCGTTTACCCCATGGCACTTAGTTTGCGAATCATTAATTTATGGAAAAAGAACGCCTACCTACACCCGCTATGCTTTGGCCTATTTCGTTTGTTTTGACATGTGCATTCCTATTTTTGTCACCTTATTCCCATGCGACCACTTCCGCTTGCTTGGGATTTTACTCTCGTGAAGCTCCTGGGGTACGCTATTCCCTAGAGACTCTAAAACACGCGTTATCCGAAGTGCCTACTATTCGTGAATATGTGCTAGAGGTAATGCAAGACTCAACAACCCCGGGATCGATTAAACGAATTATCAAGCGAGCACTAGAAGACGAAAACACAAAGATTGAAAATCTGACCCAAGAGCTTCGAGTGATTCGTAATCTCGACAAAAGATCGGGCGCGATTGCGGAACACCCACCATCCCCTTATATCGGGTGGATGTATGACCATGAAACCCCTAGTTTGAACCAGCAAGTATCTTCTAAATTAAAACCATCACCAAATAATAGTACTAAGCCTGAGTCCCAATCGCCAATTGACTCTACACAACCTTTGAAACAACCGGGACCAGAAATTACAGAATTTAAAGAAATTTTTCGTGTCACCGTGCCAGATCGAAAAACAACCTCCGAGATAAATGATCTAAATTCATTAATCCACGAACTTTCTCATGTTAGGATGCAAGCTTTTCTTTATAAAAATTGGCGGCGGATATTCACGCCTCAAATTGGAAATTTAGTTCTGGAAGGACCAAACGGGAAATTAGGCATTCATTTAAATTTACAAGATTTAATTCAAGAAAAATATGCCCACGAAACCGAACTTTCATTTTACAAATCAAGCCAATCTAAATATTTCCCGCAATGGACTCAAAAGTGGAATCAGCTTAGTAAACTTTCGCCACAGGATGCATCAGTTGCCGTAGGATTGCACGTAAGTTCTACATATGAATTTTCAAATCCCGCAGTCAGAGCTTTGGCCATTGAACCTATCTCAAAAATTTTATGGTCACCGAAGGTGACCAACGAAGTTTTCAGCCTTCTCGATTTATACTCAACACTCTCACCGAACACTCTTAAGGCATCACAAGCACCCTTTGCGGTGGCATTGCTTAGGTTAGTAAAACAGGGAAAAGGCGAATCCGTCACTCGAGAAACTTCCGATTCAGAATTATATTTGATTTTGCTTGATTTATTAAATAGCCAAAACGGGATCGAAGAAGCAAATCAAGTACTCACCGCTTTGTTGCCTCAATTAGAAACTTACGCTCGATCTAAAATAGAATATATTTTAACATCTCCAGAGTTCTCGCAACATTTAGGAAAAATGGGTTGGCCCGTCCCTGTGGACCGAAAACCCACTTGGAAAGAAATTCTTGAAGAAAACCCTTTGATGAAAAACCCATTTAACGAAAATTTCTTTAAAAGGGACAAAGACTCCAAAGCACTATTTGCAATTATAAATGATGGATTAAATCACGGCGATTTTTCACCTAAAGATCACGGATCGTTTTCTAGTTTTTCAGATGGATTACCAGAATATCAAACTTATGTTAAACCTGTCGCCGACGACTATGCCCAATTTAGCGAATTTTTAAAAATCCCTGTCTCGGAAGCAAAACTCAAAGTACCAAAATTAAAGATCCTCGCCGAAGGCAAACGCATCCAAATCGAAGCTTTTTGGAGCCGACTGGGACTTCGGGAT
>CAZCHT010000042.1:0-30573 GCA_964498705.1 uncultured Bdellovibrio sp. | reverse complement strand
TGACAACCATGAAATCGAAGTCACTGTGGTTCTAACAAAACTTAAAGCCAATACCAAACTTTCTGCCTTCACGCCGACTGGTGAACCTTTATTCAGAGAAATTGATGCTACGATTGCTACTTCTAATTCATCATCCCCGTCCGAATTTTATTTTAAAGCCAAAGTAGACTCTGAAAAAGGTTTAGGCGATTTTCTATCAATTGACGAATCCTCTGGTAAATCAAAATTAAAACCTAATAGGTTAAAAATATTCTTAGACGATGGCGATCGTCCTATGGAAAAACTTTCTATTGAGCTAAATAACGAAAAAGAAAATATTTTAAATTTAAAGCCAACTTGTCCCCATGATTTGATGAAAGAAATGTCTAGAACTTTGTACCTTCAATTAAAATCATCGCATATAATACCTGAAAAATGTGATTTAAAAAAACAAACAGATGCACTAAATAAAATTAAAGATAATCCAAAAAACATTTTTGAAATTGTAATCACTTCTGATCTGTATCATCACCCGGCAATCAGTCAGATTCTAAACCAAGGATTAGATAAAATAGCTCAAAAAAAAGGATTTTTTAACAGAGGAAATTTAACGAGCTTAATAAATATTCAGTTCCTTGCAAATCAACTTAGCAACAATGATGAATTTGTCAATTTTCTGAACCCCCTTACTACAGAAATCCTTAAACCTGTTGCGGCAGCTACGAATCGAGGAATTAAAAATTTACCAAAAGCCATAGAAAAAGGCCTACGCCAAATTCCTGCATTTAATTTAAATTCTGGAGAAATAGAAGGGAGCGTTTCTTATGATGAACTTTTTGCCGTTCTTCAGCAAGGCGCACGTGGAGCAAAAATGAATCTGTTTCAAAAAGATAACTGTGATAAAACGGATTTAAAAATATTATCTACTAATACTGCAAATTCTGATTTTAGCGTTAATTTTTCTTTGAAAGCAATTGAAGGCTATTTTTCAAAAATTAAAGACAAAGGGTTCTTAAAAATTTGTACAGGCTCTGATGATATTAATTGTTCTGGTGGGCGATGGTTGGACATAAAAGAAACCCCTTCACTTCGCTTCCAAGATGGAAAATTAAAAATTAAACTTAAGCACCTTGTAAGCATCGGCAACTTCGAAACTGATTTTGACTTAAACCTTACAAAGTGTGATAATTCATTCTGCTTTAAACTTTCAAATCCAAACACCCAAGTAAAATCGACTGGTCTTGTTGGTTTTGTTTTAAAAACATTTAATATTAACGGTATTATTGATACCAATTTTTCTGAAAAATTTGATACTGTAAACTCTAAAGCCGCCAAAACGGACCTGGGGGTTGAAATTATTTCAGCAACAATTGATCCAAAAGACGAACGCATTGAAATGGATTTTAAAATAAAAGATTAAACTATCACTTCAATTCAGGTATTAAATTTCTCTCTTGATAAGTTAGAGATAGGTCAAAATAGTATAGAGAATAAAACAAGGACTTCAGTTCAAGAAATTCAAGATTAATATTTTGAGACGTTTGATTAAAAACGATAACCTTAAAATGGTGATGTTTACTCGTCAGACTCATTTCTTAGCGTAAAAGTAATATCTTCGATATACTTAGACATAATTATCAGGTTTGCCCACACGTGATGTGTAATAACTATGTCGATGGGAGTGTGTTGATGTTCGCTCGAGCGGATAACTCTATCAATAACGCTCCAAATAGCATTAAAATCAGTTTCACTAAATTTAGGATCTGCTTTGTAAATACGATATAAGTCAGCTCGCAGTTCAGGTATCTTAGACACTGTAAAATTCTCTCTCAAGGCTTTTTTAGCTAAATCTTCAAGTGCCTTTGGAATTTCGGGGAAATTAAATTCAAAATAATTCAAATCATTATTTGAATTTCGGGAAACGGCCTTACTAAAAGCCATTCTTGGTGTGTAGGTGGGGCTGCCATTTAAGTAATAGTCTAATAGCAAATAAAATTTCCCATGGTCACCATTAAGCACATGCCAGATATACATCGAGCTATCCAAATATTCCTTTATCACTCTGAGTTTTTCAAACTTGGAAGGATAAAGAGATAACTGACTTTCCAAATTTTCAAATAACCTGTTGATCCCGTCAGTTAAGTATTTAGAGTCATATTCTTTCTGAGTCATAAACGGCTTTTGAGCGACTCGTACTACTTTTATGAATGCATCGGCACTAACAGCAGCCCCCCCTAACAGTTTTTGAGTCACTGATTGAGGATCAGAATCAAAGGCAGGAAGAAAATCAGCAAAGTCACTTTCGATAATTTTTCGAGCGACTTTTATTTTCGAAGCGATATCCATGGTACTTAAACTTAAGTCATAAAAATCATTCAATAACAGCCCCGAACTGCCGCCACCAAAAGTATGAACGGGTCCGTGAAAATTACTTTGGTCCCACAAAGAACTTTTTGATACATACATTTCAAGTTGTTTTGGGCGATAAAGAACAGTTGCTGTGTGTTTGCGATTAGGATTTAAATCTTTAATTAGTTTTGCCTTGGACATATTCATAACTGTTTCCGGCGAGGCCGTCATGATATACTCTTCCTTGCCTTGGAAATTTGTCTGTTTATGTATCGGTTTAAAACCATATTCTGCAAATATTTCGGCACGCGCTTTATCGGCTTCAATTACTATTTGATCAACCATTCCAATATTTTTATCTTTAGCCGACGCCAATAATGATCCTACCAAGCCGATTAAGGCGTAACTAGTATTAGGATCACGGTGCAATCGATCCACATAGAAGCGGCCAATTTCTGCGGTAACACCCGTTTTTCTAGGTACTCGAAAACCAGTAAAAATTTCTAGTGGCAGTAGCTCTTTTGCAGAGTTTGAAGTCACAAATATGGCACCACCGATAAAGTTAAATTTGTCAGGTAAAACTCGCGTCGGTGTCACTTCGGGGTTTTTGTCGTAGTATTTGAACACTCGGGCATCATTACGTAAGATGCCCAAACCAAAGCTATCACGATAGTCCACCATACCTTCTTGACTCAAAAATAATAAATGACTTCGTTCCTTTAGTTCTAAAGATATCGTTTTAAGTTTTTCTTTATTCTCTTCTGAAACTTTCATTCGACGTCCATAGCCGTCCATCAGAAAATCCAGATAGTCTTCAAAGGCATTCACTTGGGCCGTTGGTAGTTGACCATTTTTTTTTAACCGCTCAAGCTCTTTAATTTGATACAAGTGAAAATTACGACTAGGGCCACGAGCATAGGGTGCACTTCCACTTTCCAGTTGCAGCACCAATCCCATTTTAGATTCAGGAATCTGACTAAAACCAAAGGTTTTAAAGTAATCGATGACTATTAGCAGTTGCTCTTGAAATTGCAATTCTGTAGGTGAACGTAAAACGAACTCGCTGACACCGACACTCATATTCGAGAACCCGGTGATCCAACGGTTTCCTAAATCATCTCGATGAGTAACCCATTTGGATTTTCTTTCTTTTAATCCTGAAAAAAAATCGGCGTTAATTAAATACGAAGGTTTTTCTACCCCAGGGAACTTGAAAAATCGTTCGTCGACCGATTTTGGGAGTGAATCATAAAATACACGACACTCATTATAAGATGATGAAGACAAATCGATTGAATTACTTACCTCAAAAAGATAAGAACGCGGCCACAGGATGATCCCGATTAAAATAAGTAAAATCAGTTGAATAGACACATCTATTTTTTCGGCAGTATTCCTTGTTTTTCAAAGGAAATCTAAGATATTTAATTAGCCTAAAGGCTAGTATGTAGAATTAAAAATAAGCTCTACCTGTTTTAAATGGCGATCAATAATCCCGCTGACATCTTTTGACTTTAGGGATACGAACTTAATGATCTCACCTACTAAAAGCGAGTGTAGGGCTGATGCCAATAGGGCCGCCGATTTCTTCCGCCCGCCCTGAATTTCAATGAGCCGCCCTTCGGCAGACTTAGTCAGTTTGGTATTCCATTTATGTAGATCATCGTCAAATCGACTATTGATATAAAAGTGCAAAAATAGAATAGCATAACCGGGCTGCCCCAAGAAAAACTCCAAATTAATCTTCTGATTCATTTTCACTTTTTCCAATGGACTTAAATTATCAGGAACTTTCGCCAAACGGCCATAACCTTGAGTCACTACATGATCCATTAAAACTTTGAGGTGATCATTGCTGGGACCTAAATGTTTATAGACGATACCCACCGATAGACCGCAATGATTCGCGACCTCCCGATGGTTAACAGAAGCAAACCCTTTTTCAGAAATAATCTGAAAAGTCTTTTGGAAAATCAGCTCCTTAGTGAGCTCGGACTTAGTCAATTTAATATCGGTTACAAGCATGTCTAGATTGTAGACGATTTAATTAAATTGAACAAGTGTTCATTTTGGTATTGAAAACAATGTTCCATTCTGATATATTTTGAACAAATGTTCATTTATTTCTAATGAACGCGTAGCGAAGGACCGCTCATTAACTTTAACAGAAGGTCACCCACCACCTTCAGGAGATTTTTATGAAAGTCCTTTTATCAATTGCCGCGTTTACTTTAGTCGCCAACTTCACCTTTGCTGATACTACTATGTGTAAAAAGTTTTACACTGATACTCAGGCAGCTCGCTCGTCAAAATCCAACTCTGCTAAGTTCTCGGCCGAAACATTGCAAAGACTCCAAGCTTTCGTAAAAACTATCACAGGCCCAGTAGACGTTTCTAATATCCCACCTACAAAGTTATCATTAATTGAATCTTTGCGAACGCCAGAGGTACCTTATGAGGTCGCCAAACATTCGATTATTGAAAAACTTCGTGAAATACAAATAGGTGTTAACGAGGAAAAATTAGCTGAGCTACTTTTAGCATTTGAAAACCGAGATCAATCGGCCCTTAATATTATTGCACAAGCCGTTCACGACAAATCTTCGACACCGGCACTGGCTTCACCGAAACTAAGTCGCGCTACAGAATCCGAGGTAGAAGAACTTCGCGAATCTAGTCTTCCATTTCAAGTCATTTTCGTCAGAATCAGAGAAAAATTAGAGAGTGCGGGCATCAACAATGCTAAAGCGATTACTACAGAATTGCTACAATATGAAAACCTCTCTAAATCTGTCCGCGAAGTTATAGACGCCTCATATTCCACAAAATCAAATGTTATTAACCTTCCAAGGACTGAAGACATTGCTAACTTAGTTTTACAAACTAAGCGCTTTGAAATCCGTGCTATCGGCGCGGATAAGCTTCGAGAAGCCATGCAGGCTTGGGGTGATCCAAAGACTGCAACAATGAGTGGGGACCATATTAGTCAACAGGTGGGGGCCGACCTTCTAAGAATGGGACGAACTAAACTGGCGGAAGTAAAAGATAAACATCGCCCTTTTATTAACTTTGGGATTTATATGGACGGAAAATTGGTCGGCATGAGCCAAGTGGCCGCCGGTCAAGAAGACACTATTTTCCGTCACAACATAGGCAACTACAATGAAAAATGGGTTTCTATAAGCTATCACTTAGCTTCATCCGCATGGGGTCAAGGAATTGCTACTGAAGCTGTTACTCGTCTTGTGAAGTTTGCGTTCGAAACGTTGAATGTGACAGGGATTCACGCTGAAGTGATTAGCACAAATACATCCTCTGAAAATGTGTTAAAGAAAGTTGGCTTCGAAAACTTTCAAAACTACCCAGGCCAGCCTCATGGTACGAAACATTTTTATATGAATCGCTTACACTTTGAAGGCTCAATTCAAAAAGCCTCTGGCCTTTAAATTCAATTAACCCTTAACTATGGAGAATTTATGAAAATAATTTTAGTTTTAGCAACTTTGTTCGGAATCATGCTTCAAGCACAGGCAGATATTCTAGAGTATTCGTGCCCACAAGAGTTAGAATACTCACCTCTTAAGCTAGGTGCTTACACAAAGAAAGTGGTCGAGGTATACTCGGCAAACAATAGTAGATATAAAGTCCTAAAGATATATGACGAAGTACTTACGACAAAACGAAGATCGCTGGTTCATGAGGCACTGGTTTCTGTTTCAACAGAAGATGTAATGTTTGATATGCGCGGACGTGATCTTTTTATGCGTATCTACTTAGATGAACTCAATGAGTCTTACATCACCATAGGTCGCCAACAAATCCATATAGATTGTGTTCCTCAAAAACGTCGAAGGTAACTATTTCGTTTGGAAGTCCCTTCAGCAGTGCTAGCATTGTTGAAGGTTGATAAGCAAAATCCACTATATTGTCCCTATCTCATTAATTTTCTCTAGAAATAAGTCTAGTGTCTGAATAATTTACCTAACTAATTGGTCGAGTAGCTAGACCATTATCAAAGTGATTTGTTGCCCTCATGTCCTAATTTTTTCACAATGAAACTAATAAGTTGGGAAAAAAATAAGGACAGGGTGCGTGTTAGAAATTCATAAAAAAATGAGTTCAATTAAACTCTTAGCTTTTGATGTCGACGGTGTATTGACCGATAACAACGTTTGGATGAACGAGGTAGGCCAGTGGCGAAGAATGTTTTCTGTACGCGATGGCTATGGAATTCAGATGCTGCGCGAGAACGGTTATCAAATGGCATTCATCACAGGAAGCTTCAGTGATGACGTGCGCGAACGGGCACGGGTCCTAAAAATGAATTTCTTTTATGAAGGCAGCTTAGATAAATTACCGGCCTACGAAGATATCAAATCAAAAACAGGCTTAAACGATTCAGAAATTCTATATATGGGCGACGATCTATTCGACCTTCCGCTGATCGAGCGTGCTGGCGCGGGTATTACAGTCCCTGAGGCCGTTGATAAAATTAAATTAAAAGCTGACTACGTCACGACTCAAAGTGGTGGCAAGGGTGCAGTTCGCGAAATCTGTGAGATGGTCCTTTCGCACGGATTTTATAGAGGGAAGTTAGCATGAGAAAAATATTTTGTTATTTAGCCGCTTTGCTTCTGTTTAGCACAACGGCGTATCCCAAAGAAATGATTCAGTTGCCGACCGAAGAGCTAGCTAGAGAGAGCGTGTCTCCCGTATTTGATATTAACGATTCTGTTCGCAATAGAAATATCGTTACGAAAGAGAAATTCGAAGGCGCTATATTTTATGGTTGGGCATTAACAGAACCCATTGCAAATGTCAGCAAGCTGGGTGTTTCTGGATACTACCATCGAAATGAAGAAGACGCCTACGGCTTGATTTTTATGAAGAACTTTTCCGGGGTTTCCCACTATGCCAAACAACTCAATGAACAATATAAACTCGATTTTACTCGCGCGCCGATGCCAGAAGCGAGTTTGTTTTTTGATTACAATTTAAAAGCATTCTACGGGAAGATGAGTATTTCAAAGAATACGGTTACTAATTATCACTTTTTTGGATCACTGGCCGGCGGGATGATTAAATATTCAAACAAAACCTATCCAGCGATTGCAGCTGGTTTGGGCCAGAAGTTTTATTATGACAAAAATTTCTCGTTCCGTTTTGATTTCAGAGTGTTTTTAAATCAGGCGCCCATTCCGTTTTTAAAGTGTGAACCAGGAAAGCATGAGGGGATCAAGAATTCGACAACGGATTCATGTAATGAGCCGGCGCCAAGCTATTCTGATTTCTCGGAACGTTTAACCATTACGTCAGTTATTGATATTGGTGTGAGTTACTTATTTTAGGACTAGGTGAAAAGAAATGAAAAAACTATCAATTATTTTACTTTGTCTACTGCTGGGGTCATTCTCAAAAGCTCAAGAGACTGATAATGACGACCTTGATATTATCGAGCTTGAGCTAGAGAAGGCGAAACCAAAGCCGCAAGCTAATAAACGGGCAGCATCACCCACACAGACTGAAGCCAAAGAAAACAATTTCTCGGATTTGGCCAACTTGGTTCCATTTTCTGAGGTTTCCGTTTTACAAAAACGATTCTTACCTAAAACGGGTCGTGGACAAATATTTGCGGGTTTATCATTAACTACAAATGATCCTTTCTACAACACGATCGGGGCAACTTTAAAAGGTAGCTATTTCTTAAGTGAAATGTGGGGAATTGAGCTTCAGTATTACAATCTAACTTCCAGCGAAGCGAAAGCGACTAAAGAACTCTACGACGTTCAAAATATTGGAACAGATAGTTTGAGTTACACGAAGCAGTATTTAGGAGCCAACGTGGTTTGGGTTCCTATTTATGGAAAGTTAACTTGGTTTAATAAAAAGATTGTTCCTTTTGATTTCTATTTTGGACTGGGCGGTGGTCAAACCACGACGCACACTAAAAGTGGAATCGGAACCGTTCAAATTTCGGCGGGACAAATTTTCGCCATTAATAAGAGTTTTGCCATCCGATGGGATTTTAGCTGGAATTTTTTCAGTGCTAAAGCCATCAATGAAGAAGGAGATATTAATAATCTATTCTTCTCGGCAGGAGCGAGTTTCTTCTTTCCGGAGGCTAAATACCGATGAAAAATTTAACCCTTTTATTTACGTTGAGTTTTATCCTAGTTTTTACTCAGTCGTTTGAGGCAGACGCCTATACAAAGACGGGCGCTAAGACGACTCGTAAAGTGATTCGCACTCAGCCGACTTCTGGTATTCGTGATAGTTCTCTAAAGCAGCAGCTGTCTAATGCACTAGCGTTAGCTCAATCAGGGCAGTACCAACCGGCGGCACAGTCTTTGTTTAACTTAGTAAAGCGGAAAGAAATTGAAAGCGAACGACCACAAATTAAATATATTTTAGGTAAAATGCTAGTGGCGATGAATTATTCGCAAGTAGCGGCCTACCAATTTGTGGATGTTATCCGTTCGGACAACAATCGTTATTTGAAGAAAGCGATCGAAGAGTTATCTATCGTAGCCGATGGTTTGGGTGACGATACATTACTAAACTATGCAGTTTCTAAAGTTGATGTGAACGACTTTCCAGAGAAAAACAAAGACATGATCTATTTCCGTATTGGTGAGATCAAATTAAAAAATAAAAAGTTCGAAGATGCCGCTCAAGCGTTTAATCGCGTGAACGTTGGCAGCTCATACAATAATCAAGCTTTGTACTTAAAAGCGCTGTCGTATTTAGAGATGAACAAACCGGATCCTGCGATTTCGGTGTTTCAACAGTTGTTGGATCATCGTAAAAACAGCGGTGTAACAGATACGAATCGTGTATCGGCATTGATGGGTATTGCGCGCGCTTTGTACCAAAAGCAAGATTGGGATTCGTCAATCGAAGCCTACTCAAATGTACCTCGCGACCATTTCTACTGGCATGATGCCTTGTTTGAGCAATCTTGGGCGATGTTACGTGGCGCTCGATTTAGATCGGCGTTATCTAACTTCCAATCATTGCATTCAGCTTATTACGAAGATTTCTACATTCCTGAATCATTGTTGTTAAGAGCTATTGTATACTTATACATCTGTAAATATGACGAGATGGAAAAAGTCCTCTCGTTATATAATTCGATTTACGAGCCGGTTCGACTGAAAATCAGTAGTTTCCTAAACTCGAATACAGAGCCTGGTAGCTATTACCTAGAATTTGAAAAAGCTTTGGGGCTGAAGAAAAAAGACGAAGGCGTGCTATACAAACTGCCGTACATGGTATTAAAGAACTTGCGTGAAGAGGGAGATGTTAAACGAAGCTTGAATTACCTAAAGAAAATTCAGGAGGAAAAGAACAGAATTGAAACGAGCGGGTCATTCCGCGTATCTGGTTTAGGCCAGTATTCAGTTCGCGTTTTAAATACCCGTATCAAAAACACCAAAATATTGATTGGCGAAATGGTCAAAGTTCATTTGCAAAATATGAGCGACGAACTGAAAGACTTGTCAGAGCAAGCCAGCTTCATCAACTACGAGCGTTTAAGTTCGAAAAAAGACTCAGCTAAAAAGAAAATCGCTGGTAAAGATTTACCTCAGATGATCGATTCTAATATTGATCGTGAGTTTTATGTACAAAATGGTTTTGAATTCTATCCATTCAAAGGTGAGTTTTGGTTGGATGAAATTGGTAATTATCACTATTTAGGAACTCAAAGTTGTGAATAAACTAAAGGTTTTAACATCACTATTTATACTGACTGCCTCGACGCCTGTCTTTGCGAAAAAGACAATAGGGGAACTATTTTCCAACGTGGGTTTAGAGAACCGCGGTGGAAAAATATCCAAAGGTAATAAAGGCGTCTACTCCATTCCCAAGGCGGCTGAAATTAAGTTTGAAAACAGGCCAGAACATAATTTAGATGCAATTAAGCCATCTAAATCGTACGAGATCATGAACTCGCAAAATCTGAATGAAATAGTAGAGTATGAAAAGATTTTAGACGAACAAATCGCTGAACTTTATAAACTGACTCGTAAATTCAAAGACTCTGATAAGCGTGGTGAATTGTGGGTTCGTTTGGCAGAACTTTATGTAGAGAAAGGTTCTTTAGTTGATTATCGTCGACAAAAAGAATTCGATGCTCGTTTGCTTCAGTTTAACAAAGGAAAATCTAAAGTTAAGCCAACTTTGGATAATGTCGAATCTCGCTCATACTTTAAGAAATCGGTGCAATTGTACGAATGGTTCCAAAAGGATTTTCCTAATGATCCAAAAATTCCTCAGGCCCTTTACTTTTTAGGGTTCAACTATTTTGAATTGGGTGAGCCAAGAAAAGGCGAGAAATACTATTCTGATTTATCCGGCAGATTCCCAAACAGCACCTTCGTTGACGAAGCTAACTTTGCTTTGGGTGAGTATAACTTTGATAATGAAAACTGGAAAGAGGCCTACAAACGCTATTCGCCAGTAATTAAAAACAAAAAGCATAACTTGAATGCAATGGCGACGTACAAAGGCGCGTGGTGTTTATACCGTTTAGGTCGAAATCAAGAAGCGCTTAAATATATGGAATACATCATTAAGCTGAACAAGCAAGCCAGTGACCGTGATTCTAAAAAGCAGCTAAAAGCAAAACTGGAAGTCGAAGCGCTTAGAGATATCGTAGTGTTCTACGCGGCGGCTGGAGATGCGGATAAAGCATCGGAATATTTTGCGCAAATGGTAGGGGACCAGTCTTTTTCTTATATCGAAAAGCTGGCTTACTACTATTTGGATAAGGGTTATAAGGACGCGGCTCATAGAACGTTCAAATACTTGATTGATCAAAGACCGACTGACCCAAAAGCATTTGAGTATCAATATCAAGTCGTTCAAGTGTATTTTTACGCAAAGAATTCCCAGACGTTTAAAACAGAACTATATCGGTGGATCCGTGAGTACGGTCCAGCATCGGCTTGGTTCAAGGCGAATCAGGCTAATACCGAGCTAACAGAAAATTCGATGAAACTTCGCGAGAAAACGCTTCGAAATTGGACGCT
The DNA here is from genome assembly GCA_964498705.1 of uncultured Bdellovibrio sp. GTDB lineage: Bacteria > Bdellovibrionota > Bdellovibrionia > Bdellovibrionales > Bdellovibrionaceae > UBA2316. The sequence goes on along the minus strand of CAZCHT010000042.1, from coordinate 19,213 downwards.
ACAACAGCATCAAACGGCGCAAAATTCACGGACGCCTAATTCGCAGAAACTGGCCGCTGAAGGTTATCAATTGTACCTAAATGAATTTACAAATTCGCCTCAAACGGCGGACATGCATTTCTATTACGGTGAATTGCTTTATGATAGCAAGAAGTTTGATGAAGCCGGAATCCAATACAAATGGATTGTGGATAATGCTCCAGAAAGTAAGTTCTACGAAAACGCAGCAACAGCTTTGTTGATTTCCGTAGAAAAAAGTTTGCCTGATGAAAAAGATTTGGCTCAAAGAAACACAAAGAGCCTAGAGCCGATTCCATTGACTCCAACTGTAGATCGCTTTTTAAAAGCGTCGACGTGGTACTTAGAAAAACTACCTAATTCGAAGAAAGCGGCTGAGATCAAATTCAGGCAAGGTCGTTTGATGTATCAATATAATTATTTTGAAGATGCATCTAAAATTTTCCGCGAGATCGTTCAAAAGTATCCAAATACAAAGTACGCAGAGTATTCGGCAAATTTGTTACTTGATATCTATAACTTGAAGAAAGATTACGGCGGCTTAGAAATGGCTGCGACCGAGTTATTGAAAAATGAAGCACTAGCGGGAACTAAAGCGGGCTTAGAGATCAAAGAAGTTCTGGAAAAAGCGAGCTTCAAAAAAGGTCAGGATTTAGAGCAGGATAAAAAGTTTAAAGAGAGCGCTGATGTATTCATGACATTTGCTCAACAAAACGCGAAATCAAATTTAGCGATCACGGCTTATTTTAATGCTGGAGTTAACTATGAGAAATCGGGCGAGAACGAGAAAGCCAAGAACGCGTATTCGCAAGTTTTAGCCTCTAAGCAAGATAATAAAGAGCTAAAAGACAAATCTAAGTTATTCGTAGCGAAGCTGTATCAGGATGCCGCTTTGTTTGACGAATCGATTAAGCTATACAAGCAATTGGTGGCTGAAGCTAAAAAACCAGAGCATGCGAAAAATTATTTATATAACATTGCCGTGATGAAAGAAGCGATGGGGCAGTATCAATCGGCCATTAAAGACTACGAAACCTATTCAGAGATGATCAAAGGGTACAAAGAGCGCTTAGAGAACATGTTCCAAATCGCTGAGCTATACCGAAAAACGGAAGCTTGGTCGAAAGCGCAAGCGAAGTATATGGAGTATGTCGATGCTGGGGCACCGCAAAGTGAAAAATTTGTAGAAGCTTTGTATTGGATTGCTTATGTGCATAATCGAAAAGGATCAAGCCAGGCCTATTCGTACGAAGATCGTTTAATTGCGATGCAAAAACGTTTAGGTGGATCAACAGGTGGTAAATGGGCAGCGATTGTAAAACTTCGTCGGTCTAAAGATACCTATCATGATTTCACAGAGATTAAGATTCCTGCAAATCCTGAAAAACAAAAGAAAGCCGTGGATGAAAAAATTGGATTGCTGAACAAATTAAATAAAGAATTGAATGATGTTGTTAAGCTAAATCATCCGGATTCTATCGTGAGTTCGTTAAGCCTGCTTGGTGATGCGAATGACCATATGGCCAAAGCCATCTTAAATGCACCGCTACCAAAAGGATTAGATGCCGCAACGGAAAAGCAATATCGTGAGCAGCTACCTAAATTGGCTGATCCATTTAAAGTGCGCGCCAAAGAAAGTTACAAACTAGCGCTTGAGCGTGCCTGGGAATTTGAATCATATAGTGAGGACTACTTAAAAGCTCTGAAATACATGAACGCCGTAGATCCTGTGAAGTACTACTACGCGGATGAAATCAAACAGGATGTTCGCTTCATTAACTGGATGGCATTATGAGAAAAATATTAATTAGTGCTTGTGCTTTGGCCTTGTCGTTAATGTTAGTGAATTGTTCAAGCAAATCAAAAAATAGTGGCAGTTCCCCAGAACCTGAGACAGCAGCAGCAGGTCAGTCCGGCGCATTGATTGAGGACGCGCAAGCGGGACATGGTAAAAAAGGTGTTTCGGCGCCTAAGTCTCAGGCTGCGGTAACGACAGTAGCGGCTCCTCAAAAAGGAAATGCAGAAGCGGCGACCTATGCGCAGCTAAATTTGCAGATTAAAAATCAAGAAGACGAAGCCATTTTAAAAGAGGGCTCTTCCATTTTGATGAAAAATCCGAATGATGTGAAAGCTATTAATGCGATGGCCATGGCTTACTACAAGCGCGGCCAATATCCATTGGCTAAGAGTTTGTTACTACGGGCTCTGAAAATAGAAGTCGGAGCTTATGAAGTTCATTCTAATTTGGGCGTTGTTCAATTAGCGTTGGGCGATAAAAATGAGGCACTTAAGAGTTTTAAAAAAGCCATTGAGCTGAATCCGAATGATTACGTCAGTGCGAGTAATGCGGGATCACTGTACGTGTTAGAGCAAGATTTTGAAAAAGCAGCCGTTGTTTTAGATATCGCTTATAGCAAAGGATATCGAAACGTAAAGGTGTTAAGTAATTTTGGAATCGCACTAACGGCAACGGGTAAATATGAAAAAGCAGATAAGATTTATCGTGAAGCTTTGAAAGAAAATAGTAATAGCAAAGAAGTTTTATTTAATCATGCTATTTTATTGATACAATTCTTGAAGAAAAATGATGAGGGATTAGAGATCGTAAAAAAACTTAAGTTCCTTGGTATTCCTGAAGAAGGAAGAAAACGCTTACAGGATTTGCAAGCCATGGCGGAGAAGAAATGATGAAGAATCAAATTGTACTACTTATGTTTCTAGCTATGTTCATAGTTGGACCTTCGTTGAGCCTCGCTCAAAGCTCAAGCGTGACTAACAAATCTAACTATGTAAAAATTAAAGATAAAAAAGCAACTTTGAATTTCGAAGATGAACTAGTCGAAGGCTCAACACAGAAACCAGAGTTATTTTATTTATTTCAGAAAAAGAACTTTAACTACAAAAGGCTGATTAAGTTGAGAGAAAATTTTCTTCCTGAGCTTAGAAATAATGCAGAGAACGTGCAGCGGGTGAGGAGTTCTAATTGAAGCAACCCATAATTCTTCGCGTATTTAAGTCTAATCAGCTAAAAGAGGTTAAGCAATTTGATATTGATCAAATTGTTGTGGGAAGTAATCAAGATTCCCAGTTAAATTTAGTCGATGATGCTGTATCGCCAATTCATTGCTTAATAGAAAAACGTGATTCGGGTTATTATATCTGTGACTTGGGTTCAAAAAGCGGAACATTTAAAAATGGCCAAGCTATTTTAGATGAACCCGTTTCTTCTGGCGATGAATTAATTATTGGTCCTTTTAAAATTGTATTTTCGGTGGGCGTTCCTAAACCTGTGGGACAACCTAAAGAATTTGATAAAACGGTAACTATTCCCGTAGTAACCACAGAAAAAATTATTCCTATCCGTGACGACAAAACTCAAGCGGTTGAAAAAGTTCTTGATGATGACAAAACGCATAGTGAACAAAAATTAGCAGCAGACAAGATTCCGGCACGCCCGGCGTCAACATCGCAAGTTAAGAAACCAGAAATTACGTCTCAAGGGTTTCAGCGTCCTGCTTCTAAAAAGAAAAAATATTCATTTGCACCTGCTGGTGAGATTAAAGATTTAAAATCGTATTTATCACCGACTCGCGGTAATTTAGTCGAAGTTAATTTGGCTTGGAATGAGCGAATCATTCAAACGTACCACTATAAAAATAAAGGTGTGTATAGAACAAGCATGTCGCAGGATAAAGGCATATTTCTGCCGGCTCCTTCGATCCCTTCTAATTGGCCCTTAGTCGATCTAGGGGCGCAATTAAAAATTTTGGTGCCGACTGGTTCTGAAGTTGAAATTATAAATGCTAAAGCGTCTACGAAAGAAGATGTTCTTGTAGCATCGGGTAAAGCGGTTCGCATGGCACAAGGTACACAAGTGCGTGTGGATCAAAGTGAATTGCTTTGGGTTCGTTTGCCTGATAAAAATTTGAGCCTTTATGTTCGCTTTGTAGAATCAACACCAATCGTGCCTTTTGCGCCATTGTTGTTGTCGAGCTCAGAATTAGGCAGCTTACTAATCTCGGTAATTATTTCTGGTATGCTTGCATTTTATGTGGCTACAATGACTTCGAAATTTCAACCGCAGCAAGAAGAAAAATCGACCTACACCGCACAGGTCATTTTTAATGATGTTAAGCCGAAGGAAGAAAAAATTCCTCAGCCTATTCCGAAGCCACCACCACCACCAGAGAAGCCGAATCCGCCTCCGCCACAAGATCCTCCTAAAAAGGTGAAAATGGCTGACGAGAAACGAGAGGCGACTAAGAAAGGTGAAACTACGAATGCGAATAAAGCACAGAATGCTCAAACGGCGAGAAAAGCCGTAGAAGTTGGGCCTAAGCCAGACACGCAAAATCGTCCTAAGAAATTTACATCGGTTAAGCAAGGTGGCGCTGTTAAAATCGGCCAAGCGGCTGGAGCGAATGCGCAAAGTGCGCAACCTAAAGATGTAAATAAAATGGGTTTATTCAGTACATTCGGTACAGGCGGAGTAAGATCTAAATTAGATCAAGCTTACCAAGGTGCCGGAGATATTTTAGGAAATGCAGATAAAGCTACGGGTTCAACGGGTATGGCAGAGAATCGCGAAGGCGATGATCTAGGTTCGAAATTCAAGGACACAGGAGCTGGCGGTAAAGGTACAGCTACCGAAGGTATCGCAGGAATTGGAACAAAAGGCCGCGCTGGTGGAACAAGTGCTTACGGTAGTACAGATGGTTTTGGCGACAAAACATCAGTAGCTATTCAAGCCGGTGGATCTGAAGAAGCGTTTGAAGGATCGATCGACAAAGAAGCGGTTCGACGTCGTATCAAGCACAACTTGAACTTAATTAGAGGTTGTTACAATCAAGAACTGAATCGACTAGATAGATCAGGTCGCCGAGTTCTTGAAGGTAAAGTAGTTCTGAAATGGGACATCGTTGATAAAGGTGTGGCTAAAAACGTACGCGTTTCAAACACAACATTAAACAACAGTGCGATTGAAAGATGTATAGCGGAGCGTCTGGCAACAATTGTGTTCCCTGATCCGCCGGATGGTACAACGGCAGAAGTGTCGTACCCATTCATATTTAAAAATGAGCAATAAGATTTAATAATTTTTAGGAGGATACCTTGAACCCGATACAACAATGTGACCCAAGTAACTTTATTGCCCGTGCTTTCTGTGAGGGTGGATGGGTAATGTACGTAATCGCCGTATTTGCGATTTTGACTATTTTCTTGGTCGTTGAGCGTATGATGAAACTCAACACACTACTTGTGAATAAGAAAGATTTTTCTGATATCATTTACAGAATGGTAATCAGTGGTGATATTCGCCAGGCGATTGCGTATTGCGACCAGCGCCCAGCCCCATTAACTAACACAGTAAAAGCGGGATTAGTTCAAGCGTTGAACAAACGTCCTGATGAAGAAATTCAAGTAGCGATGGATGCCGCTGTATTAAGAGAAATGCCGAAAATCGAAGGATGGACAGCGTTCTTAGCCGTGTTTGGTAACGTGGCTGTTTTAGCGGGATTGTTAGGAACAATCATTGGTATGGTTGGTTCATTCCGTGCGGTATCTATGGCAGATAATGCGACGAAGGCAGAACTTTTATCGCAAGGTATTTCACATGCGTTGAACTGTACGGCGTTTGGTTTGTGTGTGGCGATAGTGGCCATTGTTGCTTACGGTATTTTTCAACATCAAATTCAGAAAACTGAAAATGAAGTAATTGAAACTAGCATGTCTCTATTAAATTTAGTGGTAGCAAACAGAGATAAAATAAAGGACTAATTTAATGGCTCAAATCGAAAATGGCTCGGGCCGAGGCCGCGGGGTCAACGTAGAATTAAATCTTGTACCGGTCATCGATTTGATGAGCGTACTGATTACGTTTCTGCTGATTACTGCAGTTTGGACGCAAGTTTCGATGATTCAAATCGGTAGTTCACTCTACGCGAAAAAAGATGATTCGCAACAGCCACCTAAGTTGACGCCGAATGCGGACATCGCTCTTAAAGTCGATGTTAAGCTTGAGGGTTATGTCTTGACGGTGGGTACGCAGATTATTTCTTTACCAAAATTAAATGCCGCGTACGATTCTGCGGGTTTAGTAGCCCAACTTCAAAGGGTAAAACAGCTGTATCCTGAAAAATTGGATGGCATCGTTAGTATGTCCGATGATGTACCTTATGAAAACCTAGTCAATACAATGGATCAACTTTTGGTGGCCGGATTTCCAAACATTTCGATCGCTACCGGAGGGCCAAACTAATGCCAATTCGTAAGCCAGGTGAGCGTTTTCGCTATAGCCGAATATTAAGTCGTAAAAAAGGTAAGCGTTCAGTCACCGCCATTTTGTCATTAACGGCGATGGTGGATATGTTTACGGTTTTAGCTATTTTCCTTTTGCAAAACTACAATACGAAAGATTTCATTGTTTATACTCCAAAAGAAGTTGTGCTTCCCAAAGCTCAATCGATTAAGGAATTAAAACCGGCTTTTGTTATCACTATTTCAAGTAAAGAAATTCTGTTGGATAAAACAGCCGTGATTTCATTCGACGAAGTTAAAAAGCAAACCGAATGGCTAATTCAGCCGTTGTTTGATCAGCTTCAGCAAGGATTGTTGAAATCAAAACAAGAGTACGAAAGCAAACTTCAGAGCCAACTAAAGAATGTAGTTGATAATGCGCGGGGCGAAAAAGAAGACGACCCATTTGCATGGAAAAAGGTCACTATTCAATCTGATAAAGATATCGATTTCTTAACTGTTAAAAAGGTTATGTACACATTGTCTGAAGCGGGCGCGGGGGAAATTAACTTTGCCGTTGTCAAGAAGACTGAAAAAGAAATTGCCCAATAGTTAGTTCACCACTAGTATCCTGGCAGGCATGAAGAACACTAAGAAAATTCTTTTTTCACTTTTGCTGATCTTTATTTTAGTCGAAGTCATTTTTATCTTTCCACAGCAAATCGAAAAGCTGGATCGCGAATCTATAGAAGCGTCCGGAGAGCAAAAAAAAGAACGAGTTGAACAAAAGATGAATGGCGTCCACTTGGTGGAGTCTCAGAAGGGCGCGCGCGATTTCGAATTGCATGCCGAGAAAGCCCGTGGTTACCAGCAAGAGGGTGACTATTTCTTAGATAAAGTAAAAGTACAATTTTATAATTTGGATGCGAACGATTTCACTGTCACCGGAAATGAAGGTGAAGTGGATGGGAAAACTAAAAATATCAAAATCAAAGGTAGCGTAGTTACTCGATCTGCCAATGGTTACACGTTTTATACAGATGAAATTTTTTATAATTTCGCATTACGTAAAATTATTTCTCCTGGGAAAATCAGAATGGTTGGCCCATCCGATGAACAGGGTGAAGGCTTAAAACTGGATGGTTATAACATGCACATTCTGGTTGATATTAATGAAATGAAAATTTTCAAAGATATCACTGCATTTAAGCCAATGAGTTCAAATCAAAACCTAAAAATAACAAGCGAAATGGCGACATTCAGCGGTAAAAGCAGCGAAGCGCATTTTGAAAACAATGTCGTATTAAATTACGGCAGTATGTTAATTAAGGGACCCGATTGTTATTTTATTTATTCAGGCAATATGAAAAGTTTAGAGAGAATTAACGTAAAAGGCGGCGTTGAGTTAACCGATAAGAAACGCCGGGCCACAAGTCAGGATCTGACGGTTGACGTGCTGAAAGCGACGCTGCGGTTCACAGGCAGTCCGAAAATTTATCAAGATCAAGATGAAATTGCCGGAGAAGAAATTCTTCTACTTGATAACGGAAAGCGTTTGAAAATTCAAAAAGTACGGGCCTCTGCGACTCAAAAATGACCTCGCTATTTGTCCCTATTTCGCCCCGTTTTGAAAGAACGTGGGCAAAATTTGACTTATCCTCCATTTCCAGAATAAAATTAAAAATATGAGCGTTTTAAAGATTGAAGGGCTTTCCAAAACCTATAAGAAAAGAAAGGTCGTTGATGACGTTTCTTTTTCGATTTCGTCTGGTCAGGTCGTTGGACTTCTGGGGCCGAATGGTGCTGGCAAAACAACTTCTTTCTATATGGTTGTTGGAATCGTAACTCCTGATAAAGGTAACATCATTTTAGATGATTTAACGATCACCAAAGACCCAATGTACAAACGGGCCCGTGTGGGTTTAAGTTATTTAGCTCAGGAACCAAGTATTTTCAGAAAATTATCTGTCGAAGAAAATATTTTAGTAGCGCTTGAGGCGCACGGATTAGATTCTTCGAAACGAAAAGACAAATTAGAAACGTTGTTGAATGAATTTCGTATTCAACATATCCGCGCTAGTTTTGGATTTTCATTGTCAGGTGGTGAGCGCCGACGTGTTGAAATTGCACGGGCCCTAGCTGGAAGTCCTAAATTTATATTGTTGGATGAACCCTTCGCGGGTATCGATCCTATTGCGGTCAATGACATCCAGAATATTATTCGGGACTTAAAATCTAAGGGAATTGGAGTCCTGATTACCGACCATAATGTGCGAGAAACCTTGGGGATTTGTGATTATGCCTATATACTCAAGGATGGAAGGATTCAAGTGAGCGGGTCTAGTGATGAAATCACAAATAGTGAGATCGCTCGCAAATTCTATCTAGGCGAAAATTTTAAACTGTAATTGGAGATATAATGGCTCTTAAGCAAACCATGAGTTTGGGGCAAAATTTAGTTATCACGCCGCAATTGCAACAGGCGATTAAATTGCTTCAAATGTCACGTTTGGAATTAGAGACCAATGTACGCTCAGAGCTAGAAGAAAATCCTATCCTTGAAGAATCTGAAGTTTTAAAAGACGACGACTTACAGCGTGCTAAAGAAGTGGCTGAAAGAATGGAATCAAGCGAATCCGAGGCTCCGGAGGGCGCTGGTCAAGATCCTCAGAAGCAGGACGAGTTTGAATGGGAAAGCTATTTTGAAGCTAACCAGAAAGCGCCACAATCGGGAATGAGTGGCAGTGAAGAGATAATGAATTACGAAAACGTAATTCGTGCCTACGAAACCTTACATGATTATTTATATTGGCAAGTTAAAATGGGCGGATTCGGTGAGCATGAAGAACGTGCAGCTGATGCGCTGATTAGCTATGTCGATGATGACGGTTATATAAAAACTTCCCTTGAACAAATTGCGGCAGAAGAAAATCTACCAATTGAAGACCTTCAAGACACATTAACTTTGATTCATGAATTTGATCCTCCCGGTGTGGGCGCGCGTGATTTAAAAGAGTGCATGCTAATCCAAGCCAAACATTTAGAAGAAGATACAACTGACCTAGTGTTCATGATTAACAATCATTTAAAAGATCTTGAGAAAAAGAATTTCGATGGAATTGCTAAAGCATTGAATAAAGACGTTCGTGAAGTCATCGAGATGTGCAAAATCATTTACTCGATGGAGCCAAAGCCCGGTCGTGCGTACGCCCCTCAGGATACCCACTATGTGACTCCCGATGTGTATGTATATAAAGTGGGCGAGGATTACTCTGTATCGCTTAATGAAGACGGATTACCGCGGTTGAAAATTTCTAATTTTTATAAAAATCTTTTGAAAGATGGATCTAATAAAAAAGATAACGATTACATTCAAGAAAAACTGAAATCGGCAATTTGGTTGATCAAGTCTATTCACCAAAGACAAAGAACAATTTATAAAGTTTCTGAAAGTATTGTTAAGCATCAGCGCGAATTCTTTGATAAAGGCGCTGGGCATTTAAAGCCAATGATTTTAAGAGACATTGCCAATGATATCGGAATGCATGAATCGACTGTCAGCCGTGTTACTACGGCGAAATACATGCATACGCCACAGGGTATCTACGAATTAAAATACTTTTTCAATTCTGGTATCTCGAGCACTACGGGCGGCGAAGCGCTAGCAAGTGAGTCAGTTAAATTAAAAATCAAAGATCTTGTTGGTAAAGAGAATCCAAAAAATCCTTTATCCGACCAAAAGATTGCTCAAATGCTAGAAAAAGATGGAATTCAGATCGCACGAAGAACCGTGGCGAAATACAGAGAAATTTTAAAAATTCTTCCTTCAAGTCAGAGAAAGAAAGTTTATTAGTTTATTACTCTACGATATCGTTACAAATTTTTTGTAAAAATGAAATTCAATACCCGGCATCGGTCCAGTGTAAGTAATTAAAACCTAAAAAAAAATTCAAATTTCAGTCAAACTTAAGTAATCATGAGAACCATAAAAATTGTTTTTATATCTTTAGTTTTGTCTGTCTGCACATTTGCGCAAACGCAAACGCCAGCAACAGAAAATAAAAAACGAGTATCCCTCGACAGATCGCTGGAACCCTCCATTTCTGAGGAGATTAGTTCTTTGTTTGAAAATGTCGTGGCCGTTCAGCGTAAAGCGAAGGTAAAATCGGGGAAATTTATATTTGCCCCCTATTTATCATTCGACTTCTCGGATTCACCGCAGACTATGTACGCGGCGAATTTGAACTTAGGTTACGCAGCTGGGGAATTTTGGGAAATTTATTTTAACTACGTTCCTGCGTACGTAAATAATGAAAGAAGTATTTCCAAGAAAGTCAGACAGTTGCCTGCTTATCCGGATGGTACTGTTCCTTTCTTATATGTGGAAAAGGCTAAGAATTCATATGGTATTGAAGTTAACTGGATTCCTGTCTACGGAAAAGACTCTTGGGGCCCATATGGTATCGTGCGCTCGGATACCTTCTTAAACATCGGTTTTAGCCGAATTAACTATGAAGTGCACAATGCGTTCAAAACGAAGCTAGCATTGGGGAAAACATTTTTCATTTCAGATTACTGGAACTTAAGGCTACAGGCCGGCGGTTCTTTCATGGAAACGTTCAATCAGGACAAGAAAGAAGTCATTGTTATCGGGTTACTTGAGGGCGGTTTCGTTTACTATTTTTAATAATTTATTAATATAAAGGGAGTTTTATAAATGTTTATTTTCGATTCATTAGGAATTTTGTTTAAAGAAGGCGGCGCGACTGCATTCTTTATCGTGGGCAGTGGTTTGGCTTTAATTATCTTAGCGATCACTAAAATTAACTACTTGTATTTCCGTTTGCGTCCCGCTGGGGACAATAACTTGAAAGAAATCAGTAAGCTAGTTTTGAAAAAAGAATACACAACGGCTATTCAAGTTTGCAATGGAGCAAGAAACGTTCCTGAGTTTGATGTAATCAAATCTGGTTTGATGGCAGTAGATGGGGGTCGTGAGGCGATGAAGTCATCTCTGGGCTCTGCGGTTGTTGAAGTGATGAAGAACTGCGAAAAAGGAATTCAGTTTATCGCGTTAATCGCCAGTGTGGCGACCTTACTTGGTCTATTAGGTACAATCTCGGGTCTGATGAAAACATTCGCAGCCTTAAAAGATATCGATCCTGCTAAGAAAGCAGAACTATTAGGTACTGGTATTTCGGAAGCCATGGTTGCCACAGCAGCCGGTCTAGTGGTTGGTATTTCGGCGATGGTTGTTCACACACTATGTACACAAAAGATCGATCAAATTGTGGGTCAATCTAAGAAAACAGGTTTCGACTTAGTTACGCTAGTAGAGCAAAGCGAAAGATCATGAGTTTAGAATTTGCGGATTTACATCGTAGACATACACCGGAGCCAGAACTGGTTCCGATTTTGGATGCACTCACGTGTATCATCTTCTTTTTGATGTATACGACTACTTTTATGGAATTGACTAGTTTGACGTTGCCACCGTCTGCGGTGAGTGTCGTTTCAAAGAATGATCAAAGTAAAAGTATTCCCGTTATTCCAAAACTATTTATTGATGTAGTTGATCAACAAATCGTAGTGAAATTAAAATGGTCTGGTAGCACACCAGGCAGCACGGTCAAAAAGGTAGAGCGAAACAAACCAGAGCGTTACTCGCAGTCTTTGCAAAAAACAGTGGAAGATGTTGTTGCTGAATTTGCTAAGAAGTTTCCAGACGAAAAATCATTGCAAGTGGCAGTGGCTGAGCGAGGAACATATCAAGAGTTAATTTCGGTTATGGATGGAATTACGAAATCTGTTCCCGATGTTGTTTTGCTTTCTCCAGATGATGTGAAACATATGAACGAGGATGACAATGGATCTTGATAGTTTAGAAAATACGCGAAGATTTCCATTACAACTACAATTGGCACCTATGATCGATATCTTCGTGTTGATTATCGTATTTTTATTGAAATCTACAATTGTAGCGGACGTGTCTATCGTTTTCCCAAGAGAAATGCATCCGCCTATGAGTAAAAGTAAAGATAGTTTGGAGACATTTCCAGAAGTGGTTGTGACCGAGACCGAACTTATTGTTGGTGTTATCCATGAAAATATCAATCTAGCGGACTTAGAAAAGCTGGGTGAAGATCGCATGACAGATCTAAAAAACAAAGTTGAGCAATACGCTAAAGCCAAAGATGAAAAAGTTCGCTCGCAAGCGACACATGTGAATTTAATTACGTTCCGCGGAAATAATTATAAAAACGTTTTTTCATCTGTAAAATTCTTACGCAAAATTGGCTTTCAATCGGTGGCGTTTATTGCTGAAGGGGAAGGTCAATGACCTTGCTAAAGTACGTTATCATTCTTTTAATATTGTCTGTAGCGGGCCATGTGAACGCAGAGAGCTTACTTAAAAATATTGAGCTTCTTGAAAAGAACTCAGATGACGTAGCTATTCGTATTTTGATCAGGAAGAACTTTAAAAAGAAGCTAACTGTAAAAGAATGGTTCGAGATCCGAAAAATTTTGGTCAGACGCCCTAAAGTTGGTTTTGATGCTATTGCAGCTTGGGACAGACAGCTGTCCTTGAAGGCGACTGTTTTAGAGAAAGAGTCAGATACTGTATTTAGATTTCTAGAGAAAGCCGATGAAATGGCCCTCAATAAAGATTTTGAGAAAAGTTTCGAAATGTATCAGCGAGCTGCAAAATACTTAAGAACCTCAAATAAAGGCCGTATTCCTAAAGGAAATCAGCAAATTTATTTAAATATTCTACATCAAATGGCGCGAACACTATACGCGCAGAAACGTTTCCGCGAATCGATGGACGTTTATACGTGGATTCCGCCGGTGTATCCGCAGATTCGGCAGGTATTGTTCGAGAAAATGTGGGCTGCCTTTAGAGCCGGGAAATACGATATGGCTCTTGGCGCGATTGCTTCGCAGCAATCGGGATTCTTTTCTGAATTCTTGCATCCAGAGAGCTATCTGTTAAAGATTTATATTTTTAAGCGTTTGTGCCGTAAAAAAGACTTGGCATTTACAATTGAAGCGATCAAACAATACTTAGCTAGCCTGAAAAATGGTAAATTTAATTACCTAGAGTGGGCAAAGTCTGACTTGTATTACATGTCGTTGGCTCAGTTAGTTGAATCAAGTAACAATAACTCAAAAGCGCAACTTCAATTAGTGAGTCAAAAAGAACGTGATGAGGAAATCAAGCGTGTGACTGATTCATTGAAAATTCGATTTAAAGCTTACCGTCCGACCCTTCAAGCTCAGTTAGAGCGTGTTTATGGTTACGCTTCATTAGCATTAAGCAACGATCAGGAATTCTTAAAACCGTTATCTGATTTGCCGGAAGCAAAGATTTTAGAGAAAAAGGGCTTCGAGTTATGGCCTGCCGGTGACGCCGAAGAGTGGCTAGATGAAATCGGAAGCCACGTGTATATCGGATCTTCTCAATGTAAAACTGAAAATATGCCCGCACCACCACCAGAGACGACTAATCAATGATGTCATTAGGGAAACTGTTACTTAAAATTTCTTCAGGTATCTTGATCGGCGCAGTAGCCCAAGGGAAAACTTTGGCTCAGCCGTCCGCAGCCGCCAATGGAGCGCCCGTTGCCGGAGTTCCGGCTGTTGCTAAAAAATTAGATAGCGCAGGATTGAAGAATGAAGATTCGATGAAAAAGCCAGAAGAGCTGGTGAAAGCATCGAATCCAAAAGCTAAAAAAGAAACATTGTCCTCGACTGAATTAAGTAATGAAGACCCTTCAAAATTAGAAAAGCAAATTAAAGCAATACAGCTTATTTTACGCAATGAAAAAGACCGGGTTAAAAAAATTAACCTTTATTTGCGTTTAAGTTACTTGCACGTTTCGATCGCAAAGAAATATGGCGTAAAGCGGATAAAAGGTGAAAAAGTGAGTGCCGTCGAAGCCAAGCATCTCGATGAAGCCGAGAAAATCTTGTCGTTCTTACTGAAAAATGTAGAGAACAACAAGCGTATGCTATCGACACTTTATAACATCAAGGGTTTAGTCGCCTATGAGTTAGATCAGCCGGAAAAAACGGTTGATAACTTTTTAAAATCTATTGAGCTAAATAGTAAGAACTCGCAAGCCGAAGTTATGTCTATTTTTATCGGCGAGTATTATTTCGAAGTTGAAAAGTATGACGATGCGATAAAATACTATCAAATGTTTTATACGCGTATGAATAAATCCCAAAAAGCATTGAGTGATTACAAAATCGCTTGGTCTTATCTTAACAAGAAAGAAATCGATAAAGCCGAACATCAATTCATTAAAATTATCAAAGAACAATTAGATCGCGGTATTGCGGAAGATTCGTTTAAGGATTTAGCCTTCATTTTAACTCAAAATAAAGATGAAGCCGTTTTGATTAATAAGGTGAATGGATTTCTATCGAACCCGGGATTAAAAGGCCGTCTATATTACTATTGCTTGTTGTTCTTCCTTCAAAACTCTAAGGGTGAACCTAAAGAGATGGTATTTAGGGAAGTTTTATCAATCCAAAAAGATCCGTTGGAAGTCTTAAAAATCATGAGCTTAAAAGTAAGCTTTGAAAAGAGAGATATTCCGTCACCGAATATGGTAAACGCGATTTTAAATTTAGATAAGCGATTAAGCCTGGCAAAAAAAGAAATCAAAGTTCAATTTTTTAAAAACGATGCATTTCAATTAGAAGACGATTCTGAATTCAACATAAGAACTCATATCGACGCCTATGCCGGCCGTCTGAAAACAGATGAGAATATGCCAAAACCACAATTGGGTGAACTAGCTGTTAAATTGATCGGTATCCATATGAATTGGTTCCCAATGTCAAAAAAACGCGTGTTATTATATCACCTGTGGATCGATACCTGCGTTGATTTAAAAAACTCACCCTGTTTGTTTAACTTGGAAACTAGGTTTAAAAACGAGAAGGACTCTTCAGAATCACGCGAATTTTTAAAGAAGATCCAAATTGAAATCTTGGCTCTATATGATGAAGCGTATGAGAAAGATAAAGTTAAGCACAAGCCAGCTTTCATTGGACGCTTAAAAATGTTTATCCAAGCGTTTCCGAATGATCCTTTGGCATTGCGAAGTGAAAAGCGGTTATTTGGAATTCTGTTTACAGAAAAGAACTATGCAGAAGCATTGCCAGTAGGTGAAGCGATTTTCAAAAACGAGAAGTCGACGGAAAACGCGCAAAAGATTCTTCTGATTTTCTTTGAATTACAAAGATATGCCGATGTTCAAAATCATCCGGTTTATTCGGCGTATATTTCACCAGAAATCACTGAGGTTAAACGGGAAGCCAGCTTGAAATCTGCGATGATGAATTCAAATGCCGGCAACTTTCAAAATTATGAAAATGACATCAAGGCATACTTAAAAACAAGTCCGTCTGAAGAAAAAGCAACGGTCGTTTACGTAGACTATTTCAAAAAAATAGTCGAACTAGGTCAATTTGATAAATTAGATCAAGAGTGGAAATCCCTTTCAGCTTCGATCAAAGCACGACCGGCATTTAATTCTATCCGTTCGCAGTTTTTCGATCAAAGTTTGAATTCCGGAAATCTTTATTTATTACCAGCATTTTGGATGTACGGCTCAGACAAGACAATGAATTATCAAGTTCTTCTGAATCGCACGATCCATAATCAAAAATTGACGGCCGCGGATTTTGCGGAATTAGAGAAGCAAGATCAAGACAAGCGATTATACTTGTATAGCATTGTCGCATACACCGATCCGGAAGCTATCTATGCCCACTTAATCGCTAAACCTAAAATGACTGTTGAAGAAAAGCGATTGGCTTACTCGACACTGCTATTAACTTATAAGCAAATGACTCCGATGCTGAAGCCTGACCAAGTGAAAATGTTTAAAGAGTTTGTTTCAGAGTTGTCTCAAGAGGACAAAGAAGTAGCAATCGAGAAAAACATCAAGAACATGATCTTTCCAAATGCTAAAATGAACCCTAAAACTTATGAAAGTTACGTTGTAAACAATGTCGACAACGTAAAATTCCTAAGAACTAAGGTGTTAAAAGCGGTGACATCGGGAACATCTAAACAAAAAATCCGATTGCTTGATAAAATGACCGAAGTTGAAACTAAAATGGCAGAGTCTATTAAAAATTCCCCCGCCCCGGCAGGCCTTTCAGAGGCTCAATTGAAAGAGTATCAAAGCGGATTAGCGGATATGGCGAAAGAATATGATACTCAGGCCGAGAGTTTTAAAAAAGCAAAAATTGAAGTTGAAACAAAATTGAACAAAGACATTGACGACGAAAAGAACAGTCTACTACCGATGAAGACGGCTGAAAGTTGGACAGTGACCCAGAATGAGAACTTCAAAAAGCTACAAGCGATTTATGAGAAACTTTCTATAAAAGCTAGTATCATATTCTTAGATAACTTACTTTCGAGTAAGAAGATCGATACAGCGGAATACTATAGTTTAAAAACTTGGGTATTTTTCAAGACGGGGATGTCTGAAGCACATAGAAAGTTATACCGAGCTGAACTGGAGTCAACAGGACAGCAGGCATTAATAGACAAATGGAAGGCAATACCATGAGATTAATTTCATTACTGATTTGTCTGGTGCTGGGATCATCATTTGCCATGGCTCAAGACGGTGATGGCGGGCTAGAATCTTTGAGTCTACCACCCGATGAGGCAAAAGCAGCAGCACCTGCAAAAAAAGAAGCTACAGACTTATCACTCCCTTCAGGCAATACGGCTACGTCATCTGTCGGTAAATCATCAAGTGGTGGCTCATTAGGCAAAAAAGAGAATGTCGGAGCCATTTTGGATTTTGAAGGCGAAGTGATCGAAGGTGAGCGCCGTCGACCTGATTTATTCTTACAGATTTCGATTGATAATATTAAGTTTGATTCACTGATCTATAATAGAGACGATTTTAACGATTACTTAGAAGTAGATAGGAAAAGTCGTACGCGATTTTTAAAGATGAAATAATATGAAAGTAATTCTATTTAAAAAAGGCAACAGAGAGATAGGTCGATTAATTCCTCATAAGCGCACGATGCTTGTTGGACGCGCTCCCATTTGTGATTTAGTTATTCGTAAAGAAGATTTAAAACCGATTCATTTTACTATCGAATGGATGGGTGAAGGTAACTTCGATCCTTATGTTGGTTTTTGGTCTATTGTTGATATCTCTCATCAAGATTCAAGTTCAAGTAAAGAGTCCTACAGTGGCGAGGCGATGATTCTGACCGATTCGCCAACTAAGATTGGCGACTTTGATATCTCTATCGATGAAGAAAAATTGGCGGCGTCGCCAATTTCAAAAGGGGTTATCCAACGGTCTTTAGATCTAGAGAACAAAGAGGGATCTGCCATCAAGCCGGAGATGGATCGCGTCCTAGAACTTGTAACCTATAATACAGAGATTGATGTTGTTACATCGGTGAACCACTTTTCAAAAGACCTATTGCAAAAAGGTATCAAGATTGGCTCGCTTCCTAAAATTAGTTTTAATTATTCAACTCAGTCTTCAAATATTTTAACTATTGAAAATATGGGTGAAGAGAATGTTACAGATTTATACAATCGTGCTGATCGCATTATTGATAAGTTTCAAAATGTAAATGATCGCATCACAGTAGACGAAGATGATTTCTATTTATTGTACTCGCCCGAGAATGCTTATTACATTCGCTGGGTAAATAAGTACGATGTTCAGGCGCCGCCCTCAGCATGGAGAAAAGATCCCGTTGTCGTAACGCTGATCATCGTTGTTATTTTCATGTTCCTAATGGGTATTGCGTTAAAATTTGTTGATAAACCAATGACAACGGATATCCCAAAACCCCAACGCGTGGCCAAAGTTGAAGTTATCGATTTAGAGCAAAAACCAGAAGAAGCTCCACCATTGCCTGTTTATGATCAAGAGGCAAAAAAAGAAGAACTTCAAACGCCACCACCAGATCAACAAAAAAAGGTAGAGGCTAAACCAGTAGATAAACAAGATCCTAATAAAAACAAACCCGCGGTTAAAACAGCTGAAAAACAAGCGCCACCGGCTCCTAAAGTTACTCAAGCTCTAGGTAAACGTGCCACAATTAAAAACGTGGACGAGAAAATGGAATTATCTCAAGGATTGAACCAAAAGGGCGAAATCAAAAACGTAAACAAAGTTGGTCTATTAGGAAAACTAGGCGGCGCGAAGAAAGTCGGCTCAGGAATTAGTGCTGAAGCGGTAATGGCTAAAGTAAAACCAACAGATTCTGCTTCTGGTGAAACTGGAAAAATACAAGTGATCCAGCCGCCAACAGGAAAAGTGAATTTGACTAATTCAGGAAAAACACAAGCCGACGACGACGATGGCCAAGGCTTATCGGCAGCGGCAACGACTCTACAAATGGATAACGTTTCTAAAGGAACGAAAATCTCGGGTATGGCGTCTTCGAAAGCAACGGGTAGTGTGGGTTCTGCGGCATTCGGTGGCAGCCAAAAAGACGGATCAAACTCGATCCAATCTTTAGGCGGCACAGTAGCGCTAGAAACGAAATCAATGGAAGTGCAAGGCGGTTTGACGAAAGAGCAAGTTCGTCAAGCCATCCAAGATAACAAACGTGCACTTAGAAATTGCCACGAGCAGTTTTTAACCTACAAAAAAGATTTAGGCGGCCGTTTAGTCCTTCGCTGGAAAATCAACGGTGAAGGCCCAGTAGACACAATCAGCACGACTGCATCGAACACAGCGTATCCAAACTTTGATGCGTGTGTAACCGACGTAATCAAAAAAATCGTATTTCCAAAAGCACCGAATGGGAATAGCACGGTCGTTATTTATCCGTTCCTATTCCAACCAAAACGGTAAATGGAGCTCGGGGATTGCGGAAATGGCCGTGATCCTTCGTTACCTTCCGCGGCACACTTGCGCCTCGCGGCCTTGCGGTGGCCCCC
>CAZCHT010000041.1:0-31033 GCA_964498705.1 uncultured Bdellovibrio sp. | reverse complement strand
AGAAACTAAAGTATCTTTCTTCTCTTTTGACTTGAGGCATGATCCAGCTGACTTCAAAGATTTTGTTATGGAATTCACTGAATCCATGGCCGTCTGTGCGGCTGTACCGAATTGGGTAGCGTCTAGTGCCATAGCTTGATTGGTTACAAACTCGTGCAATTTGCCAGATGAATCTTTTAATCCATCAACGCTCTGAAACGCTTGTCGAGTACCTTCTGTTTTGCACTCTTCAGGAACTAGACTTAGCTTTTCTTTCAATTTTTTTATAGAAGTCAGCAAATCCGCATGTTCAGAACTGTCTAGCACACATGATTGCGCATAAGATTGCGTAGGGCTTAATACCAACGTCACAGATAAAATTAAAATACCTATAGTTTTATTCATTAAAAACCTGACTTCAAAAGTTTCATAGATGCTCCCGAATTCTGTATCCAGTAACGGATACAGCGATACCAGTGCCATCGTATTAGCTTATGAGTTGTATCTGGGTAATTTTTACTGTCCAAAGTTTAGACAGTGGGACGTCTATGGTTTATCACCTTGATTTAACGTTTTAATAGACGCTGACTTAGGACTTTACGTAGCATTCCATCGTCGTCTTCGTCGTAAATATCACCGACGATTTCTTCAATGATATCCTCTAAGGTAACGATACCGATAATTTCAGAGTTGTTTTCAACAAGAGCCATATGCGTTTTCTTTTCCTGCATAAAGCGCAATGTTCTTAGAATGCCTTCTGTGGGACGAATGCGAATAATCGGGCGAATAATTTTCTTCCAGTTTTCATCGCCAGACGAAATGAATGTGATAAATTCTTTGGAATGCAAAATGCCGACGATTTCCGTCTCGGCAAACACTGGCAAGCGCGTGTGACCACTCTTCATCACAAGAGATAGCACTTCGTTCAAGTTGTACTTCAAATCTAAAGTATTCACTTGTTCCCACGGCACCAAAATGTCGCGAATTTTTTTAGTTTCGATGTGTACAAGATTAATTACATACTGCTGATGAGCATTGGATAAATTAGCGATACTGACCGATTGCGGATCTTCTTCTGTGTGCGCTTTTGCTTTACTTGACGGAATAATAATTTTTAAAAAGAACTGAGTCGAAACTTCTAACATTTTCACAAACGGCGACAAAACAGCTTCTGCCACAATGAGACCATTCGCCGCGGCTAATGAAATTTTCATTGGGTGTCTGAGCGCAAGAGACTTTGGAACCAATTCTCCGATCACAACGTTCAAATAGGTCAAAGGTAAAACTACGATCACCAACGAAACTATTTCAGCCCAATGCTCTGACATGCCTGTCGATTCAAAATAAGGAGATAATTTTTCTTCAGCACCGACGCCGCCAATCGCCGCCGATAAAGCGCCCACGATAGTAATACCAATTTGTAAAACAGATAGAGTGCGTTCAGGATGCTCACGAAGTTTCAATAAACGAGCGGCGTGGGAATTGCCTTTAGATAAGCTCTTTAATTCGGATTTTGATACACTGACGAAGGCCATTTCGATTGATGACAAAAGCGCATTAAAAAGAATACAAATCGATATAACCGCTAATTCAACCATCGCGTATCTAAGTGTATAGAGAATTTCCAGAATAAGGTACTAGAATAATAAACTCGCCTAAGAACAATTATGTATCATAAATTGCTATGTGCTTGTGCCCTCTGCCTACTTCGCTAGCACTACTGTTAAAGCATCCTTTAAGTCGGGGTACTTGAACAGAAAGCCGCTGTTCAGGGCATGAGTCGGATAGGCCTTTTGATCGGCACACATAATCTCCGCCATTTCACCAAACAAAAGTTTCAATGCGAGTTTTGGTATCGACGGGCCCAGAAAACGATGAAGACTATCCGCGAGCGCACGAGAAAACTCTAGGTTAGTCACTGGACTTGGCGAAACCCCATTGTACGCGCCGCCGATGTTTTTTTCGAATGCAAATATCATCATACCAACTAGATCGTCGATATGAATCCAGCTCATAAATTGCTTTCCACCACCCAGCGCCCCACCGACTCCCATTTTGAAGGCCGGCAACATTTTGTCTAAAGCCCCGCCTTTTGATGACAGGACTATTCCTGTTCTCATTTTTGCTATTTTTGCTTTGGGCTGAATTTTTAAAAACTGATCTGCCTCATTTTCCCACGCCACGCACACGTTAGACAAAAACGATCCATCAAACGAACTTTTTTCGGTCAGCGATATACCTGGCTGATCACCATAGATACCAACACCCGATGACGTCAGGTAAAATAAGACTGAATCTGTTAAGCTCGCATTTAAATTACGCGCACTGATTACTCTCGAGTCCAAAATTTCTTTTTTCACCCGTTCGTTCCAACGGCGAGCTGTTACGTTTTCACCCATCAAATGGAAAACGGCATCAAATTCATGCTTCTCTTTAAACGGTGCTTTTCCCAAATCACACTCAATAATATCGCACGGGAACGGCAATTGATTTTTCGCTTTTTGACGATCACGTGAAACTACGGAAATAGAATGCCCTTTTTTATGAAGAGCGAGTCCTAATTCCTTACCGATCAACCCTGTGGCGCCCGTAATTAAAATTTTCATTTATTAAGTCCTTTTTTGTATTCTTCTAAAGCGCGCGTTCGCGCAAAGACATGTTCAACGATCGGTTTTGGATATTTTGCTGTACCAAACTCCGGCACCCATTTTTTTATATAGATATAATCAGGATCAAATTTTTCTATTTGAGTCGTCGGGTTAAAAACGCGGAAATAAGGAGCGGCATCGCACCCCGTACCAGCCGCCCATTGCCAGTTTCCATTGTTTGCCGATAAATCATAATCTAGCAAATGTTGCGCAAAAAATCGCTCGCCCAAATACCAATGCGTTAATAGATGTTTTGACAAGAAAGACGCCACGACCATCCGCACACGATTGTGCATGTGCCCCGTTTGTAAAAGCTCTCGAATCCCAGCATCCACTAAAGGATACCCTGTTTGTCCCGTAGACCACGCTGCAAATTCTTTCTCGTCGTTTCGCCATTTTATATTCTCGTATTGCGCTTTGAAAGAAAGAGTTTGAGTCTTAGGATAGTGCCACAAAATCTGCATAAAGAATTCGCGCCATATTAATTCGGACAACCAAACATCCGAGTTTTTAATCGCTTTCTTCACTAGCTCACGCACACTGACCGTTCCAAATCGAAGATGCAAACCAAATCGGGACGTCCCATTTTCAATAGAGGGAATATCCCGTTGTTCTTTGTATTTCTTCATCTGAACAGCAGGCCAAATCAGGCTCGGAAATTCAAAATCAATATCATTGAACCCAAGCTCCGCCAATGTTGGCATTTTAGATTTCATTTTCGAGGAATGAAATCTTTCAAAATACCCTTCTGTTTTGCGAGGCGCATAGTCACTTTCCTGAATCGTCGCTAACCACTTTTTCTTATATGGAGTGTAGACTGAGTAGGTTTTTTTCTGATCCGTAAGGATATCATTCTTTTCAAAAATGACCTGATCTTTGAACGTTAAAAGTTCAACACCGTGTTCGGCTAAAATATCACTGACTTTCTTATCCCGCTCGCGGGCATAGGGCTCATAGTCTCGATTGGTGTATACTTTTTCTAGGGAGTATGTTTTGACAAGCTTTTGAAATACAGAAACCGGTTCACCGGCAAAAACCAGCAAATCACTGCCTAGCTTGTTCAACTGAGTTTTAATAAGATCTAGTTCGCGGTGTATAAACACAACCCGGCGGTCATTGGGGTTTTTAATCGCTTTAAGGATCTCGGTGTCGAAAATAAAGATAGGGAGAACATTCTTCCCCTCTTTCAAGGCATGAAACAAACCAACGTTGTCATTAAGCCGCAGATCGCGCCGAAACCAAAATACAGTGAACTTTAACATAGGCCCCGCAATATAAGTTTAAAAATCCGTAAACTTCATGTAGAACAAAACTATATGTCCGACGTCAATAGCAAAAAACTAGATCGAATCAAAAGTAATATTTTTTCCAGAACGGTTTCGTTAGCTAAATTTTCGATTAATGCCGGAGCTGGTTTAGCGGGCCAAGGCTTGGGTAAGATTTTTAAAAGCGAAGAAGAAGGAGCTATCAGTTGGAATGTTTTCATCGCAGAACAAGCCGAGAATTTTTCTAAAGAGGTCGGCGAACTCAAAGGTTCAATCATGAAAGCCGGACAGATGTTATCGATGTACGGTGAACATTTCTTTCCACCCGAAGTGAACAAATATTTTAAATCTCTTCAACAAGACTCCCCGGCACTCAAATGGGAAGCGATTGAACCACTGATCATAAAATACCTAGGTGCTGAAAAATACAATGAACTTGATATCGACAAAGAACCTTTAGCCTGTGCCTCGTTAGGCCAGGTCCATCGCGCGACGATAAAAAAAACGGGCGAATCTATTGTATTAAAAGTTCAGTATCCCAATGTAGATCGTGCCATCGACAGCGATTTACGAGCCATCAAAACATTCATTCACCTTCTTAAAATTCTCCCTCAGGATACGTCTCTGGATCCCGTGTTTGACGAGATCAAAGAAATGTTGATTCAAGAAAGTGATTACGAACAGGAAGCTCTGAAAACCGAAGCCTTCCGACTGCGCTTAAAAGATGACCCTCGATTTGTTGTACCTAAAATATACCCAGAATTTTCGAACAAACGCATTTTGACGTCGTCTTATGAAAAAGGCCTTCGTATCGAAGATTCGTTGATTCAGTCGCTATCTCAGGAACGCCGCAATCAGTTGGCTACTAATTTTCTAGATTTATATTTTCATGAACTTTTTATTTGGAAGGATCTGCAAACGGATCCGCACGCTGGAAATTATAAAGTCAGAATTGGCGCCGATAGTAAAGACCAATGGGTCTTGTTTGATTTCGGAGCCACGCGCAGCTACGACGATGCTTTTTTAAATGCCTACCATCGGATGATCAAAGGTTCGTTAATAGAAGATAAAGAAATGCTTCGTGATGCCGCTAAGGATTTAAAATTTATTTATGATGGCGATGATAGTCTTTTAATAGAAAAGTTTGAAGAGTTCTGCAATGAAACAGTGGAACCATTTTTAAAACAAGGCGACCCACGACAAAAAGGACCCGTAGATGCTGACGGCAACTACGACTGGAAAACAACCGATCTACCTCAACGTCTATCAAAACGCGTTTTAGAAATTATCAAAAATTTCAAATGGAGAACTCCCCCACGCGAAATTTTATTTTTAGACAGAAAAACCGGCGGCGTGTTTATTATCCTTTTGCTACTCAAAGCCAAAATGAACGCACGCCCCCTGATCATGACTTATTCAGATTCTGTGAAATAAGAAAATTCGCAAGGTGGCATCATAGACTGAAGAATCGCCACGAGCCCTTAATTTAGTCACTTTGTCTAAAATCCATACAGATATTTTTTTCAAATGAATTTAACTTTAGTTTTATCTGGTCCTTAAGTCGCAAGAGAACGATGTGGAAAAAGAACAGGAGCTAAAAATGTCTAAATCGCGTTTAAACCAAATCAAGAGTCTGACTTTAATGACCGTAATAGCTTTATCCACACTTAGCGTCTCAATAGCTAATGCGCAAAATGCTGCCGAGGAAGCTCCTAAAGCTAGGGGCAATAAAGAAGATCCCATTTTTACCGGCCCCGATGGTGGTGGCGAACAAGGTTTTCTTGGCGCAGGAAATCTGGCCATAGGAATTTTTGGCATTGTTTCTTGGGTTAATGAGTTTGCCGGAGTAAAACGCACTGGAGAAGTTCATCAAGAAGCCTTAAAAGAAGCGTTAGCTCAAAAGGAAAGACTAGTTCAGGCCGAAGGTTTACTTACGATTGAAGATCGTTTCCGCAACCTACAGTATTTAAATGCCGAGTTAGATGCCATCCGAAGAAACGCAGTATCACGTATGACTAGCGAGTTAGCATTTGCGCACTCACCTGAAATTGCTGCGCGCGTAAACCAGTTAGAGGCCGAATTATCTCGACAGTCACTTTTAATATCTTCTTTGACTGTAGAACAATCCGACCTGAGACGTGCCTCAGAGGAAACACAGACTGTTTTAAAACGTGAGCTTGAACTTTTGCGATCGGGAAATTTAGCAGGAATAAAAACATCCGCGTCTTCGTCGACAATTCAGCACGTTCAAGGCCTACAAGACCAAGTCTATAGAAATCAGGTTGAAGCTATCGAAGGTCAGATTAATAGTTGGAATTCAAAATCCGTTGTAACTCTTGAGGAAAAAGCAGCTAAAATCGCCCAAGAAAAGGTAACTCTTGTTAATAAAATTAAACTTAAAAGAGTTAGTTTTGGTCGCTATGCCGGCCGTATGGGTATTAGAGCACTTGAAGTTTTCGCAATCGGGTTTACTGTTACCGACATCGGTGGCCGAATTTATATTTGTAATACATTGAATGCGGATCCAACACTAAGTCCTACGTTTACCTATTTGAAATCAAAACTGAATAAATAGTTTAATTAATACTTAATTTTTGAAGCAGGCCAATCATGCGAGTACTTAACCAAAGCCTCAAAATCGCCCTACGCTGGCTTATTGCACTTGTTCTATTCTTTGCGAATTTCGCAAGTGCTTTGACTATTGAAGAGATCGATCAGAAGGTATTGGCCAAATATCCGACCGTACAAGATTTTCTGAATGATCCCGAGGGAATCGAACTCTATTACAAAAATTTGGAAGAGTACTTTGGTCCTAGTCATTTCGTACGTCATCGATTCAACGCCATCATGCAACAACTAGCGATGGCCGTAAATGAAATTCCGGGATTTGGTGAATTGGTTTGGAATCAAAAACACGATGGCCGAGCTTACGAAATTCACACGGCGCTTAAGACCAGCGGTCGGACATTAGACACCATAAAATGGAATAACTTTCTTAAGAAATGGAAGACCGAACTCAGCCAAGATGCCATAGAATTTTTAGATTTCAAAGACGACGCGCGGGCACTCGTCGGCGCAAATACTGCGTATCGAAATTTGACAACCGATATTGAAGCTTTTGAGCACTCCATTGCGGAATTGAATAAAAAGCAACAAGGCATTAGGCGTGGTGAGTTTTGGCAGTCTCCAAAAATCAAAAATGACCCTAAGATCAAAGCGGCCAATGCGTATATCATGTTAAAGATTCTTTCAGATTCAGAAGTATCCGGCTACTTAGAATCTTCGGATGCGGACATGGTCATTGCCGTTTTAGAGAAAATTAAACAATCAAAACAGCTAAGATTATCTTTTGAGATTCCTCAGCAAGCCCATACATTTTTAAAAAACATGGTATTAATAGGGCAGCCTTTGTACGATCAATCAGATTCATTTCCGATTATTATGCGTGAAACTCGTCATGGTCGGACTGTTCCTGTTGACCCTACGGGCTTGGTGGCTTATCGATTTAAGCCAATTCCTCGACGTATTCACGGTATTTTTCAAGGCGTGAGACTGGGGGAATGTGTCGGCGGCCGAAATGACCCAACCTACTATAACTGGCTCACTCCACGTCGTTGGGCCGTGCCGATACTACCCTCGACACGCGACTACTTTATTGAAAAATCAGGTTTAGCTAATGGTGGCGTCCAGAGTTCAGTAAGCTATGTTGGATTTTTGCAAGAAGTTCCCGTTGTGACCCAAACTCAAGAGAAGTTCTTAGGTGTAGAATTCGGTGCCCCTGATTTAGCCAATGAAATAGTTATTGAGAATGAAGATACAGGTTTACTACAAAAGAAGTTGTTTGCGCATGAATGGTTACGTCGTACGCCCGATCAAAATATGCACGTTGTCGGTATGTCTGGCGCGATTACAAACTCGGGCGTTCGTGGCGTTCTAGATAAAACAATGAATTATGTCTTAGCTGATCAACCAATAGCCACTGCCTATGACTTAGTCGACCGATCGACGGCAAATAGTATAGTCACCCATGCCGCTCACAAAGGCTATACGAATAATTACGGTGCCGATATGATTACTGAACTGAGCGTACCAAATGTACAAATAGCTCGTCGTTACCTCAATGACTATGAAAATTTAATTTCAGATCCTCAGAAACTAGTAGGACTAATCAAAAATCAACAGGTAGCCTTTGACATAAAAACGCAACTTGTTCATTCCATCGAGAAATTCAATGCACCCAGCGAGATAAATCTATCCCCACTCTTTGAACTATTGCCGACGGAGTATGGCGCCAACGCTCAATATCGTGTTTTGATCTTGTCAGCGATAGCTTACTACAAGCCTTCGAGTCTTGAAAATTTACGAAAATATGCCGAACTGTTTATTCAGTATCCTGAAATGGCGAGTTTATTTATTCCATTCATAGAGCAATTGCAAAAACAAGACGTGAGGGATCCTCAGGTCGTAAAAATAGTTCAGGAAGTGCTGTCTGCAAAATCACAAAATGCGCAATTCCAATCTAGTTTGATAAATGAAATCAAATCAAAAGACGGACTAAGCCATTCAGAAATCCTTTTCAGCGGACTGGTTGAGCTAGAGGGCAGAACTGAGTTTTCTAAGTTTTCGACAATCAAAAATAAAGATCTTGCTTGGCTTCTGGCCCGCAGTCGCGAGGAAATTTTGGGAATCACGGATTCTGCAGAAAACGTCGAATTGATAAAATGGATATTCGCCAATCCCGCGATGAGCGACGTGATAACTCAACCTGAATCAGAGCTAATTCTTAAAAAAGCAATTAAAGAATATTCTCATTTTGAGGAAATTTACAAAATTCTTCAAAACGGAAAATTTCCTCAGCTTCAATCAACTTTAATTAAATCAAAAGATAAAATGTTAATTCAACATTTTTTAACATCATTTTCCCAAGGTAAAAGAATCGAGCATTTAGAATACGTCTATATGTCCATCATGGATACACCAGAATTGAAGGCAATTTTTGGAAATGAAATGAGTAAAATTATATTTAAATTATTTCGCGACGAGAAATTTTGGATTCAACACTATGAGAGTCGTTTAAACCTGACTTCTAGTTTTTCAAATTCTCTTGAGTTGGAAAAAATATACTTAGATTTTATGCCGCCTAACTTGGTTACTAAAATGCAATTTCAGTCTTTTGCAAAACTAATATACGAAGAGACGTCCCGCCAACAGTTTATTAGAAAATCAACCACAGGACAAGCAAAGCAAGCCCTAATACTTTTGGCAGCAGCTCAGGTCGCGGCCGGCTACTATCCGGCTGAAATGTATGAGGCTCTTTTACAAAAGGGTATAGAGACTGCAGATGACTTTGACCATTTGCTAAAAGCTATGAACCTCACCAATCCAACCTTAACCCAGGTATTGGAATCATCGAACAATATAAAACTACTTCGTATCCGTGCCCAGCTGGCGGCAAAGAAAGAACATCAAAAAGACATCCCCCACATTTACAAGGCCTATGAAAAATTAGGGAAACGCGATTTTGAAGTCGAAAAGTATTTAATTCAAACAAAAGCGGGGTTGAAAACTGATTTAGAAGGATGGGTCACCGTAATGCAAGAAACAGCGCGGATGAACCATTTTGATTCGTCCAGTAGCTTCATAAAGTCTATGGCTAGTTTGTTGCCGCACAACGCTTACGAAACAGCGACGGACCAACAACACCGAGTCATTTTAAGCAATCCTGTTATTGTTGGTAACTTGTATGCAACGTTAAACCCTAATAGTGCGTATGTAATGACTAAGACATTTATGAAATCAGCGTCTCTCGCGCAAAACTTATCCGACGTTCAACTCAGTGAAATTTGTGCATTAGGTTTAAATTCATCCACGCGGTACCACGAACTATTCGATATGATTTCCCAAACAAGTACAGGGCTAGATCAGAGAATAGTGAAAATGGTACTCTTTCCGATGAAAACGCAAAGTCGAATAGACATGTTTGAGGCAGTCTCGAGTCCGAAATACCAAGATTTCTTAGCTACCTCGTTGAGTTCGGTAATTGAGGACCCGGCAGCAAAAGCTCAGCTACAAGGCAAACTGGGCGGTGTCATTAATTCCTACTTCACTAAAGACACCGACAATTGGTTTCGCTTCGTAAATAGTCTGGCAACCAATGTAACTCTAGGTAACGATCCGATTATCCGCGCAAACGTATTGGCATTTTCGGACTTAGTTTACACCCAACCGAGCTTGAACAAGGTCCATGATGCCCTAGCGGTGAAAATGGTTCGCGATCACATTGTAACAAAGGCTAATAGACAACAGAGTTTGTTCATTCTAACTACTATTGTAAACCAACCAACTGCCTTAGATTTGTTTTCTCAAAAAGACTTAGAAGTACTAGTAAAGAAGAGTTTCGTCGGACAAAAGGAATATTTTGCATTCTTTAGAGCAAATTCCACAGTTTCAGCAAGATTAGTATTGGAGCGTACATTTGTAAGCATGACCGGTGAAGAGCTGAAGTTGAAAAGAACAGGAAACTTTTTCAAAGAAACCGGCTTCAAGATTCCCCTAAGTCAAATGGAGGCGATAGTACGTGGAAGAACACTTAAAAATTTAGGTGAGTTGCGCCCGGTAGTCTATGTCGGAAGTGACGAGATCAAGAAACAGGAATGGCACGCAAGCTTATCTCTGTTGCCATCAATAGATCTAAGAAAAGTAGATGGAAAAGAACTTTTTGTCTTTTTAGAGCGTCGATCGATCGGGGTATTGGAATTTAAATCAGCATTAAGATTCATTTTACCTTATTTTACAAGTTCTGATCAATTCATCGATTTTTTTAAATTAAACTTAGTTGAAGAATACTCGATTGGTAAAGCGTTTGCGACACAATTACCCTTTTCTAATATTCAAGTGAAACAAGAGATTCTAAACTACGGACATCTACTTTTCGCTCTTCGACTTTCCTACAATGATCTCATTAAACTAGAGAAAAATATTTTTTCTAAATTCGATTCAAAGACCAAAACGGATTTCTACATGAAGCATTTAAACGATATTGCGCAATTGAACCTGACACCAGAGGAATTGAAATCGTTTTATTCAAAACTAAATTTGGATAGTCGCAGCCAACGTTTAGTGATGCTTTCAATTCAATCGGCCCTTCGATCACAGGCACCGGTATTTTCGAATCTACTTAACCAATGCCATCAGTTTTACAGAATGGGTTCGATCAAGTGAGGACGGTTAATTCCCTGCTTCTAGTATTAGCGTTTTCATTGACTTATTTTACAGCGATAGAAAGTCATGCAAAAGGTACTAAAGATTCATGTGAACATTTTTACTCGAAGTCGCTTCTTCGCCAACTTAAGGCGGCTTCTATCAGTTATATCAAAGAAATCCACCAAACCCGCGGTGGGGCCTTGTTGGTTCGTGAACCAAGAAAAGAAGTCGAATACCCGATTCCCATGTTTGCGGCCGCGAATCCAAATAAATGGTTGCTCGACAAGGCAATACAATACGTTCCTAATCGCCTCACAGCTCGCTATGCGCATCAAACATTAGATTTTAGGCCGGCCCTTTGGTTCACAGAAAAAGTCGTTCAGAAATCGGCACGAGCCGTTTCAGCTAAACTGCTTGGAAAAACAAAAGAGATCTCTTCATTGATGATTTTCGCTGCATCTATTGGTACCTCAATCATGGCTTACGATTACGTAGTGGACCGCATCGAACAACGAACCGAAGTGAACCGACAGGTAGATATTCAAAAAAAATCGCCAGAGTATAATTTGTTATTAGCATCTGACTATCGATTCACCAGTTTGCGCGACAGTATATCTAAATTGAATTTGACAGAATCGGACCGAACCCTAGTAGCGTACCACTGGAATGAAACTCTTCGTGAGTTCTATAGTTATGTAGATTCAAAATACAACCAAACTGTCCAATATGACTATCGTCGTGCGGATCAAGAACTAATGAATCAAACGAAGTTTGGCCCGATCATTTTTGCCGATATCAATAAGATAGCAAAAGATGGAATCCGAGGGGACCTGCCGGGTTTTACGTATCAAACTCATTTTTCAACCGCACTGAGCGATAAGCAAGTAAATCAACTTGTGGGAATGCGTATTGAAATGCTCAGCAAAATGGAAATGGCAAGTCACTATGTTTACAGAACTGAAACCTATCAGAAATTGAAAAATGAACCTTCTATGTCTGCAATATTTAAAGAGTGGGATCAAGATGCCTTCATCCAAAACCTTAGACGCATAGAACAGCAAGGGACGATCAATTCCGCTAAGGTTCGCTTCTTGATTCAAGAAGATCTTTTTTGGAGAAATAAGTTTTTCCAGTGGCAGGTAATTGGCGTAACGCGACTTAAAAAAGAGGGCGAACGCTATACGCAGCTACCTCTTACAATTGAAGATATCCAGCGGGATACTCTGTCTGAATTGAGTAGCCAACCCACGAAGATGAAGGATTAGCAAGGCCTATAGCAGATCCATTCTAAGCAGGTATGTTCACAAGGTTGCGCGCTTACCAATAGAAATCAAAAAAACTTAGCGAGTTTCTTTTTAGACTCGCTATTGAAGCCCTTGATGCGGCCGATTTCTTTCCAATCTTTATCGAGCACTAACATCATTGGGATGGCATCAAAGTTTAGCAGGGCCATCATTTTCTTTTTCTCGTCCCACACTATCGCATTATTTTGAGGATACGATTTTAAAAAGGCTTGTGCCTTATCTTCCGAATCATCCAAATTGACACTGATCAAAACAATTTTTTTATTTTTCTGCGCTTTAATTTTTTCTTCGTAATAAGCAAAACCCTCTTTACAAGGTTCACACCAGCTGGCCCAGAAGTCGACCAAAATCAAATCGGCTTTCTCTGTTTTATCAAATGTTTTAACGTCGAAGACTTTCGGGCCGATACTTTTCAAAGGCTCGAGTTCCTTTTTAAAATCGATGTCTGCCAAGACGGTGCACGCGAACATCAAAATTAAGATAATTGATTTCATTCTACGCTCCCTTGCCTTTAGCCAGACTATAAAAATGAAAAAAGAAAACACTAGTCGACCACAAAGTATGCGCTAACAGCAAATGAATGAGCTTCAAAGGCACTGGCGATAATAAAAACAACGTTACAATACCAACTACTATACCGAGTGCAATCAACGCCGAACCCGCCAGTGCAATTCGTGACAAGAATGCGTTTAACTGTGAACTTATTTTATACAAACCGAAACTTAATGAACCACCAATTAAAACGGCAAATATAGGATGTGTACCTCGAATTCTTAAAACTATGTGGCTTCCTGATTCCATGTCTCGCATCAATCCATCCATCAAACTGGTCGAAGGAAACAACGTGGTTGAGAGCGAGGCCCACGCTCCGGTGACAGCAATGACTAAAAAACAAATCAAAAATGCAGGCTTAGCAAAAAATACTGGAGTTAACTTGGGCGGCTCACCGCCAAAATTCTGCTGGTAATGCGACTCATACGTCGCTGCCAAAAAGCGAACGGTAAAGGCAACCAACATGAAACTATTCAATTGATGAAGACTCATCACTGCCAAGCGCCATACCGACTGATCCGTGTTCACAAGTCCAAACAACACTAACTTGGCACCCAGTGCGGCTTCTGAAAACATAAATACCAATGTCCACGTCATCCAGCGATAGGTAGAATCCATTCCTTTAAATTTATTTTTTAATTGGCGAACGTAAAAAAACAAACCCATCACCACGATGCCATACAAACCACTCGTGAAACGATGTCCATATTCAACCCATGTTTTCCCGCGCGCGGCTTCAGGAACTAACTTCCCGTTACACAGAGGCCAGGTATCACCGCAACCATCACCCGAATGTGAAATACGCACCCAAGCGCCCCAAAGAATAACTAAAATCGTGTATATCAGTAAAAAATAGGCCCAGCGACGCAGGCGAAGTTCGACAGCTTTTAATTCCATAACTGAAACGGTTACAACTGTCGGGTGCCCGAGTCAAAATCTAAATGGTTCCGTTAGATAAAATCAGACGATAGATGAATTCGATTTTCTCGTTGATATCGTCCATTTCAAGAACGACCTGCTGTAGATCAAAATCTTTAATTAGATAGGCAGAAAATGCGGAAATAATGGCCTCGGGACCGTCCAGCTGACGCAGGAACATTTCACTCTGCATTGAATTACTAAAATATTCGGTAATCCATTTGGCGAGCACGCGATTGATCAGATGAATCTTTTCGTGTAACCCAGGATCAGGGACTAAATTTTCTTGGATGGGCGTCGCTTCGCACACTAAATAGGGAGTCGATGAATTTTGAACATTTCCTAATCGAGCTTTTCCCAAGCCATGTATGAACACCAGCAAAAAACCATTCTGACGCTCTTCAACGACTTGAACTTTGCCGTAGCCGACGATTTCATTTACGAAACTGATTCGCTCACCTGGACCAACGGGAGCAATTTTATTTGGATCATCAATGAACCCAATAGCAATAGGAACATCCTTAGCCACCGCATCTTTGATCATTTGTAGATAACGGGGTTCAAAGATATTCAATGGCTTGGTAGTCTTTGGAAAGAGGTTCACATTGACAAGGGGAAATACGAACACGTCCATACAACCACGTTACTGATGGCTATGACAGGCGTCCACTCATTTTTACTTATAGGACTTATTTTTCACTAGACCGCAATTGTTTCACAAATTCTTTATCTACTGACGACATAGGGAGCTGTTTAATTTCATTTAAATCCACCCATAGGCAGGATTGATGCTCGGACAAAACAAATTCTTCACTGCCAAAAGTGGCTGCGACAAAATGAATGCTATAGGTCTGGCCTCGAATGTCTTTTGGGTAGCTAGATAAGATGCGAATAGGTTTTACTGGCACATTTAGCTCTTCTTTAATTTCGCGCACCAATGCTTCGAAAAATGTTTCGCCTTTTTCAACTTTGCCACCAGGAAATTCCCACTCACCGCCTTTTTCAACGGGACGTTGAGCAACTAAAAATTTTCCTTCTTTTTCCACTACAGCAGCAACCACATCTACCATGTCATCATTGTAGAATGAATCTTCACTCTGGACTAGTTTTTTTCATCTTAAGATTTATAATTAAGACATGTTCGTGGATATTATCAGTCAACCTCACTATTCTCCCAAAAAATTTGCTCTATGGAATAGCTTAGCCTTTCAAGCAGGATGCGTAAACGTCGGCGGATTGCTGGCCTGCCACCGTTTTGTGACCCATACGACTGGTTTTGCGACTCATTTTGGAGTCGAAATGGCCACCGGAAACTTTCGATTCGCGCTGGGAATAATATCCGTTCCACTGTTCTTTTTGGCTGGGAATTGCATTTCTGCATTCTTTACTGACCGAAGAAGTATCCGTCAAAAAAAACCAAACTACACAATCTTGTTTTCCTTGATGGCAGCCTGTTACGGGCTAGTTACTATGATGGGTGTGAACAATGGATTTGGAGGTTTTGGGACGGAATTATCCATAGCGGACGACTACTTTCTGTTAGGGCTTTTAAGTTTTAGCTCGGGCGTTCAAAATGCCATGATCACATCCATTTCTCATTCCGTGATACGCACGACCCATCTAACGGGATTAACGACCGATCTAGGCATTGGTCTGGTTCGAATTTTTTCACACGAACACAACCATCCGCTACGTGTGCAAGAACTAAAAGCAACGGGCATGCGAGTTGGGATTATAGTTAGCTTTATATTTGGCAGCTGGATGGGCGCAAGCCTGTACTTAAAATACCAATACTATGGATTCCTGGTACCCTTTTTGATCTCTGCAATCTATTTGCTTTTATGCCTGCACAAAAAGCCGGTGAATTCCAAACCTACTTAAGCGGTCTTACTTTTTGGGTGGCGATCTCGATTGAATCAAATTCTTTGCTGAATTTCTCCAGCACTGTTTTTCCAAAATCATTTACGTTAATTTTGAAATCATCTAGCGCCGCCGTTTTAACAGGAGTGTCGTTGTTATTCACATTAACGGCAAAATGAATTTGTGTGGAAACAGCACTGATGGAAGCGATACTGATAGTGATTTTTCTATCGCCCCAGAATACATCATCACCATCCCGGCACAACCGAATTGGACTTTTTGAATTAAGACGGCTTTCAATTTCGTCTTTAACTATGCTGGCAAGCAATCTTTGCAATGAAACGGCCGAGAATAAACTCTGATTAAAAACTTCCACGATAAAATGTAGCATCAAGGCCCCGCGAATCGGGCTTTTCGCCAGCACATCTTCTAAATCCACCATGTGCTCAAACGGAATATCGCAAGGACCAATCCACGCCACGATAGAATTTCCCAAGACACCATAGTTCTCGTAGGCGAAGTGCGAACGCAATTGATCGCCCGTGTAGGCAAAGTATTTTTTTATAAATTTAGTTTTCATTTTTTAGATCCTCGATATCCCGGCAAGTCAGCGGCTCTGCTATCTCGAGCTAAGACCCTGCCTTGTTTGATAGCTTTCTTATGATCCGTTTCAATAAAATCAAGTGCTACCAATGGCCGAAAATAATCGGCCCACATAAACTCCATGAACGGAGTGTCTGTTTTGTTAAAACCGCCTCGATCACGCACGTCCGCGGCGAAAGTGCGATACGGATCGTCCGTCAGTCCAGTAATATCATTTGGTAAATCACTTGGTTCAATCGGTTGCCCCTTATCTTTTAGGTACACCCGTTTAGCGTCGATCATTTTTTTCCAAAATGCCGTTTGGTCGGCTTGATTGGAATAGTCATCAACCACTTCGTAATAAACTTTTTCTATTTTCTGTTTGTAGGCAGCGGCCAAAAAGTGATGGCCATCGATCATGTACTTCTTGTTTCCTGGCCCTAGAACAACCGGAACCGATTCCATTCGCAAATACTGTTCCAATTCCCCGTTTGCTTGTTTTTTAGCGACCTTCTTTGCTTTTTTTTCCACTTCTTTAAATCCCAAGTTAGCTTGAGTTGGATGAAGGTCTTTAATTCCAATTAATAAAATCTGAGTTTCTGCAAAACCAGCTAGCGTGAATAGCGATACTAAAACAAATGCGGCTAAAAGCTGACGTCGAAACATTCTCTACTTCCTTTACCTAGCGGCGTATGCGGTTCGCCGGATCATTCTCGGGATGGCTCGATTG
Source organism: uncultured Bdellovibrio sp. (assembly GCA_964498705.1). GTDB lineage: Bacteria > Bdellovibrionota > Bdellovibrionia > Bdellovibrionales > Bdellovibrionaceae > UBA2316. The sequence continues at coordinate 13,992 of CAZCHT010000041.1, read as the reverse complement.
AAAGTCCGAGGGAACTAAGCCCCTTCGAAACGGAATTTTAAATTTATAGTTTTGACCATTTTTAACTTTCACATTAAGTTCCACTTCGCGTAAATACGGAATCGATGACGGTTCCTTTGTGTACAAGGTTACCCATTTTTTAGCGTGCAATCCCGGTGGAACCGCAAAGTTTCCGGCGTATAAATGGCTTTCTGGTAGAATTTTAGCCCGCTCAACATCATTCATATTTTGATTTATAGAGTTCACCGTCATTGCACTTCCCGCACCGATCAACGCCAGTGTTGAAGCTTTGGCCACTCCCGCATCTGATGCCCTAGAACCAATAGCTCCAGCTCCCGCCACGGCCCCTAGAATCATCGCTGTGTTGTATGAGTTAATCTCCGCATTCTGCTGAGCCGCTTCTGCCCAAGCCGACAAATCTTTTCCCACCGGTACGATCATTTTTGAAGTTAGGTCACTATTTAAAAAAGTCAATGAAGCCTCTTCAACAACAATCCAATCCGCAGTTGAATTCTCGATAGTAAAATCTAACGCTAAAAAATATTTTGAAGACAAACTAGAGTTTTCAAGACCACTAACGGATAAACCACCTTGAGACGAGCTTTTTCCCTTTTCATCTTTTGCCATATGGCCAGAATGAACGGACGCACAATTCACAACAAATATTGAAATCAATGCCATCGAAAGCAGCTTTAACATAGAAAACTCCTTATACAGTTTTAAAATATTTTTTTAGATCTAGACCGTTGGCTTTGAATGCACGCTTGGAACGCTGGCACGATTCACATTCCCCACACCAAATATCGCCGGCAAAGTAGCATGGCCACAGCAGTTCTAGAGGCAATTTCTTTTCCATGGAGATTTTCAGAATCTCGGTTTTCATCATAGCAATCGTATAGCACTTTGTTTGCACTTTATTAGCAGTCGAAAATGAAAAGCTGCCATTTAAAGCCTGAATAAAGTCTTTAGAGTTATCGGGAAAGGTCGATGCTTCTTCTAAATTAAAACCAGGAATAACGTAATCACAATCCATAGCTTCGGCAAAGCCAGCGGCGATATTTAAAAAGATCCCGTTTCGATTAGGCACCCAAACTTTGGACGCCGATTTGGTCGAGGCTGATTTGTCATCGATTTTTACGTCGGCTGTAGGAACTTCAATCGATGTATCGATCAGTGCCGACTTACCAAATTCCCCCACCCATGGAATCGAGAGGATTTTATGTTTTACTCCATAGTGTTTACATAAAGCGATGGACGCTTGAATTTCTTTAGCGGCCGCCCGTTGTCCATAGTCAAACGTGACCGCCATTTTTACGTTAAGCTGCTCGTTAGCCAATGCTAGATTGGCTGAAGAATCTAAACCACCGGAAAGAATTACGATCGCTGAATTCATAACGAAATAGACTCGATGATAAATTGAAAACGTTGATTGTAGTTGAAAGTATCTTTTTTAATTTTAAAACAAATATCAAATTTCTGATTCAGCGCTGTTAGCAACTGACGTTGTTCTTCAGTTGAATTGAATAAAACAAAATTCAAAGCTTCTCTGTTTTGCGGATTAACTACATTCAGCTTAAAATGTTTTTCTTTCATGACTTTAATTGATAGAACCGGAACCGCTTTCAGACGAAATACGGGTTCTGGAAACTGAACACCAAATGGTTCTAAAAACTGTACCCACGTGAAGAAATGCGTATTCAAATCAAACCAATCTAGATCGATTGGCTGTGGTTTTCCTGATTGGTCCTGAGTCGAATTCGAATCACCATTAGCATAGCCATCAATGGCATCTTTAAGGTTCTTCAAAAATCCGGCTGATCCTGCCAAAATAGAATCTTCATTCGCTTTAGTGTATTCAAAACCAGCGGCACTGGCATGCCCACCGAAACGAATCCAACTGTCTTTGCTTGCCGCCATTACGTCCACTAAACTATAGGAAATAGCATCCGGCTTGCGAGACGATCCAACAACAACATCAGAATCTGCCGTATGTGCACCAATAAAAAAACTACCGCCGAATTGTTCAACCATTTTTGAGGCTATCAACCCCGTCACACCATGATGAATATTCGATGAAGCATAGAAAAAGGCACGGTAATGATCAGTTATATCAATTGTATTAGTTTTCAAATGCTCTTCATAAGCTTGTTTAGCTTCTTGCAGTCCGGTCTCTTGCAGTGCTTTACGTTCCACATTTAATTTCAAAATATCTTTAACAAATGTTTTGGCATCGGCTGCCGAGTCTCTAAATAACAGGTCGATCGGCTTTAACTGCGCGCTCATTCGCGTGATAGCATTAATTTTTGGCGCCAGTTGCAATCCAATATCACTGGTATCTATTTTTTTATCGTTCAGATTCAGCTCAGTTAACAATGCCTTCAATCCAAAATTAGTTACGTTTTTAAAAGACTCAAAAGCAAATTTTAAAAGAGTTCGGTTGTCTTTAACCAAAGGAACCATATCTGTAACTGTCGCAATCGCAAAGTATGGCAGTACGGCTTTTAAATCAAATTTAACGGGTGTACCTTTTTCAATCCACTTTTTGCACAAACCACGAACTAGGTAAAACCCAACTCCGCAGCCGCACAAGTACCCCAGTCCCGACGTATCCCCAGGCTGATTCGGATTCACGATACAATAGGCGTTTGGCAATTCATCTTGAGCCAAATGATGATCCGTTACGATGACATCAATCCCTAATTCTTTGGCCTTGTCACAAGCCGCGTTGCCAGTGATACCCACGTCCACCGTCACAACCACTTCAATATTTTTTTCGGCTTTTAGTTTCTCTAAAATAGGTGCGTGCAGTCCGTAACCATCATTGGCCTTCGACGGCTGAAAATAATGAAGGTTACTGAATCCAAGTGCCTTGAAACTATCATACAGTAAAATAATTCCCGACGTTCCATCCAGATCGTAATCGCCATAGATCAAAACATTTTCTTGATTTACCCAAGCATTCCATAATCGCTCGGCGGCTTTTTCTAGGTTTTCAATTTTATAGGGATTTTCTAGAGTCGTCAGTTTTGGTTGCAAGAAATCGAACATATCTTGCGGGGTCGATAAATTAAACGTTTCCAAATACTCGCGCAGCTTTGGCGGGATTTGGTTGTAAAAATCCAGAACGGCTGATTTCTGCATCCCCGATGTCTGATCAGCGGAACCAGCTGCCTGGTTCCCGTTCTGGATAGTTACGTCGGACATTTGTTATGCCTTTGCTAATGCTTTCATTTTTTCCATCAAGATCATCATAGGCGCTGCCACGAAAATCGATGAATACGTTCCAAAGAACATCCCGATCGTGATCGCAAATGCGATATCCGAAACAGTCCCTGTCGAGAAGATCCACAAGCAAAGCGCCGAAGTGAATACAGTTCCCGACGTGATGATGGTACGACCTAACATATCGTTGATCGCTTTATTAATGATAAACTTAGATGATCTGTCGTGATAATGAGAATCTGTTTCACGGATCCTATCGAACACAACGATCGTATCATTCAGCGAGTATCCAATTAGAGTCAAGATCGCCGCCAAGATCGATACGTTCACTTCTTTGCCGACCAGTACGAAGATACCTAAAGTCAGAATCGCATCATGGGCCAAACACACAACCGCACCCGGCGAGTATTTGTAATCGAAACGTAAAGCTACGTAGATCAAAATCGCAAGCAAGCTATAGAATACAGCTAGCAAACCATTTCGTTTAAGTTCAGCTCCCACTTGAGGTCCCACTGTGTCTACACGTCGAATTTCTGGTTGCTTGTCTTTAAACTGAGTATCAATCATGCCTTTTACTTTGCCGATCGCTTCGTTCAATTTCGCATTTGTTTCTTTGTCGTCTTTGCCTGGCTCACCTTGGAAACGAATGATGAATTCGCTGGTGTCACCGAATCCTTGAATACCGACATCGCCGATACCAAGTCCATGGGCTGATTTACGAATGTCATCGATTGACACCGTTTGACCAAATTTAACTTGGATTTCAGTTCCACCTTTAAAATCGATACCGTAGTTGATACCAAATACGGACAAATAAATTAATGCGGCAATAGTCAAAAGCAACGAAACTCCGCCAAAGAATGGAGTCTTACCGACGAAATCAAAGCGTCCGTATCCTTCGTTGTCTACTTGTGAATTATTTTTTTTCTGATTCATTGTATACTTCCTAAGCCTTAGCCAAATTCTTATCAGATAAACCGATAGAGATGTTTTTAACATTCCATTTGTAGATCAAAGTATCCACGATCACTTTTGAAACGAAAACGTTTGCAAAAAGAGTCGTCACGATACCGATTAACAATGTCACCGCGAAACCACGAATTGGACCTGTACCAAAATTAAGAAGAATAATGGCAACGGAAGCTACCGACACTTGAGAATCCATAATCGCCGACATCGCACGATTGTAGCCTTCTTTAACTGCCAACTTCCAGCTTGCGCCTTTGACGAGTTCCTCTTTTATACGCTCTTGAATCAGAACGTTCGCATCCACCGCGAAACCGACAGTTAACGCGATACCCGCGATACCTGGCAGAGTCAGAGTCGCACCTAGTGCCGTTAACAATCCCAAACCCGACAACACGTTCACAGCAATCGAAGTTGAAGCGACAACACCCATCACACGGTAATAAAGGATCAAGAATATGAAAATCAAGAATGTACCTGCGTACGCACCCATTTGAGCTTGCTTGATCGAATCGGCACCCAGGGTCGGACCCACACGACGTTCTTCTAATTGCTCAAGAGCCGCTGGTAACGAGCCGGCTTTAAGAGCCGTCGAGATCATTTTTGCTTCGTCCAGTGATTCTTGATGATTTCTTTGTCCCAAAGTGATCACGGCGTTACCGTCACCAATTCGAGTTTGTATATTAGGAGCTGATTTAACGATACGATCTAGAATGATCGCCATAGGTTTATTTATATTGTTCCCAGTGATGTCAGCAAATTTTCCAGCACCAACAGTATTGAAACGAAGAGCCACTTGCGGATCACCATATTGCCCAAAAGAGATTGTAGCATCGTCTAGATCTGTGCCACCTAAACCAGTGTCTGCTTTAAGAACATACGGAATTGATCCTGCGTCCATCGTACGAGCATTTTCGGCTTTACCAAAATACAAAACTGATTTTTCAGGAATTTTACCACGGAGAGCTTCGTTGATTTTAGTCACATACTCTGAATATTTCATCGTCGCCATTGTGAAGTTACCCGCAGTTTCCGCGTCTTTGATCCACTTTTGAACTTCGCCCATATTGACTGAACTATCAACGATCATGAAATCAAGTTTCGCTGTCGTGTTGATTAGCTTCTTAGCCTGTTCTGCATCGGCCATACCCGGCAATTGAACCAAAATACGATTGTCACCTTGTTGAGAGATACTTGGCTCAGCAACACCGAACTCATCGATACGGTTACGAATCGTTTCAATGGATTGGGCGATTACTTTTTGTCTTAATTCAACTAGGTAGTTGTCTAAATAACGATAAACTGTGAATTTATCTTTGCGTTCGATCGTTTGCAAAACTGTACCATGGCGATCGCCAATGTATTTATTGGCTGCGTCCGCATCAGCCGCGTTGTGGAATTCAAATTCCATTTCGCCGATAGCTGGGTTTGTAATCTTGAAATTAACGAGCTCAACTTTAGTTGTTGCTAGCGTTGTTAATTCTTTTTTCAAACTATTAGCCTGACGATTTGCGGTCTCGGTCATGACACCATTGATGTCAACGCCCATCACAAGGTGGATACCACCTTGAATGTCCAAACCATAATTCAATTTTTTCTTAGCTGGCCACCAGTTTAATTTTGAGGTGTCCATGAAGTTAGGAGTTAGCAATACAATTGCGGCCAGAACGCCGACAAGAGCACCAATCACTCGCCATCTGTAATTTTCCATAATTTCCCCTTACTCATTCGATGTAAATCTCACACATTGTGCTAAGTAAGGGAATAGATTGTCAATTATGAATCTCGAGACGGCTTTGATCTGAATAGAACTATTTTTTAGTGCTGTCTTTTTGAGCAGCCTGAATCACGGATTGAGCACTGCCCGCTACTTGAGAGCGAAGCATTTTAATGCGTACACCGTCAGCAATTTCCAAAGTCACGAATTGCTCAGTTAAGCCTTCGATGCGACCTAGGATACCCGTTTGTGTGATGATCTCATCGCCACGCTTTATAGACGTCACAAAGCTTTGGTGTTCTTTTTGTTTACGCATTTGAGGGCGCAACAGAACGAAATATAGAATCACAAACATAATTACAAATGGGAACAGGGCTTCTAGCATACCTGGCTGTTGCGGCGTTGCTGTTTGCGCCATAGCCATTACGGGAGCTAAAAATGGTAATAACATAAAATATCTTTTCATAATTCACCTCGTTAAAAGAAAATCTCTTGTACCCGCTCGATAGGGGTTTGAATACACTATTCTGTTAAAGTCTTTGTCTTGCTAAATCGTGTCATACAGTCCTGGAAGTATTCGTCCCATGTGCCATTTTCGATAGCAGCACGAGCCCGTTCCATCAATTTCATATAGAAATAAATATTGTGAATCGTATTTAATCGCGAACCTAAGATCTCGCCACTTAAGAACAAATGACGTAAATACGCTTTGGTATAGTTCTTACAGGTATAACAATCACACTCAGGATCTAAAGGCGACGGATCGTCTTTATATTCATTTCGTTTGATCGAAACCTTGCCCGTCCATGTGTAGATGGTTCCATTTCGGGCCACGCGGGTCGGCATTACGCAGTCAAACATGTCGACGCCCGCATTCACGGCAATCAGTAAATCCGTCGGCGTTCCCACACCCATCAAGTAGCGCGGTTTATTGGCCGGCATACGCGGTGCAATTTCAGGTAATAGTTCATGCATTAAATGGATCGGCTCACCAATACTGAACCCACCAAGCGCATAGCCTGGCAAATCTACAGACGCTACTTGTTCTAATGATCGCATACGATGCGGCAGGCTTAATCCGCCTTGCACGATACCAAACAGCATACTTTCTTTGCGAGTCATCGCCTCTTTTGAACGCTTTAACCAACGATGAGTTAAATCCATCGATTTAATAATTTGCTCGTCGGTGGCTGGGTACCCCAAACATTCATCAAATGCCATGATGATGTCAGAACCAAGATCCATTTGAATCTCCATACTTTTTTCTGGAGAGATAAAATATTTTCCGCCATCTAGGTGCGAGCGAAACTCAACACCCTTTTCACTCATCGTGCGCAGTCCACTGAGTGAGAACACTTGGAAACCACCAGAATCTGTGAGGATCGGTTTGTTCCAATTCATAAATTTATGAAGGCCGCCCATTTTTTGAATTAACTTTTCACCAGGGCGAAGGTGCAAGTGATATGTATTTCCTAGAAGAATTTGAGTGCCACATTCAACGAGTTCTTCATTAGACATGGCTTTTACTGTAGCTTTTGTACCAACGGCCATGAAGACCGGAGTTTGGATGGTACCGTGAGCCGTATGAAGTTCACCGCGGCGAGCATTGCCAGCGGTCGCTTTGACTTTGAAGTGCTCGCCTTTTTGTACGAGATCTGCGATTTGAGTTTGTTCCATAATTTTACCCCTGTTTCCAGTACGTCAAATCACCATAGCTAAATAATCTAAATTTTTTCTCGATCGCCCACTGATAGGTTCTCAACACATTGTCTTTACCGGCAAATGCCATCACCAAAGCGATAAGTGTGCTTTGTGGTTGATGGAAATTGGTCAGCAATCGGTCGACGATTTGAAACTCAAAACCCGGACGAATCATCAGGTCCGTTGTGCCAGAGTAGCTATGGTGGCGCAATTCAAATCGGCCCAGCGCCTGACTTTCAAGGCTGCGAACGACGGTAGTTCCCAGGGCCCAAATAGATTGGCCATTAGCTTTGGCGTCTTTGATTTTTTTCCAATGATGGCTTGGAATTTCTACCCACTCTTCATGCATTACGTGCTCTTCAAGGGAATCTGCAGTCACAGGTAAGAATGTACCCAGGCCCACATGCAAGGTCAGCGTGATGATTTCAACGCCTTTGGACGTTAAAAACTCCAGATCCTGAGGACTAAAATGCAAGCTGGCAGTAGGTGCGGCTAAACTACCCGGCTTTTCGGCCCAGATAGTTTGATAGGCGGTATTTTCACCTTCGCGATTACGGCGCTCGTTACGCGCCTTTTGAATATAGGGAGGCAGCGGCAATTCACCGACTTTATTGAAATAGTCTTCATCCACAGGCTCGCTGAGTTTTATCGTTTGCGGAATGCCTTTTTGAATTAGCTCAGCTGTTAGGCCGAGAGGCATTGGGATTTTATCGCCCAATTTTAGTTTTTTTGAGGGGAATAACACCGACCACGTTTCGTATTTTTGATCTCTACCCATTTGCGATTGATCCGTCGGAGAATCGAGAAATAAAATTTCGTGACCGTCGTCAGAGAACACACGGCGTTTTAAAACCTTAGTATTGTTGATGACTAGGATATCCCCTGATTTGAATTGGCTAAGAAATTCAGACCATTGCAGTTCCAAGTTTTGACCGTTTAAATTATGCAAAACACGACTCGGGTGCTGAGGATAGGTCGCTATTAATTCTTGGGGATAATCGAAGTTTAGTTCAGAAGTTTTCACGTCCGGATGTGTTACCAGAACTCGCTTTAATATGCAATTACCGAGGCAGAATTAAATGGGAGTATTAAAAAGACTAAGGAAAACTTGTTCGACAGAATCACCACTGTCATCCTGATATTCATCAAGAACGCTCATAAGAGCTTTTTCAAGATCCTTTTTAAGATCAAAAACACGATTACGATTCACAGAAAACGCACTATATATGTTCAAATTCTTTCGATCTTCAACCATTTGCTTGCGGTTTCTTTGAATCCCAGAACATACTTTGTGAATCATTTCTGCCAATGCGGCCCGATTTTCATAATTGAGAGAATCGGCATTGGCCGATATCGCAAAATAGCGACCTTCTGACACCCTGACCGCTTTGCTTTCTACCAACGATTTAAGCGCCGTTCTTATTGGAACTGATGTGAGGCCCGTTTTACGCTTTATTTCCTCAAGATCAGCGCCTAAATTTTCTGTTCCTAAAGCGGCATAGACCTGAAAAACCTCCGGGCGAGTTAAATGGGGCCTAGCTAATTCAGGATTGTTTTTATTCTTTAAGATTTGATTGGATAAACCGGCGATTGCGAGGTCAATTTCACGACTTGTTTTCTGGGAGGGTTGAATGTTGGGATGACTTTTATACACCAACGCTTCAAATAGTTTTCCTATATGACCTGTCAGCTTCAAAGCCACTTTTAAGCGCTGCATGGCATCTCTGGATAGTCCCTTCTTTCCAGAAAGAACCTCTGTCAAAAAACTACGTGATGCAAAACCCGCTTTTCTAGATATATCTGCTCGTACACCTAGGCCCTTACGCTTTTTGAGATCATCTAGAAGTAAATTTAAAAAACTGCGATAGTCCCCTGCATGCGAGAGTTTTTCTAGAAGTTCTAAATTTACTTGCTCCATTCTAATTTACCCGCCACCAGACATGCGAGGCTCTGGCTTAGAGGCACCACGAACTTGAATCCAAAAGTTTATACCCTGAATTCGCGATCCTGATTTATATAGTTTTGCCAACCGACCTACGGCAATATGGTCGTCGACCGTTACTAGAACACAGTACACATCACCATCTGAAAACACATGACCTGTACGATAATCGCAGACCGTCAGTCCAATAGAGCTTACACCCTCAATAGACAGCACCCGTCCAGCAATAGATGATGATACACGCTTTGCCTCTTCCATATAAGCAATAGGTTTTGCGAAACTCGTCATGGCCGTTAGGATTAATAAGATAAATACAGACTTCACATATATCTCCTGGTCCCAAGATATAGCTCCATACTCATTCAATTTCAAATTTATCACTTTGATTTTGTTCGCCAAGCGAACTACGATGAAAACTATTCAGCTTTGTTTAGTTTCAATACAAAAGTTAATTTCTTAGAACGACCACTTCCGGAAATAATTTCTCGAGCGTTCGCCCAGCGAACAGAAAACCAGCATTACAAAGTCCGTCCATTTACTCTGTTTATTTATTCAGTATAACTCATTTCACAACACTTCAAAAGGAGCCAATATGAAATCAATTTTATTAACAGCACTATTTAGTCTTATTAGTTTTTCAGCGTTCGCGCAGCACCGAGTTTTAGAAAAAACCTATAAAACCCTGTTTACGTGCGAAGAAGATGATGGTGATACTTGGACTGAAGTTGGACTTGTTAAAACCGCCGGTACTCCGTCTGGCTATAATTTATTGGTCGTAAAACATATCGAAAATAGCAAAAAGCTTGTGTTCAATAAACCTGCAATTTTAATCAAACAATCCCCTTTAGTTCAAGAGTATCAAGACAGTGGATCTATCGTAAAACTTTCGATCGCTCGGGCAACGAGTCAGTATGTAGGCCGTTTTTCAATGTTAGCCGATGGCCCGAATTCAGTTTCTAACCTAAGAGTGAACTGCTTTTATAGCTCAGAAATTTCGTATTAACAGTTAAAAGGCTGGCCGGATTTTGGACAAAAAAAAGCGGAAGGCTTTAAGCCTTCCGCAGGAGAACTTACTCATGTCGGGGAACCACCAAACCCTCATGAGAGTTTCTCCAAAAAAACAAAAACAAAGGAGAAAATGAAACACTATGAACCACAAACCTATTAAATCTTAAAATCATTCCAAGGACTCAAAAGCCATCCTAGCTTTCTTTACGAGTCCTTGAGGGCCGCGTCGCTTCGTTCATCCTGTAACGTTCCGCTTTAAACTAACTGCTTCCCATCTTGTCCGGCTTTCTTCATCCTTGAAGTGCCTTTCATTAGTAAGACGCAAGGACACCCCCTGTTGGGTTAATCGATGGGACATTTTTTGTGAAATATTTTATATTTTTTAGTTACCTGGGCGAGAAGGCTCTAAATTTACTTTAAGCTGGAAGCTGATAAGTAAAACGGGTCTTTCAGCTTTCATTTCAGATTAAATAGGAACAGGTTTAGGCTTGATCAGTTTTGGAATAATGAGCAAGTAATCGCTAGCCCTGCAAAGACGGTATATAACCCGACATTTTAGAATGTCCAAACTGCTGAATTGCTTTTAGCCGGTTGTGAGCTGCACACAGCAACTCTAAATTTTCAACGTCCTGACTGGACCCGCCTTTAGCAAAAGGCGTCTTGTGCTCGATATGCAAATGATGAATCGCCTCACATTGCTTATTTGTCAGAGGGTCGATGTATTGACAACGACTGCCATCACGCGCCCTAACCTCTCTAATTGTAGATCTAGAAATATATCTAGATCTCTTTGACGGCCCCGGCGCCGGTTGCGCTTCGCGTTTAGTCTTAGATTTACCTGTTTTTACCTTCACTACTTCAATCTTTCTTTTATCACCTACCGTTTTAAGCTTTTCTTTTTTTAAAGATTCCAAGGTCAACTTTGTCATCATTTGAACAAGCTCGAGTTTTGTCATCGATTTACCCATCAGTCTCTGGACCTCGTCCAAGTCTTTAGCTAGATCCTCATCAAGAGTTAGCGTTAGTTCGATTTTGCCGCCCTTCACTGGTCGCTCGGTTTCAATCGGTTTAAACGTTTCCGGTTTCAATTCAGCCAAGATCCTTTCCGTCGAACGTGCGCTTTGGTTTTCAAGTGAAAACAGAATTTCCTGTTTCTCCTGCTTAGACGCTTTCACTTCCCGGAAATGAGATTTCGCCAACGAGATCTGAGTCAGATTCAATTCACCAGTTTGAATTTTCTCTTCGACCTCGGGCAATTCTTGCAGCAACCGCATCGCACTTATTCGTCTCCATGCACTGCCTTCTGAGTATTTCAATTCTTTCACGCAGTATTCTTTTAAATCGCGATAGCCCATTTGGGCATATAGCATTCGACGCTCGTTCTCGCGCAAATGCCATAAAACTTCAATCGTTGTGAGTCTTTCTTTTTCTGCGATAGATTTAGTTTTTGCATGCAGAATTTCGCTGGATAAATGCTTTAAAATCATCTTGGACGCCCCGTTGTTTCAAAGACATTAGCACGTGTTTTGGAAGTGCGTTTTTTGAGTTTTCCCTGAAAAACGTTATTAATAAAACATGGTTTTAAATACCGATGGAGGTTCCTATTTTAGCTTCTGCCGAAAGAAAACCTTGGTCGGATCCTCGTTCTCGAGTTAAATGAAATTATCGTTTACCGCAAAGAATAAACGACCAAAAACAGCGTCAAATAAAATAATTTTTTAAAAAAAATATCGCGAGTGATCAAAGGAAAGGGAGTATAAAAAAATAAAAATCCAGTACGGAATAAAATACCGTGAGTATAAATCAAAATTACTATCTAAAACTGAAACAATTAGGAAATTTTTCCGGGCAGTCAGGTGCCTGGGAGTTTGCCAAGATCTGTGCGTATTCCTGATGCCCCTTTGCCCGATGCCTGGGCTGACTGCCTGATTGCCCGACTGCCTCAAGATCCCGGATTAAACTCCTGATCATCAATTCTCCAACAGTATTTTCTTAAAGCGGGAATATCGTTTTCCGAAAGTTCCCTTTGAACCACAATATACGCCGTCCATGCCTGTTCTGTCAGCTCCAGCGCCGCTTCCAGATGATCCATATCTTCATATAAATCCCAGTCGATGTCCTCTCCGACCTCGACTGGGGTTTTGTTGACCGCATGGGCGATCACGAGCTGGAACATATAACTGGGTTCAGAATCCTCAGCACCGACCTCGGCGTGTTTGTGTTGTAGGGATTCGAATTTCTTGAGTTCAACATATATTTGAGGGTTCATATTAAATTTGGTTTTGGTTCCAAGCCGCAATGGCTGGAGGTAATGGTGGGCTTGTAATGTCGACTTTACCTAATGATAAAATTTCTGTCGGTAACACAGAACCACCCGCCTTTCTTAAGAAACGGGCGCGAACGATCGCTTCGGCGATAACGTCTGCACCGCGCAAGAATCGCTGTTGCAGAATGAATGCTTTTTCGTCCCATCCCAATACTGTGGTTTCGATATAAAAACGTTCAAATAGTTTCAACGACTTTCTGAAACGGATCGATTCAGCTACGACGACTGGGTACATTCCATTTTTATTGAGATCGGCCCATAGCCCGGCGCGAATCATCAAATCGACCCGCGCCAAATCCATAATAGATAAATAAGTCCCGTTGTTCATGTGCCTTAGAACATCCAGATCGCTAGGCGAACAGCGAAATGGTGTCATGCAGGGGCCGAGAACTGAAACTTTCGATCTAAACCGCGACAGAATAGAAACCAAAATGAGTCGAATAAATAAATTCAAAAGGACCTCTGCGGGGCTTACTTCTTAGAGCGAGCTTTGGCGCGAACCAAGGTTTTGAATTTACCAGCAGAGAAGCGCTTCATATCGAATAGCATATCTGGAAATTTTGTGGGATCCATACGAGGATCTTTTGCGACTTTTTTATTCACACTAGCGCAATGAGCTTTCGATTTGTAAAGGATATAAGCAAAGATCAAAGTTTCATCAGATTTTAGCTTGCACAATTTATTGAACGGAATACCCCACGGTGTATCTAGCCTATCTGCAACGCATTCGTAGTAATCAAGCGCGCCATGATCCATCCAAACTTTGCAACCAACGGTTGCCATTTTTTTATAGCCTTTAAGAAACTTCTTCTTAATCGGAATAACGAATCCATCAATATAACTGCCCATAGTATCTCCTTATTAGCTACAAAGTGAGGAAAGATTCTTCTTAAGAGACCATGTGTCCCCGTTTCCTGACTCTTGAATTTTTTTATCTTTGATTTGGAAAACCCGTACACCACCATTGTCTAAAACGATGGTCAATGTCAGATCGCCTTTTTTATATTTATCTGTACCTTTATATTTTGCCGTCTTCCATGCTTTTACAAAATCGTTTACACTCTTTCCCTACGCGACCGCCCATACCGATGTCCGCAATCTGAGATTCCT
>CAZCHT010000040.1:0-31178 GCA_964498705.1 uncultured Bdellovibrio sp. | reverse complement strand
CCCATCCGAAGTGAAAACTCCGGCGGATTCTTTTTCAAGCGCTCAAGTGCAAACGAAAGCTCAAAAAATGGAAGAAGCTTTAGTTACGAATGGTCCGAAAGCCAAGGTAGAAGTGATTATCGATGCCAGCGGTTCCATGGCGCAGATTTTGGCTAAGAACAAATCTAAAATGTATTACCTAAAAGAGTTAATGAAGGAATTCTTCCGCGCGCGCTGGAAAGAAAAGAACTTGATGGCCATGCGGGTCTACGGAGGCAAGAAGAAGGGTAAATGCGACGATATCCGAATGGCTGTGCCATTCAGTACAACCAACATTTCGACTATGGAGCGCCAGGTTTCTGAGCTCAGTCCCATGGGCATGACACCGTTACATAAGAGTTTAGTTATGGCTTTTGATGATTTGAAAAGTTATCTCGGACCAAAACGAATCGTTGTCGTCACAGACGGACAAGACACGTGCGGCGGAGATCCGTGTAAAACAGTTGAAGAGTGGAAGAAACAGAAATTAGATATTAAGTTTTACGTGATCGCACTCGGTTTCAAAGGTGAATCAGAATCACTGAAGAAAATTAGCTGCATTGGAGACACGCATGTCGCTAATGATGGGGATAGTTTTAACGATGCCTTAAATCAGATTGGAAGTAAAATTAATCAGAAAGAAAATTTGCAAGTCATCAGTCCAAATCCGCAGGCGGTTGTTCATTTGTTTAAAATTGAAAATGGAGTACGTAAACCATTTAGAATATTTTATGCGGAATCGGCTCAAACCGTCCCTCCTGGCGAATATGAAGTCGTTGTCGATGTCATACCTCCCTACAAATTTGGCCAATTCACGATTCCGCCAAATAGAAAAATCACTTTGTCCGTCGTTGGTGACGGAAATGTGCGCGTGAATTATTTCAATAAACTAGTGAATGCTGAAATTCTGGATAAAAATAATAAAGCTGTGGTCAAATTTAGAAGTGATGAGTTTGTCTCTGTTCCGACGGGAAAGTGGCGTTTGCGGGTTTTTAAAGATCCATTTTATGAAATGATTTTCCCTGAATTTTATGTATATCCAGATGGAAAACATGAGTTTGATATCAACGGTGTCGGCGCTGTGAAGATGATCAATTCGAAGGAAGCCATGACCGGCATGTACGTCTATGATCAGGAAAACAAAGAACTTGGGCAGTATCTGACCGGTTTTGTATCTATCATTAAGTCGGGCACCTATACCTTTCACGTCAATGACAAGTGCACTTTTCCGGCGACGCAGGTCTTTGATCGTAAGGAAATTCTTGTCCTTACCTGCCCTGAATAATAACTTTAGTCGACATAATTTCGCAGCGTCCTTTTTCTAGACTCTAAGATTTGCGCCTACAGACGATATAAAGATATGCGAAAAAGCAATTTTTATTCAACATTGATGTTCATATTTGGTATCTGCCTTGGGCTTAGCGGATGCGGTGGAAAATATGTAATCAAATCGTTTCCTGCTGATGCACGCTTGTACATCAAGGATATTCGTACAAATGAAAAACGATTGATTGGTAATACTCCGACACAAATTACGGAAGATCCAAAATTAGGAGAAGTGTTTTTCTTAGTTATGGAAAAAGAAAACTACAAGCCTAAAGAAATCATGGTTAAAGTTAATCAAGGTGAAAGCTTATCGGTATCTGCTCGCATGGATCCATTATTACCTGGCGATGCTGACGGTCAAAATTTAGCCCAAAAGAAAGATCCAGAAAAACCACAACCGGGTTCGCCAAAAAAAGACGACGAACCTAAAGAATGGCAAAAAGAATTCGAAGATATTAAATTACGTATAGCGCTTTTAGAAAATACGGCCTTGTTTACTAAAGAAGCTTTATTTTCACCTCGCCTTGCTGGTGGGCAGCCGTCACATGATCGAGATCGCAAAGAAAGTGTGATTGGATTAGTATTTGATGCACAACGTGCAATCACAAGTGGTAAATACGATGAAGCGTTAGCTCAGTTGGATAAAGCACTTCAATCTGACGAATACTCTACAAATGCATGGTTATTAAAAGGTTCTGTTAAGTATCTTCAAAAAGATTTTCCTGGTGCGCGGGTGGCTTGGGAACGTACTTTGAAATTAGATCCATACAATAAAGCAGCGTTTCGTTATTTGAATTCAGTTTATAAAATGCTAAATGTTGAACCGATGAAAGAAAATGCCTCAGATCTTAGAACACCGGCGTCAACTTTAGAAATTAATCGAAGAAAAACAAAGTTACCAATTACCACATCTAGTGGTCGGATCAAGTAGGGGATAGATATGAATTTTGCAGGCTTATTAGGTATATTGGCTGCTCTAGGGATTACGACATTTGCGATTTTGGATTCTACAAAAAATCCTAAAATTTTCGCAGATCCGCATGGTATCTTGATCGTTGTCGGTGGAACAATGACGGTAGCACTCTTAAGTTTCTCTTTCAGAAAGCTAGCAGATGCGTTTAAGATCGTTGTTCGTAAAATGCTAGGCAAAGAACGTGATAACTATATGGAAACAATCCAATTGATCGTTAAACTAGCTGATACCTACCGAACAAATCCAAAAGGTTTAGAGGCTTTGTTGCCGGTGAACTCGCACCCATTCCTAAAGGATGCTGTGCAAATGATCACTAGCTATGGTTTTAATGCGGAAGAGCTAAATGATGTGTTATCAAACTCAATCAAAGGTAAATCAAAGCGTGATGAAGAAGAACTAAAAGTTTGGCATACTATTTCGCGTTTTCCTCCTGCGTTTGGATTATTGGGAGCGACACTGGGTATGATCGCCTTGTTGCAAACATTAGGTGAGCCGGGTGCGCAATCTCGCGTTGGTCCTGCGATGGCGACCGCGTTGATCGCAACATTCTATGGTCTAGTTGTGGCCAATCTTATTTTGTTACCTATTTCTGAAAAATTATCAGCGGTATCTAGTTCAGATAAAATCATGAGAAGCATCATTAAAGACGGTATCATCATGATCGTAGAAAAAAAGCATCCTACATTTATTGAAGAGTTCTTGAAACAGTTCTTGTCTCCTACTCAAAGAGCAAAAGCGGGAAGTGATTCCGGCGCGGCTGCTCCTAAAGGGGGAAAAGTTGCAGCATAGAAAGTCTCGTGTACACGAGGAAGAACACGCGCACCCTATGGTGCATGACGAGTCCAATTGGCTAGTATCTTATGCCGATATGATGACTTTGTTATTTGGATTCTTCGTTCTGATGTACACATTTTCTAAAATCGACGAAGAAAAATTTGAAGTCGTTAAAAAAGACGTCGTCAAATATTTCGGTGGGTCTTTAAAAGAAGCCAACGGGGCTTGGACTTTAAAAAAGACGGTTGATGAAAAGCTGAACTCTATCCTGTTAAATGGCGGAGTCAAAGAGCAACTGTTCGATATGCAAGTTCAAGAAGATTCGTTGAAAATTGTATTCCAAAGTAAACTATTATTTGCTCCTGGTTCTGTGGAGCTATCGGCAGATGCAGCCAAAGTAATCGATACTGTAGCGCGCGAATTAAAGAAGTTTCCACTTCAATCCATTGAAGTTCAAGGACACACGGATATTGATGCTATTCAAAGTGCTTACTTCCCTTCCAACTGGGAATTATCTTCAGCGCGATCGTCGCGTATTGTTCGCCGTTTGGGTGAAAATGCCATTGCTGAAGAAAAACTAGTAGCGATAGGTTACGGATCGTCTCGCCCAGCATTTCCTCATAAAAATGCGGCTGGTGAAGTGATCGAGGAAAATAAAGATAAAAATCGTCGTGTGGAATTAAATGTAAAATTGAAACCACAGGCAGCTTACACAACTGCAGATTTAGAAAAAATGGGGTTCATGCCTCAGCAGTCTGAAGCGGCAAAAGCCGAGTTTGAAAAACAGAGAAAAGAACAAGATGCCTTTAAATCGCGTTACGAAGAATCTCAACGTCGTCTAGAAGAAGTGAATTCTAAGCTAAAACAAGCGCAAGAGCGTGAGAAGACGATAAAAGAAATGGAACGTATGGCTAAGAAAGCCGAAGATATCGAGAAGAAAATTAAAGCGATAGAAGATAAAACGAAACAAACGACAGAACGTTCTAGTGCATCGGAAAAAGATCCGACTAAGGAACCGACACCAAATGCGAAATAAAATACCTAGCGCGGTATATTCAGGATCGAAATATAAAACGGGGACTCTAATAGCAGTTCCTGTTGTTGTGCTAGCGATTGCCGGCAGTCTTTGGTTTTCTAAAAAAACAAACAACACTGTTGAACATCGCGATCCAATCACCGAGCACCGCGAACCAACATCCGACCAGCGTAATCCTGCGGCGGCCCATGTGGCGGCCGAGATCCCGAATAAACCTAAATTTGAAAGTCCCATTTTTCAGGCTCTTCAAAAAAAAGACTGGGAAAAACTAGCAGAATTGCTGGCGGCAACGACGCCTCCAGTAGATACCAAACTAACACAATTAATCTATTTCTTAGATACTAAAAAACTAGATGCCGATAGTGGCGCTCCGTTTTTCAAAACAGTGATGACGTGGGTTGATGCTTCTAATTTTAATAGGGCGCGCGAATCGCAGTTATTGTCACATGTATTAGGTAAGTTAAAATTAAATTCTAAAGAAAAGAAAAAAGTCGAAGCTACGTTTTCTAAAAATGGCTGGAATAAAAAACGACCATGGACGCAAGTGTCTGTGTCGTGGGTTCCGGTGCCAGAGTCTACATTTCAGGAATTAAAGATGCTTCTTCAGCCAGGTCGCAGTGACATGACGGCTGATTTCGTTCATTTTGTTTCTAAAATGAACGATGAAAAAGCAAAGAAAAAATTACTAGCTTTGGCTAAGTCATCGATGCCGAAATTAGCTCCGGATCAGCAGCTCTATTTAACCAATCACCTAAAAAACCCTTCAGCTATAGCCAATCCTACCGAACACCGTGAACAGTAAAAAAGTTGGGCAAGTCCTCCTTTCTATTGCTCTTGTGCTGATTGTTATTGTCGGAGTAATTGAATTCGTTGAACGGAAATCAAAATCTAATGAAGATAACTTATGCAAAATCAAACCTGTCGCTACGAAATGGGCTGCCGATGAAATGGTTGTATGGGCGACTCGACAACTGGTTGTTTCCATAGACAATAAAAAAGGAATCTTGCGCAAATATAACTGGCATGTTGAAAATGAACAGCTAGTGGCGCAGGTGGAAGCAGAAGTAAAATTATTCTGTGATCAGCCTGGTTACAATTGTTTCATGCCACAATTGCGGGATGATAAGCTTGATTGGCAACTCATGTATTTTAAGCCTCCGTTCGGTGTGGCCAAGGTGAAATATGGTAAAATGGAAAAATCATATCCATTTTATTGGGATGGCCAGCAAGACGTAAAAGTTGGTGCGCCGATTCAAGTCTGTGGAAACCCTTTAAATAAATCGCGATTTGAAATGGCAGTTATAGCCAACCGCCTATTTACCTATGAAGAACAAAATCATTTATTAGCTAATTTTGATTTCTCGGCGATGAACGGTGCTAGCCCCATGTCGGCAGCGCATGAACCAGAAGATCTAATGATGGTGACCTCAGCAGGGCGCTTAAATCCGGCTACATGCCAAGATGCACGGCCATCCACGCAAAGTCTGTTCTGGATACCGAATGCAGAATCGTTTGTATTCTTGAGCCCTAAAGATAGTGTTACGCTCTATCGTTTTGATAAAGCGCTTAGCCGAGTGCAGTTAGATATTCAGCAGCCAGACTGGGTTATTAAAGGCCCAGCCGGTTTTGTTGTGATCTCTAAAGATTCGATTTCAAGAATCTCTAACGGCGAAAAAGTGGTTAAGCAAATGCCGGGTATCGGTGATTTGTTTCCTAAAAACACGTGGAATGGAAATCATTTCGTTTGGGATGATGTGAATCGAATAGGTACCGTAGACCCACATAGCTGGTTATCGACGCAAGACATGAAGATTATTGAAGTCGGTGCGGATGTGCCAAAAACAGAGCATTTGAATAAAGGTTTTGATTGGTCAAGTCGCGCAGATGCATTTAATGCTGTCATTTCAAGTGATAACAAAATGTTATATCACTGGGAGCAATCTCAAAACGGGGATTTATCAGTTGATGCTGTTTCTTGCCAATGATCGGCATTTGAATCAGAACCTACATCAGCATGAACTTTCTCTTTATCTAAAATTTCAGAAATTTCAACGCCGTGATTATATTCCAATTGCGCTAAGGGTTCGATGTCTGTGTACGTGGCCTCTTTTTTAATTTGCTCTGCAGCAGCGGTTTTTGCAGCAGCTGACATCGACGGATTTGGCATTTTAGGTGCGCCCGGTTGATTCATCCAAATTTTATGAAGGCCGGTGATTTCATCAACTAATAATTGGTTATCAGATTTCAATGTATCGATTTCCGTTTTCAATGTTCTGATTTTTTTCTGTTGAAGCTGCAACAAATTGATTGACCAGCGGAAGCGTTTTAAGTCGATGACTTTGAACTCTTTTAATAACTGAATAGTAGGGTAGATCATGATGACCATTAATGCCAACAGAGACTCGTTTGGCCAGTTCAATTTAGAATAGGCGACCGAGAAAAAACAAGATAAAGAAACCATGATGTAAAACCATTCCACGAGAGTCCCCTTTCACTGACGGCCTTTCATTATAGTAACAAAATGGTGGGTTTAAAAAAGTCTAGAAATGACTTAGTAGTACGAAGTTCCGAAACCAAAAAATATGGTGTAGCCTGTATAGTTAACTTGCTCTTTATTGCTAGAGGCATTGGTTCCCGTACGGTAGTTAAATTCGCCTGAGAAAATCATATTTTGCTTATAAGGATAATCGTAACCCATGCTCAAGGCCACTTCGTTTACCTGCGAACTGAAGTAGAAGTTGGTCAAAGGTGTGGTTTCGTCAAACTGATTGATATTCAAATTTACAGGTGTCAGAGAGGCCGCTAAATAAGGACCAGGTCGAGATCTCTGTTGCAAAATATCATCATCAGTAAAGAAGTAATTGGTCGTTATCCCGTTCAGATAATAGTACGCTGAAATACCAATTCCGGAGATGGGAGTTAGTCCATAGGCGCTCTTTATTTCCTGAAGAAAATGCACCCCTATGCGAGAAGAGAATGTTGGAAAGTCCCACAATACAGTTGGTTTTAAAGTGATGGCTGGTTTTAGCGGAACATTTTTTAAGCGATCGCCGGCGTTGACATTAATATTAGAAATTCCAGTCTTGAAATGTAGATATGGTGCATTTGCGAGAGATAAATTGGGAATCACAAACAGGACTAGAGTGATTATTTTAACAAAAATAGATTTAACATTGGTGGACGAGAAGATAGAATTGGGACTATAGTCATAAGTGTGAATTCGTATATGCATAAAAAATTTAAAATCCCACTCGTGAAGTTGTTTTTGCTATGTTCAGCAGTATCGATCTCGAGTCACGCGTATATGACGTCATCTTTTGATGCTAATTTGGGTGCGGCTAATATTCAAACCAAAAGTGGCGACTTTTCAAAGAACCTGACTTCTGTTTCTGCCATTGAACTCAATTATAATTTAAATCATACAGCCGCTAATACAGCCTACACGTTATCGTTTTATGAATTGCTTAGAACCGATGAAGGTTCGTTAACATTTACGCGTTTATCACTTGGCAGCCGCTGGTACCCAAGAGGCATGTCGGGTGGTCGTTTGATTATTGATAACGATGTAACGGCTCGAGTATGGTCGGCATCTCCATTTATTGGATTTGGCGTTGGCTTAGCCACGATGTCGATCAAAGAATACAACGCGTCTTTTATCGATATCGGCCCCAAAGTCGGCGTTGAAGTGCCGCTCTCATCGAATCTTCTGTTGTTAGGTCAATTTTCGTTTATATCGAGCTTGTCCGGTAATGCGGCAGAATCCAAGAGTGTTTCCTACAGCGGGGCGAACGTAATGGTTGGAATCGTTTTTTCTGGGTTAGATTATTAATTTCATCATGAATACGTGGGGTATAGTCGGCTTAGGTTGGTTAGGATGCGAACTCTCAAAAGAAATAGAGAAAGCGGGCGATCAATTCTGGGGTACTCATCGAAATAGTTTTGATTTTGCGCGTGACCTTTTTCCCAGCCCGGCGTGTGACATTCTTTTCCTGAACACACCACCTGTGCTTGAAATGACTCCCAAAGAGTTTGCTCAAAAAATCCCATTGTCATCTGCCAAAAAAATAATTTTTATAAGTTCAACGTCGGTTTACGGAGAGAATGTTGGTCTGATAAATGAAAATGATTTGCCACAGCCTAGCTCAAGAAACGGCCACTGGCTTTTAGAGGTTGAAAATCATTTGCAGAGTATTTTTTTAGATCGAATAAAAATTTTGCGTCCAGGGGGACTGATCGGAGGACAACGACATCCCATTCATCATTTAGCAGGAAAAAGTGGTCTTGCTGGAGGACGCTCCCAAATAAATCTTATTCATAGAGCTGATCTTGTAAATATTATTTTAGTTTTGGCTAAAACTGAAATGAATACGCCAGTGATCAATGCGGTAGCGCCTTATCATCCTAAAAAAAGCGATTATTACTCTGAATGGGCCGATAAACTTGGCTTATCACATCCTCTTTATGACCAAAGTGCCAGTGAGTTACGCCAGATTGATTCGCTGTTTTTATCGACTCTGTATCCCAACTGGAAATGTCCAAAGCTAGATTTTATTTAAGGTTTATTATTTTGAAGTTCCAAGCTATCGATCAAAGGGAGCGACATTTCTTATAAAAATTGAGAAACCTCGACCTATAGCCAAAGTGAAACCTTTTTCTTTATGTACTCACAGCTCAAAGCAGAGCAAAATGAAGTAAATTCATATGGGTAATAAATCTGCATATTCTAAACGTTTTTTTGAGTTATTTTTTCTTTTTGTTTTTTGGAAAGAAGCTGTTTTCGCAGTTACCATTTTAAGAACGGTTTCTCAAGATGCCTACCCAAAATACTATGTAGAGAAAGGTGTAGTTTCTGGAGTTTGTCCAGCGTTTTTGAAAGCCATTGAAGACATAAATCCAACGCTGAAGTTTGTAGGCACTAAAAAATTTCTTCCGACAAAACGAATTGAAGGTGATTTGCGAAACGGCAACCTGGATGCGTTCGCCTGTTTTGCGCCTAACGAGGATCGTAAAAAATATTTAGATTTTATAGAGCCGCCCTTATTTGTAGGCGATGTTCAGGCAGCCGTTTTAAAAGATTCCCCGGCAGCACAAATGAAATCGTGGGACCAGATGAAAACCCAGACTAATTGGATTTTCTTAGCTACTCTTGGTACACCTCACGTTAACTTTCTAGAAAGCATTCCCGGAATTCAAGTCGATTCTCAGAGTGGTGATAATATCAAAAATCTTGAAAAACTTAGGGCGTCGCGCGGTCAGGTCTTTGTTCATTTTGGATATATCCTAAAAGGGATTCTTAAAATAGATCCGCTTCAAGAAAAAATTAGTATTTTACCTTTTAGAATTCGAAAAGAAAGCCAATACTTGGCTTTATCTAAAAAAGTATCTCCGGAAACGAAACGGAAAATCGAAGCCGCCATTGCTAAGCTTGAAAAAAACGGCGAACTCAAAAAAATATACGATAAATATATTGTCGACCAGTAAAAGAAAAATAAGAGATTTGCGGCCTGAGTTAATTAGCTAAAAAAATTGAGATTCGAAGATAAGATAGTCATTTTGATTCGGATGTTTATTACCAGTTGAATTTGTGCCCTCGTTTTGCTATGAGATTCCCATCCGGAGGCTCCTATGACCACAACACTTTCAATTTTCTTGGGTTGTTTGTTTTTGTCTGTACTGTCTTATTCCAGCACCATCGATCTGACTTTAAGTGAAGTTCTGAGCCGTCCTACCAAGTCCGTTGATATAAGCACGGTCGCCAGTGGCCTTAGAGTAGTAGAAGAAATTAAGGCAGCTGCTGGTGGCTCAATTGTTTTGTCGGGTTCGAACGGGACTCAGTTTATCCTGACACTGCCTCCGAAATCTTTGCCTTGGGATTTAATTATTACTCTGTCTGAAATAAAAGAGTCCAAGTTTTCAGCCAATTCCACTTTGATTCCGTCGGTAGGAGTTCAGATTTATCCAGATGGTGTTGAACTTGCAAAGCCAGCGACATTGGAAATTAAAAAAAACAAAGCATTCGTTTCAAAATCATTAAGTACGTTAACGTCATTCAATGATGGGACTTTAGCTTATCGCCCGACTTTAAAAAGTATAAATGGATCCAGCGTGACCTTACATTTGTTTCATTTTTCAAACTATCTAGTGAGTGATGATGAGCAGGTGCAAGAGACCATCGATTTAGGTCAAGCATCCTTAGAGGCCATCAGACTACAGAACTGGATAAACAGAAAGATTGAACAGCTGGTAAAATCGGGAAATCAGCAAGTTTTTTTAGACGAAGTCAGAAAAGCTTTGGATACAATGCTTAATCAAGTGGTGATTCCTAAACTGCTCAGTGCAGCTACTTGTGAGGGCGGCGCTGAAGCCTTGGCTCAATTTGTAGCGTGGAGTCGTCAAGGTACAGTGTTGGGTTTTGATATGGATAAGATGGCTGGGCCGGGTGGGCAGGCGGCGTTTGCTGATATCACTCAATCGACTCAAGGCCTTTGCTTTAAAGAGGCTCATCAGCTGTGTCTGGTTCAGCATAAAGTTATTGAAGCTGTTCACAAATATCTTCGAATCCAACGTGTTGGGGCGATGATGGGTGATGAAGGAATGATGAAAATTGTTGATGACGATGCCAAGCAGTGTTTGAAATTTAAATTTTTTATGGAATCAGATTTTTGGATGGGTGAAGAACGCAGTGCCAGCCACGGATTAACGGCGATGTCAGAGTTTGATATTACATTTACCTTGAATGGGATTATTTCCGCCGCTGCGGGTTTTACGAACAAGAAAGGCGAAACGTCGCGCCTATATGATTTCCAAAAAGGAAAAGTGGCTATTTACGATGCCTATTTGAATAATGCGCCGATGACCTGCACTCGAAACAGTTTGAACGCGACGGATGGTACGGTAGAAGTGGCGAACTTTATCGGCGACATGATGGCTGGGCGTAAACCTGAATTTTTAATTACGGGACCAAATCCGCTGGCGACGGCGCAATTTAAATGTGTCGACCCATCAGAGCCTAAAGATCAATTTACAATTGATTTACCACCGGCCGGGGCTGAAAATTATTTTCAAGGATTATTCTTTGCCTCTCACGGCGGAACGGGTTTGCAAGAAAACAACAAGGACGGAAATTTTGTTCTTCGTAAAGCCATTTTTAGAAACGATAAAAAGTTTATCGAAGCCATTTACCACAATGACGTTGAAAATGAAGTTCATGAAGATTCGACATTTATTATCTATCATACTCCTGTGGAGTAGTTTTATGTCGAGCGGTTTAGTTACTTAAAAATCAATTGTAGAACTTCTGACAGGCACTGATTTTATCTGAGTCAAGTGTGGGTGAAGTTCGCTGGGTAGGATCGGATATAACTCCGAAATGTACCATTTTTTGGATCATATCGGCTAATGCAGACAATAGTTTATTTGGCCTTTTGATCGTATTTATTTTAAATAATTCAATGGTATCTTGATCTTTGTGTAAACAAGAAAGTACAAAATCAAAAAGCCTTCCGTTCGAAGACCCGTTTTGAAGTTCGTGCCAAGCGGAATCTACTTTGTCTCTCAAATCCCTTTTTTCTGTTTTCAATATAACCAAACTTCCTAATTTTCTTTCAATCCAACTCTCAGGAGCACCAATTATGGGTAGGCTATTTTTTTGAGTGTGTAAGTAGGGCCGCTTTAGTTGCGCCATCACTTGTTCAAAGTTGGCACCACCGCCTACGGGTGGCAACCGGCTGGTGGCTAATAGATAATTGAATAGTGAGGGTGGAAGGCCACCCACTATGTAAACGACCACTTCTTTTACGCCTTTGCGAGCGTTCTCTATGGATGACGTGCCGGGTTTTGTTAGATCCACAACGCGAATATCAGGATGCTTTAATTTGAATTCGTCTGTTAGTTCTTTTTTTTCGTCTTCGGAAAGTTGATTCAAGACCAAAATTGAAGAGGTAAGATTATTTACAGTTCCTTGTGTCACTTTGGTCGCATCATACACATTCTTTACCAAATTTGAAAATCTTTGAATCGCAAATCCGCTCCCTCTTAAATTATGATAGCCCTTCAATCCATAGACGGGCATGAAATCCCTAGGCACCGTTGATTGCATAAGCTTAACTACGGCCTTTGTGGCTTCATCGGGATTTTTTATACTTTGAATTACAGCCTCTAGATCCTTTGGGATTTGAAATGGGATTTCATGCCAGTTATAAGGCGTTAGATCGGTGAAAACGTACGGTTCAGCCAACGTCATTCGTTCAGGGTGAAGGCCGGAAAATTCGGTGGGGTAGAGATCTAGAAAACCTTTTGCTTTCATTTTCCGGGCATCTAATGCAGAATAATCGTCTCCGCCGGTGAATCCAAATTCAACCTTTTCCCAGCGATCTTTGTTTTTGTTGAATACACTTTCTGGAATCATTGTAATTTTTCCGCCGTCGAGTTCTTGAATATTCGTACTTTCTGGAGAAAAATCTGGGAAAAAGTATTTTAACTTTTTGGGCGTCGACAAATCTAATTCTCCATTTTGCAAATAAGAATTTGCCCGATCATCAAAGACAATTTCGAAATTTCCTTTGTAGCCAATCTGTCGTAAATACAGCATTAAATTATAGGTATTATTCTGATGCCCCATCGATGGACTATTACCGAAAAAGACCCGAATCTTGGGTACATTTTCTAAATAAGCACGGACGCTGTCTAGGTTGGCTCTGTCGAAGGCTTCAATCGCTGTTTCAGCTAAAACCGATCCGACTAAAAATAGAATAAAAACCAATAGTTTCAAAGTGTAAGTTAAGAGTTCAAATTCTTCTCCAGTCGGGGACCGGCGGGGGAGGATAAGGGCGCTACTGAGGTCTAATAGAAACGCTATAGGCGTTTGGGACGAATATAAAAATTCAACTGTTCAAAAGATAGACACGATTCATTCGGGAGGCTTGGATTTCCTCGTGCCTTCATCTTCCCTTGGCATCTTTTTTGAGACGACATGTATATGGATCATATTTTTCTGCCTAAAAATATTCTGGTTATGATGGGTGTATTCTTTTTTATCACCTGTATTACTAATGCGAATTCGGTTACTCGGTGCCAACGATTTTACCTAGGACAATCGTATAAAAAAATTGATCTAAAGCAGGAAATATATAATCTCGAGGGGCAATTAGCTCAAAGTGATATTTACCGAAAAGAACTTGAATTCTCTCCTCCAAGAATTGCAAAAGTAATCGAAGAAGTTGCAAATGGTGGAACGACCCATCGAGGGGTTTATCGGGTTCTGTTAGAAGACGGAAGACGATTAGTTTTAAAAATTTCAACTGAGGCAGGTAATGTTAATAGCGTTTTAGTTCCGACCAGAAATAACCAATTGGTAAGCGTTGAGAGAAACTTCAATGATACTCTTGTGATTCAAAATTTTCTTGCCGTGCGTGGGGTTTCTCCTCAAATACATGCGTTATACGATGAAAAGAGTCTAGTAGCGATGTTTTCAAAACTAAAAAAAGCCAATCCATTTCTTGTGAAGAAAGATTTAGTCAATGAAGAACGTATTGGAATTCTGATGGATGACATGGGTGACGCTTGGAATGGGGCTGGTGCTACGCCAATTAATTTTAAATTGTCGATTTCGAAATTAAATCTTGTGAAGCAACTTTCGCGAATTAAAAAAATGCTGGCTGAATATCATTTATATGTTTCAGACCAACAGATTTTTATTAATGAAAATGGAGATGTTCGTTTAGCCGATTTAGACTTTTCTGTATACGTACCAGGTATAAATCCCAGGTATAAAATGTCAGTTAAGAACGAAGCAGAACATGTTTTTGAGCGACTAACCAATCAAATCCCTTTTGGTTGGTTAAGAAAAGGTCATCGTTTAGTAAAGAATAAAGAAGAGCAACACTATTTATCATTCATTTTGAAGATGCATAAAGAAGGATCGACTGCGTTGGAAATAGCTAATATTTTAAATCAAGAAGCCCCGCGCTCAAATAGGGGACTTCGCTGGTTATCCGCTGATATTGAAAGAATATTACGTTAATTTAAAATTATTAGGAAGTTTATTTTTTTTTCGGAAAAAATCCCTATCTTTTCAGTGTAGCCTTGAACATCAGCCAAACGCGACTCGCATTTTTTAAGCTCCCGAATGCTGTGGCATCGCCACCCTCGAATCTATCTGCACCAAAAATGACTTCATTTTGATTGGATATGGGGATGGTCACCTGAGACTGGAGGAGAGTGCTTGAGTCTTGAGTGTAGTCGGTTAACAACGTTTCAAAGATCAGATTATTGCTAAATGTTTTTGAAATGCGCACGCTAGCGATCGTTTCCATTCTTGGACGTCTAGCCCAAGTGGATTTTTCTTCTAACAGACTTTCGGAATATTGGATAGCTATCAACCATTTATTTACCATTGGGAAATCGATTCCAAATACCGATATCGTTTCGTTTGTTTTACCAACGGCAATATTTGTTCCGTCGATCATGTTCAGTTCGCGATCGGTGTGTTTGAGAATTTCAGATCGGAACAAATACCCGTCATAATCGATAGTGACTGTGGCACCTTGAGTCTGAAGTGGTCTGAAATCAGGTTTGGCAACAATGCCGGCAGTGAGGGGATTTATTTGATATTGATAAATGGGAAAACGATCGTAGTAATTTAAATAGAATAGTGAAAAATCCATAGGTGAATACTGCTGCGTAAAACGAAGTCCATATTCTGCGCGAGTGAGGGGATTCAATGGCTCACGCTCGATGATGATTGGATAGCTAGCTAGCGTGCCAGAAGGTTTGTTGATATTGAAGTCACTTCCCGAGCTGGGCATCAAACTGTAGCCCGCCGTGGGCATATACAAAACTTGAATTGAGTTACTTGAAAAGATCCATTGAAGATTTAGGATCGGGGTATTTAAACGATTCTGCGATAAATTGCCGAGGCCAGCTTCACGATAGTCTTTAGGATTTACTATATCCGCATAGTAATATCCGAAGGCTTCGCCCCATACTACCTGTTGATAACCGGCGCGCGCGCGAAAGATTCCGCCTTGGTATTGTATATAGTTGTCTCTCGGAAAAAAAGTTTGCGAATCTATCTTAGCGACATTGCCACTGCCATAGCGCTCGGGAACGGCCGCATAAGCGGATTCGACTTCGGCACGAAAACCTAAGAGCGACGTCCAGTTGCTATCGAATTCTATTTTTTGTTCGTAGGCAATACTGTGACGATTTGTCGCCGTACTAGGAAGACCGTAAACATGGGTACCGTATTTAGCATCAAAGTCCAATTTGAATTCGTATTTAGCGGCTAAGCTAGATAGGGGCAAGCATAGACAGGCCCAAACCAATAAATTAATTACTAAGTGATTCTTTGTTGAAGAATGACTCATTCAACTTTTCTTTCTTGAAGCCCACAAATATTAAAACCGATTTTTGGTTTTTGTTCAGGGCGTTTACTATTTCCATTTTGGTTATTAGATTGTGACCGAAGAAGTTTTTGAGATTGTTGTATGTGGCGACTTTCAAATCCTTACCGGCATCAGACTTAAAAACAGCTTTCAATGGGGTATAGGTTTTTGCGTCTATCCAATAATCAATAAACGAGTATGTAACTTCCTCTTTATTCTTTTTAAGAAATAAATGAATGGCCTTTTTATTTCCCAGTGTTTCTTCGCCTTTAACTTCGACGGTGTAATCATCTCCAAAGCTAGTGCGTGCGAGGTCTCCATTGGCCACTTCGCCAGTTAGCTTCTGTTGCATGCTTACTCGAGTCGGTCGCTTTATGTCTGGCGTAAAAAACCAGAGATCTTGTTCTTTCATTAAAAGTTTTCGACCAGCCTGTCGTTCCGGAAAAATAGTTTCAATGAGACTCATTTGTGAACCTTTAGAGTACACCTTGTATCTGGTTTTAACCGTATCTGATCCTTTTAAATCGGTAACTTCGACTAAAAAGGAATTGTCGGATTCGATAAAACGCATTGTGTCTGCTTTTTTTACAAGTTCAATTCCGCTCAGTCCAAAAGAAAACGAACTGAATAACAGTGTATTAATTAAAATAATTAGTTTCAATGTGGTTTCCTTGTTTTGAGTTTTAATTATAGTCGTGACTTGGATGCATTAGAAGCTCCGAACAGATCGGTTTGAAAAAACTAGACTGGATGAATTGGAAACTTTGTCTAGAATGAGCGTATGGAATCAATGCTAGAACTATCAAACGTGAGTAAAGTATATGGATCGGGTCTGGCCAGCGTAAATGCACTTAAGTCCATTTCGTTGACTATTAATGATGGTGAATTTACCGCCTTTGCTGGCAGTTCTGGTAGCGGCAAGACAACGCTCCTTAATTTAATAGGTGGTCTTGATGTGCCAACCAGCGGAGAAATTCGTCTTCAAGGTCAAAACTTAGCTCAGCTTTCAAGCCGTACATTGGCAGATCTGCGCCGTCACAAAATGGGTTTTATATTCCAGACGTTCAATTTGTTACCCGTGTTAACTGGTCTAGAAAATGTTGAGTATCCGTTGTTGCGTATAGGTTTAAATTCCGACGAATTGAAAAAACGATCTCAAGAAGCGATTGAACGCGTGGGATTAAAGGCCGTGATGCACCATCGGCCTAATCAGATGAGCGGCGGACAACGGCAGAGAGTGGCGATTGCAAGAGCCATGGTTCATCGTCCAAAGATAATTTTGGCAGATGAACCCACCGCCAATTTGGATAAGAAAACGGCAGCTGATATTATTAGCTTGATGCGCTCATTGAATAAAGAAAGTGGAGTTACATTTTTATTTTCGACTCACGATCCAATGATTATGGAAGCCGCAACTCGCGTGATTCACATTTCTGACGGCAAATTAGTTAATACGAAGTCAGGGGAATAAGAATGCTGATCTGGAGTCTTGCATTCAGGAACCTATTTAGGCACAGAGGCCGATTAATTCTAAATTTGATTCTCTTGGTGGGCGGAATTTCAACTATCGTTTGCTTTAAGGGCTTTAAGACACACATCTTAACCACTATTCAAGAGCTGGTCGTTGACGCGCAAACCGGGCATATTCAAATCGCTAAGAAAAAATTTTGGGAGAACGCGCCGGTCGAGCAAGTGACCGATAGAATGATGGAGAATCCAACCCAGTTGATGAGCCAAATTTCTTTGATCGAAGGTGTCCAATTTGTTTCACCGCGACTTGAGTTTTACGGCCTTGTAAACAAAGACGATCAATCTGTTTCTGCGCATTTTATTGGGTTGCAACCGGATGTCGAAGTCAGAGCGCAAAAGAGCGTATTTTTTATCGAGGGAAAGCCGTTTTTGAATTCAAAAGAAACGATATTAAGTACGGGCCTAAAATCACAATTGTCCGCGAAACCGACGGACGAAGTCACGATCGTTGCGCAGACCTTGGCAGGCGGTATTAATGCCATGGATCTATCCGTCTCCGGAATATTTAGCAGTGGTTTTTCTGAAATTGATAACGGAACGATTTTTTTGCCGCTTAAAGATACTCAAAAAATATTAGATACATCGTATGTGGACAGATTGGTCGTCCGTGTCTCTGACGACGATCGTCTATTTAAAATCAAGGGGCAAATCGCCGATCTCATTAAAAATTCAGATTTAGAAGTAAAAGACTGGAAGCAATTGGCGGAACTGTACGTGCAAGTTGAAAACTTTTATATTTTTCAAAACATAGTAATCGAATTTATCATCATTTCGCTGCTATTTCTGAGCGTGGCGAACACGGTGAGCATGACCGTATTTGAACGACTCTCTGAAATCGGTACATTGCGCGCTTTGGGTGATTATGAAGGTGATATACAGAAATTGTTTCTAGTGGAATCGTTTATACTAGGAATGATCGCGATCACTTTGTCCGTGCCAGTTTCGACGATTTTGGTTCAAATTGTTAAGGCGCTAAATTTTTCAATCGTGCTCCCGTTAGCCAGTCAACCATTACCTGTTTTAGTGGTTCCGACCTGGGACGGCTACCTGGAGGCCTCGCTATCTTGTCTTTTTTCAGTGGTCGTAGCAAGTCTGTTACCGGCTCGAAAAGGGGCCCGGGTATCTATCGTTTCTGCTTTAGGAGCCAAAATTTGAGGTTGCATCAATGATACTTTTTTTCAAACTCGCATTTAGAAATTTGATAAGAAATCGGATGCGGACATTTTTAAATCTATCGATGGTCATTGGTGCCTTTACCTCCATTGTCTTTTTTCGTGGACTGTCTAATTACATGCTGAACGGGATCGAAGAGACCTTTACGATCGGCCAAAATGGTCACGTACAAATCGCTAAGTCGTCGATCTGGGCGGGTGATGTCCTAAAGAAAAAGGAAGACTCGCTGATTGAAAATCATAAGGATCTAGAAAAGAAAATCCTTGGTCTTCCCAGTGTCGAATTGGCCTCGGGGCGGTCTAACGGTTATCTTCTTCTGGTAAATGGGGATAAGTCTGTAGGAGCTTTTGCAATAGGTTTTGATCCTAAAGTTGAATTAAATATCGAAAAATTTCTAACATTTGTGGAAGGGCAGCCATTTTCGTTGGATCCTAAATTTGAAATTCTTGTGGGTTCCGGAATTCAGAAAAGTCTGCAGCTTAAAATTGGGCAGACGCTGACAGTTTTGTCCCAAACTCTAAAAGGCTCCATGAGTTCAGTCGATTTAGAGA
The DNA here is from genome assembly GCA_964498705.1 of uncultured Bdellovibrio sp. Classification (GTDB taxonomy): domain Bacteria; phylum Bdellovibrionota; class Bdellovibrionia; order Bdellovibrionales; family Bdellovibrionaceae; genus UBA2316. Next base: position 12,413 of record CAZCHT010000040.1, on the reverse strand, counting down.
TAAAAGGAGTTGTAAAGGCGGGCCTTGCCGCAATAGATAACTCCACAGTTTATGTTCCGTTGTCGGTCGTCCAAAAACTGTTAGGTACACAGCGTGTAGAGCGAATTACTATTCTATTGAAGAAAGACGAATCGTTGTCGGCATCGATGGCTTCTATCAACGGCCTTTTAAAATCCTATCCAGATTTGCAAGCAAAACCATGGACGGAAACGGCAACGATGTTTAATCAACTTACAAATTTTTATTTTATACAAAACTTATTAGTCGAGATTATACTTTCTTGTTTAGTTCTTTTCGGAATTCTAAATACTTTAGGTATGTCGATCTTCGAACGTATGGGTGAGATCGGCACGTTAAGAGCACTCGGTGATCGAACTTCGACAGTTATGATGCAGCTTATTCTTGAAGGCGTTGTGCTGGGGTTTATCGGTATCGTTATCGCCACGCCCTTCGCGTTGATTTTTTGCATGGGATTTTCCGCGTTGGACCTACCCGTACTTCTGCCCGGGGCTAGTAAAACAGGTCCGGTGCACATAGAGCCAGTGGCTCTGGATTTTGCAATCGCTGGTTTAGTGATTTTGGTGACGTGCCTTATTTCAAGTTTGTGGCCATCGTATAGAGCCGTACGACTGTCTATCGTCGATTCACTTCGTGCGAATTCATAGTTGGACAATAGGACAGCTTTGTAAAAAAGTCTCGGGAATTTCTTAACTTTGTGAATTAGAAATCCGAACTAATGGCATGTCTTCACTACCTTTATTACCCCAATTTGATCGTGACGTGGCCTTTTCACGTACCGTAGGTTTAGTCACCAAAGGTGAACTCGATATATTGAAAAATAAGACAGTAGCTGTAGCGGGATTAGGTGGCGTCGGCGGCAGCCACGTTTTGACCCTGGTTCGACTAGGAATCGGTGGTATCCACATCGCCGATATGGACACATTCGGAGTCGAAAATTTTAATAGGCAAGCTGGCGCTAGTATGGACTCTCTTGGGCAAGAAAAAGTTAAAGTCTTGGAATCTATGGCGAGAGCTATCAATCCTGAAATTAGAATCAAAACGTTTCCTAAAGGCGTGACTAAAGAAAATCAGAATGAATTTTTTGAGGGTGTCGATGCCTATGTTGATGGTTTAGATTTTTTTGCATTTGACGCTAGAAAAATGGTTTTTAGATTTTGTTATCAAAAAGGAATCCCAGCAACTACTGTGGGACCTATTGGGATGAGCGCCGCCTTGATTAATTTTTTACCTGGACATATGTCCTTCGATGACTATTTTCAATGGAAAGAGACAGACTCAGAACAGGAGCTAGCTATAAAGTTTCTGATCGGATTGTCGCCGAAAACGCCTCATTTAAAATATATTGTTGATCGAAGTGCCGTGAATTTGAAAGAGCACAAAGGACCCTCGACGCCAATGGCCTGCGATTTGTGTGCGGGCATAGCGGTTACGGAAGTTCTAAAAATTTTGCTCAACCGCGGAACAGTTCTTTCGGCGCCGAATTCTATCGTATTCGATGCCTACCACAACCGGATTTTCAAATCCAATGTTTGGTTTGGCAATCGCAATCCAATTCAAAAATTTAAACTTGCGATCGCACGCCGCATGCTTAAAAAGTAGTTTATCTAAAAAGTGAGACATGAATGACTGCGGAAGAACAAATCATTGCGGATTTGGATGCCCTCACCAAACAGGGTCAACGCCTTCAGGTACTGAAGGTCTTGGCTCGTCTGCTGAAAGATGGACCGTCCCAATCCCTTAGGCCACAGCTGGCACGTATCGCGAATCGTAATCAAGCCTACGTACAGGCCCTTCGCATACTACATCCCCTGATCCGAGACGACCGGGAAGACATTGCGCCGACCACTTCGGAAGCCCTCAATATATACGCAACCTCCTTAATGTGGATTGGTGCTTTGGAAGAATCGCAACAGTGTTTGGAACGTATTAAAGGATCTACCGATGCGCTACTAACGGAAGCCTTTGTCTATTTTGCCCAGTGGGATTACCAAAAATCGATTCCCGTACTACTGAAATATGTGGGTTCACCCCAAATCAATCCCTATCAAAATCTAGTCGGACGAATAAATTTGCTCGCCGCTTACACGGCCATTGGAAATATTGCGCAGGCCAAGGACGTCTTCGCGCCGTTGATAGTGGAACTCAAAGCCAATCCGAACTACAAACTACTTTATGGCAACTGCTTAGAACTGCGTGCGCAGATTGAAATTATAGAAAAATCCTATGAAACGGCTCTGGCCTTTTTATCGGAATCTCAAGCCAGTTTAGATGGTCAACCCAGTCGTTATCTTTTATATGTAAATAAATGGCGTGCGATCGCGCAGCTGGGATTGTTCCCTGGCGATGTGTCGGCCCGTTGCGATTTGCTGGGCGTAAAAAATGAAGCATTGAAATTAAAAAACTGGGAAACCATACGCGATTGTGACTTTCACTTGGCGCGGTTGAATCAGGATCAGGATGGGTTACAACGAATCTTATTAGGTACACCTTACCATGGCTATCACCAACGCATTGAAAGTCTTTTTGGAATTACCATGCAGTTCTCAAAAGATCTTGAGTACTGTCCGGGAAATCCATTAGAAAAACCCGATCGACGTGGATTAGATCTGAATTCTATTTCGGATAACTCGTTTCTAAACTCGACCTCGTGGCCGCTGTTACAACTCATCACTAAGGATATCTATCGACCGCCGCGCATGGGCGTCGTGTTTAACCACTTGTATCGCGGCGAGTACTTCAATCCGTTCACATCCCCACAGCGTGTTCGGAATTCCATTTTCAGATTTAACGAGTGGGCGGAAAATCAGACCTGCGAATTTCGAATCAAAATTTCAGATGGTGAATTTCAATTGGTCGGGCCCAATCAAGTCAGTATTTTAACTCGACAACGGGAGCGCCCTGTTGAAAGCTGGCGCGCGGCCTTAAGTGTGTTCAAAAATAAAAATCAGTCTCGAAGCTTCACTACAGCAGATGTTGGGAAAGCCTTGGGGATTACTCCTCGTAGCGCATTGGTGATTTTGCAAAAGGCTTTAAAATCTAGAAAAATTCAAAAATTAGGTTGCGGGAAATCCACGCGATATATATTTTTCTCGGGACGACGGGCCGCCTAGAGTTCAAAAGAATACAATGTCGGAGTTCCCGCAGCATTGGGGCCTTGTAAAATAATAGTATTCTTGTCCGCAGAAACGGCCATATCCCAATTTCCGATAGGACCAGAACTGAACTTGATAGGTGGACGTCCGTCAATGGGCACGAACACGGCTTCCCTGGCCCAGAAGGGCGTGGATGCGGAAAGCTCATTGCCCAACATCAACCCGAAGCCAATATTAGTGGAAGTCAATTTCAACGTATAGGGATAATCACTTGGAAATTCATTCAATCGCTGGCAATCGCTTGGGCTCTTTACTTGGTAGAATCGGAAAATTTTCAGCTTTGAATCATACGTAAACAGAAATACTTTATTATTAGGCAACACGCCCATAAATATTTTCTTTCCTTCGGCGCCCATGCAGGCTTCGGCAGTCACTCCATTTGACAGATCCGTTCGGTACAACGTAGGCGCCTCTAAAGATCCGCCGAATCCGTACAAAAATCTATCGTCAATCAAGGCTACCTTAGCGGCATAACTGGAGAGAGCAAAATTAGACATACTTTCCGTGGTAGAGCCCGGCCCCACATAATAGCCATGCTTGGGATTTATTTTTAAATCCCAGTACTGACCGGTTTTAATATTATACGCGTGGTGGGACTGCGGATCGGACTCTTTATTCAGAATTAACCATTGGTTATCCTTTGAAAACCAACTTACGCTGCGAGCATCGTTAAGAGGTTTCATGGATCCATCGGCGAGTGAAACTTGAACAACGCTGTAATTTCCGTCTGCACAAGTCTGATTGGAAATCAATTCGGATTCATCGTCAGATACTATTGGGTGATAAGGAACCAGTGTGCAACCCGCAGCCAAGTCAACATTCAGATAACTCGATTTTTTGCTATTTGGCTCGTAGACTTCAAACACGTTTCTGAGCCCGTCCTTAACCGTCCAGAAAAATAATAACTTATTTGTTTTCGGCAATACAAAGTAGCCCGCACTCGTATTATCTAGTGTCCGAACGTCCCAGATGGTGTCTGTTTTCATATCGTAAATACGAACTAATGTCGGGTCATATCCGCCCTGGAAATTTAGGATTTGAGTATCATAAATTAAATGCTGATCCTGCGTAAGCACGGGATTGTTAGGATTATACGCTTCCTTTTTTGCTCCGGGAATAAGATTAGTCAGTTTTTTCACTCGACCGTTTCTAATGTCATAGACGTAATTCGACGGCCAGATATCCTGGCTAGAATTTTTCGCCGCAAACAGCGTCAAATTGTCATCAACAGGACCAATCATGTATTGAACGCTGAATCCATCGCCCAACAGGTCTTTGCTAAATGTAGATGTCGATCCGTCCAGTCCAATTTTCAGAAGCGTTGCTGTTCGCACCGGTAAGTTCGGTATTGGATAGTTCACAGTATTTTCAAACATGATGATCTCGTTGTTCGGTAACAAGAAAAATGAACCGGCTTCTTTAGAGTAGATTGGCTTCATTGACCATTTCGAGGTATCGATGGAGCCGCCAATGACGCACACTAATGGCTGAGTCGTTACGCCATTAATAAAGCTTTGCTGGATGGAGCCAGCAAACTTGTTCGTCGCCGCGATAGGTTTTGACAAGTCTACTTTGAACGCGAGCTGCTTAGAAACATATTTAACTTCAGTCATCGACAAGACTCGACTGACAGAAAAATCGGGAATAAGGCCGCCGATGGTATACGCTCGTGCCACGGCTAGGTTCATTTCCCGATCATAATGTGAAACGATTTCAAACGTGGGTGATTCAAAATTATCACGACACAGAACTTCTGCTAAGTTATAAGGAATACCAACCGGTTTCTGAGCATAACGTTTAAATACGGAATCCTTCACAATAATAAAATCATTTTGAAATGGCGAAAAAGTAACATCGCTGACGGGAACGGATGCTTCCGGAGCCGCGCACTTGTTGGACTCGTTCTTTAGTAAGAATGCTTTACCGTCTTTAATCTCTGTGACTTGTGCCGCTACAGGGGAACCTTCACATGTATAGTTTGGAACGTAGTGATAGAACACGCCATCTGTTTTTCCTTCGTAACCGCCGCCATTTCCAGAGTCTTCTAATTTTGATTGTGATTGCGAGTCCTGGGCGGCCGATTGAAAACTGCAGTTCTGAAAACCAATGGTTGACAGCGCGAGTATAGCAAAAATAATGAATTGTTTTAGTCTTAAATTCATTCCACGTCCCAAGTATTTACTATACAACAAAATGCCTGACAGCAAACAGCTTTAGCAAAGTTGTTTTATCTTGCGACGTTATTAGAAAAACTGGAATCATCATATTCTGTATTAATTTGAGATATCATTATTAAATAGTTAATTTAATTTCAGATTTGGCATTTTAGAGGAATTATTCGAAATTTCAATCGCCCCATTTTTTTTACTATTCTGTAGGAGTAGCAAGTAATCAAAACAGGGAGAACAATATGACTAACGAAACAGAAAACGAACACACAATAGCACAAACCGATGACCATCCTTTGTCGACTCTTGATGCTGGCTCGCTAGGTATTCCACAATCAAGCAGCATTGAAAAGATTGAAAAGATCGATGTCGCTTATTCGTCTGATCCATGGTGGTATGACTTGCGAGGATTTATGATTCTGACGTTTGCTTACCGTACGACCTTGCCGTCTCAGATTCGACTGTTCGCCAATGATATGGGGCCTAACCATCTTGAAGTGGCTGTGGGCAGCGGGACCTTGTTAGAAATGGTATTAAAATGGCGCAATTGGAAACATTTGCCGTCCGTCAAGATTGTCGCTTTTGACTATGCGGAGCGCATGTTAGCGGGTGCCAGAAAGCGTTTCAAAAACGACAAGCAAGTCAGTTTACTGCGAGCGGACGCTGCCGCCCTTCCTTTAGAAGCGGATCAATTTGATTCAGCTAATATCGCTAATGCTATCCATTGTCTTCCGGATGTGGTCGCTAGTTTTAAAGAAATCCATCGCGTTCTTAAAAAAGATGGCCAATTGATTGGCAACTGTTTGCTTGAGCCACGCGGTCACGGTTTTATGGATCGTCTTTCACGACGTATCAACAATTGGGGTGTCAAAAAAGGAATCTTAAACAGAACCTATCAGTCCAGTGAAATTCAGATCATTCTAGAAGAAACGGGTTTTGTGCTTGATCGATACGAGATCGCTGGCAACTGTCTAAATTTTGTTGCGAGTAAAGTTGATCTGTAGGACCCTTTAGTAAAGAAACGTTACGTTTTTTTTAGCAGGGGGCCTAGTGATTAAACTTATTAGCATTATTTTTATTGGATTGAGTTTAGCACATGCGAAAGGCGGTAAAGAATTAAGTATTGGAACCAACACGGAATACGAAACCTTGCATCCACTCATATCATCGACGGGCATCTCAAAGTACATGCTTTATTTGTCGAGTCGTATATGGGCGTTGCTGGATGAAAAGAGCGAATGGCAGCCAGGAATTGTAAAAAAAATTCCAAATTTTAAAGACAAGTCTCTGAAAGTAGTTACTGAGGAGGGGAAAAAGAAATTAGTAGCGACTTGGGAATTTGTGGACAATCTTAAATGGGGCGACGGAACGCCCATTACGTGCAAAGACGCAAAATTTACTTGGGAAGTAGGAAAAAGTCCTAATGTTTCCATGCCGTCTCGCGATGGTTACGAAAATATCGAATCGATAGAGTGGGATGAAAAAACACCCACCATATGCATTTACAAATACAAAGTAGCCAAATGGAATTTCTATAATGACAGTCATTCATTTATATTGCCTGCCCATCTAGAAGAACCAATATTTAAAAAATGGGCCGGCGAAAAAGAAGGCTATGACCGCAACACTCTTTATCAAAAAGACCCCACCATAAAAGGTTTATGGAATGGGCCTTATGTGATTTCAGAAGTCAAACTGGGGTCACACGTTATTTTCACGGCCAATCCTAATTTCTATGGTAAAAAACCAAATATTGAAAAAATTATTGTTCGTATTGTTCCTAACACCGGAACGTTAGAAGCCAACTTGAGGTCCAATACGATTATGAAAATTTCCCGAATCGGTATGTCGTTAGATCAAGGTTTGGCATTCGAAAAAAAAGTCGCCGCCGAAAATTTGCCTTACAGTGTAGTTTTCCAAGAAGGAATCACCTATGCTCACATCGATATTAATTTATCCCATCCAATTCTGGCGGAACTAAAAGTCCGTCAGGCATTGTCATATGGCCTAAATAAAAACGATATAAATAAATCTATTTTCGAAGGCAACGTCCGCATTGCTGACTCGATGACTTCGCCTTTGGATTCATTGCATTCCGACGATCCTAATGTGACCAAAAAATACAAAACGGATAAAAAGAAAGCGCGAAAATTGCTGGACGATGCCGGCTGGAAGACTGGTGGCGACGGTTATCGATATAAAAATGGCCGAAAAATGACTTTGGACTTCACCGGTGCGGTGGGAAACAAACAGATCGAAACCCTGCAGGCGATCGTGCAAAATCAGTGGAAAGACATCGGTGTCGATATTCAGTTAAAATCAGTGCCTGGACGAATTTTATTTTCAGAAACTTTAAAGAAACGCAAATTTGACTTGGCGGTTTTTGCCTGGAGCAGCTTTCCTGGATTGGGCCACGAGTCTGTATTGCATTCTAAAAATATTCCGACCGAAGCCAACGCATGGACGGGGCAAAATTATTCGGGATACTCGAATCCAAAAATTGACAAGCTGACTGAAGAGTATGACTACGAATTTGATTTTGAAAAAAGAAAAAAAATTAATGATCAAGTCGTAAAAGAGTACACAGAATTCATTCCCGTAATACCACTTTATTTCCGCAGCGAAGTGGCCGTCATTCCGAAGTCCATGAAGAACTATAAAATGATGGGTCATTCGTTTTACGAAACACTACAAGCAGAATATTGGGACTTCTGAGGATAGAGCCAAGCGGCTCTTATGGTCGATAGCACCAAACACCTGTAATTAATTCGATAGTCCAAACTTATTTAGTAAATAAGTTTGGATATTAGACCTTTCAGTAGGTGTTAAGGCTCTGTCGAAGGCAACAATTTCATAAATTTGTCCTGCCATAGCTCCATACATTGCGGCGCCAATCTGCCTAGGGGCGTTTACTGCGCTTCTGTTTGAAGTGAAACCAGTTCTTACCAAGGCGCCATCGACATAGATACTTGGTTGTTTTGCAGAGTAAGATAGGGTGATAACTATTGGTAAAGTAAAACTACCACCAGTGACAGCAATAGCAGGCATGTAACCACTTGCATGTTCATAAATCGAAATACCATTATTTCCAAAAGATATTCCAGACCCCGCGTCTGTACCTGTGCTCAGATATGGAAAAAGCAAATATTTTTCACCGCCAGTACCAGTTACTCCAGCATTATTTTCAGGATCTACTTCGTGGTTAGTCGTTGTTTTAGCGACAATCATAACCGTAAAATTATCACTTGCATAGTCTGCGCCCCAAAGTAAATTGTCATCGACACCATCAAGTTGAACTCCTCCGTAGCCATTTAACTGGCTTGTTTTGTAAATTGGTTGCTGTGAACCAGTTGCCTGCGAGAAGTGTCTGTTATTACCTGAAGAGTCAGTCCAAGTTGAAATAAAACTATCGTTTGGAGCTCCAGTTAGACTTTCGGGTTTTAACCAGTATGCTAGGCCTGATAAATCGCTTGGGGTTATCTGCGCACTCGTTGTAAAAGATTGAGTCGCATTATTGCAATCAAAGGTTTGATTAGTCGTTAGGGCTCGTACTTTTATGGTGTAAGAAGTTGCTGCCGATAAACCAGAAATGTTAGCAGAGTTGGATCCAGAAATTGCAAAATTTAAAATTTTTGGTGAGCTTGAGTTTGTGACATCTAAAATAATATACGATTTGGCGGAAGCTGAATTAGTCCAATTAACTGTTGCCGTGGTTGCTGTAATACTGTTAGCCGATGTAATCCCTGAAAAAGTTAAACTTGAATCACAAGCATCATTTGTGAATGTTCCGCTGACTCCGAACACAGTCACTCCAGACTTTATATTGCCTGCAGATAAACTACTATCAGTCATGGTGCATGATTTAGTTCCATCATAGAAACCTAGTGGAATAGAGGAAGTTAATAAACCATTAGTCGGAGTTATATTATTTCCTAGGATTCCAGTAACATATCTATTTGTAGTGGTAGTACATGCGGATACATTCGAAGCATTATCAGTACATGCTGGGGCCGAGCTACTTGCCGAGCCAGTAACACCAAAAATAGATACTCCTGTTCGGATATTGCTAGGCAATAAAGTAGGCTCGTCAAAATCCACTTTATGATTTGCATAAAATCCATTTGGAATTACAGCCTGAATTCGGCTTGACCCAAGGAGGTTTGTCCATGTGGTGATATCTGCGCCAAAATCTTGGCTTACAACAACTCCAGTTGTTTTAACCAAGACAATTTTCTAAAATTTGGTATGTCACTTTTATATGTCACTTTTAAATGAGGAGTGATACAAAAGTTTCGTTCTAAAAGCGCATCAATTTGATACGACTCGAAGTCAAACAAACCCTGTACAAGTTGATGACAGAAAAAAACTACATTGTGATTTGCCAAAAGTGATTCTAGGAGAGCTTATTTTTTCATTCTTCCTATTTTTTGAAAATCAAATTCTCTAAAAGCAAAAGCCACTCTGATGTGTTAGTTTCTCTAGGTGGAAAATTCATATTTTTTATCCAAACTGAAAAGTGCCTTGTTCGTGGTGCTCGGGCTGTCGATGGTTATGATCTCGGCTTCGTCCAGTTATGGGGCATCTCTGTGCTCGCAGGTTTATTCGTCATCGCCTCAACAGCTAGTGGTGCCGGCAGGAATCCCTGCTGATGTGTACCGTAGATTCTTAGAGAATTCGCCGCAGTTTATGCCGGTCCTTTTTCATTTGGGTAATTCCGAGGGTCAAAAGTTTATTCGTGGATTGCTAGCCGGTTATCAGGGTCAGACATTGACGCCGCAGCAAAAATTAAACCTGGATTTAATCCATTATCTGTTACGCCCTGATCTGTCGATTTCTGGTCCCAAAGCTTTTGAAGATATTTTAAATATTAAAGCTCGGATCGAACTATACGGCGTTGCAGATTTGAGTCCGTTAACGCCACTGGAAGGCTATGTTTTATTTGTCTACACGGAAGAGAGCAATATCCAACTAAATAGGGACCTTCGAAGTTCTAAGGTACCCGAGTCATCCCTGGCTTTTCGAGATATGCTGAATGAAATTCTTGATAAACTTCCTAATTTTGAAGGCTGGGTGAAGCGTGGTGTAGATTTGCCCGAGAGCATGATTCAAAAACTAAAGGCTGAATCTGAAATCGTATTTGAGACTTTTTCAAGTACGACCCAGGATGGCCCTAACTGAATTTGAATCCTCGACGCGGTTTTTGATTAAATCCAAAACAGGCAAGGATATTTCCAGGTATTCAGAGCATAGCTCAGAAAAAGAAATCCTTTTTAAGAGTAGCACTCGATTTCGAGTCCTATCCTACACTGAAAATACGAATATAAACAACCGCGGTCCTCGGCATGAGTTTTTACTTGAAGAGATATTATAATAGGGCTCCATAGTCTGGAGCCCTATTATTTTCAGTAAGAAGGGGGCAAGTGAATATAAAGCAGCTACCTTGGCCAGGCTTGCTGTGGAGCAGCTTGAGTTGGCCACCTACTGAGTTGGCTAATTTTTTTGACAGCAGTAAGCCGAGACCCAAGCCACCATACTGACGGGTTATAGATGCATCGCTTTGGCTAAATGATTGGAAAAGCAGAGTTGTCTTATTGGGATCGATACCAATTCCAGTGTCTTCAATTTCAAAAAAAATATATTTTTGATTAGAATCTGGTGGAATATCTCGAATGTAAGTTCGCAAATCAATTTGGCCAGTGGAGGTGAATTTCACCGCATTTTCGAAAAGATTTTCTAAAACACTGCGTGCAGCCTTTGGGTAAGAGCGACATGTCAGCATTTGATCCAAGTTCTGAACTAAATTAAAGCGCAGGCCTTTTTGGGCGGCCTGTCTTTTTGCATAATCATCGAAGTCATTGAGCCAGACTTGAATATTAAATTCTTCTGCGGATGAGTTATGACCGTGGGCTTCGACTTCGGAAATTGAAATAGTATCACTTAAAATTTTCATAAGGCGAGTTGCATGGGTGTTAATTTTTTGGGCCATGAGATTTGCTTGAGAATCTGTTTCGGTTAAGTCTTTTAAGATGTCGCTAAAACCAAGAATGGCATTCATGGGAGTTCTGATCTCGTGGCTGATATTATTGAGAAATTCAGTCTTGGCTTTTGATAAGCGTTCTGCATTTTCTTTGAGCCGAGTCAATTCGAGTTCATAGTTTTTTTGAATGGAAATATCAGTGCATGTCCCAAACCAGGAGATACTATTTGGTTCATGGCCATGAACTGCGATTGCCGAAATCCAATAAGGACTATGCTTCTGAGTCTGTTTTTCAAAAAGTCGAACTTCGCATTGAAAATCTTGCCCTTGGGCAAATGATGTCGTGAATTGATCAACGACTCGCACCCTGTCGTCTGGGTGAAACGAAATTGCCCATTGTTGTAAAGTGATCGAAGAATCAAAGAGCTGATGAAAATGCTGCCAACGCTGATTGGTATAGATAATTTGACCGTTCGCCAAAGCTTGCCAAGCCAGCTGGGGAATCGAATTCGCTAAAGACTGAAAAAAAATTTTAGACTGAGTGGCTTGCTTTTCAGCCTGTATTCGCATTTCAATTTCGTGATTAAGTTCGGCATTTGTTTTTTCCAATTGCAGCACTTTTGTGGTCAATTGGTTGGTCAGAATTCTGAGGTGTTCCTGTGCAAAACCAGGATCAATATTCTTTGGTGCATGTTCTGGCGCTTTGATCGCGGCCTCTACAACCTTTTTCATTTCCGATGACGAAATGGGTTTCTTTAGCAAAGCCATAACTCCTCCAGATTTTGCCAAAGACTCCTCGTCCAGTCCTGAAAAAGTTCCAGAATATAAAATGACTTTTGTCGATGCTGTTTGAGTCATTTCTCGAAGTCGTCGCAGAAATTCATATCCGTCCATTGAAGGCATAAGAATATCCGAAATAACTAAATCTGGTGCAATTTGCAAAACTAAGTCGAGACCGGTTTGTGCATCAGATGCTTCAAATATCTCGAAATCACAATCAGCAAGAGGCGCTATTGTTAAAAGTCGATAAAGAACATTGTCATCAAAAAATAGAATTAGGGGATTCTGAATTAGAGAAATAGGCTAAACATCAAA
>CAZCHT010000039.1:0-31479 GCA_964498705.1 uncultured Bdellovibrio sp. | reverse complement strand
AATAAAAAATCCTGTGATACCACACAACTGGGTCCTGACTCCCCATGAAGGCGAGCTTGCGCGTTTACTAAATATTTCAGCAGATGAAGTCAGAAAAAATCCCATTCGTTGTATCGCTCTCACGCAGAAGAAATATGGCTGTACTATTTTGCTGAAAGGCGCTGTCACATATATTACTGACGGCAAAAAACTTTGGGCATCCTCCTCCGGCACACCGGCATTGGCAAAGGCCGGTACAGGTGACGTTCTGGCCGGCATAATTGGTGGTTTGTTGAGTCAGGGTCTGGAAGCAGCCACAGCAGCGGCTCTGGGAGCGTATCTTCATGGACTCACTTCAAAAAGGTATTTAACAAATGGCAATGATGTTTTAAGCTTGCGCCCTTTAGATTTGATAGATGAATTACCGAAGACACTTAAACGTGCCCGACACTAGTGAAACACTTTGTTGGGTATTCGTTTAAGCCCTAATGATCTGAACTTAGCTTTTTAAAAAAGGGCTTTATAGTCGTGCTTCAGATTTCTACTTTTTTCGCTTAGCACGAAAGCGATTCAATAGTTTATCAAGCAATTTTGACGATTTTTTTGGATTTCTAGACATATCAGATCTCAAATAATCATCAAGGCAGTAGCTGGCGAACCGTAAACCCGTGCTGGTGAAATCTTTTTTGTATAAACGGCGGGTGGTTAGCTTTCCAGATGAATTGACAACGCTTTTTTTTAAAAATTCATTTTCCTGAAAGAAGCGAAATAAAGCGTCATACATTCCTTCAAGCATGGGAATAACGTCGGATGCATACTCTTGATAAGGTTCAATGAACTTATCAATGTCCCAATAAGCCATTTCTTTTGCTTTGGTTTTATCGGCCACATATGGCTTTAGAGGCTTGAGTGGCTTTGTTTTTTCTATCTCTGACTTTATTTTAGGTTGAGTCGCCTTCCACATTGCAAAGCTTTTATCCATGAGTTTTGCCACTTTGTCATAATTGGACCAAGTATCTTTAACCTCATAAAATTGTTTCATCGAAATTTTCAAGGCCTTCAAATAGTCATCGCAATATTCGCTATCATTAGGATCGTAATACTTAAGAGTGAAAGCGCGCGCTTCAGGATTTAAATCGTATTCTGAAAGTTTTCCATCAAGATATTCAAAAAGAAAATCTCTACCGGTCATTTTTCGGGCTCGCACTTTTTCGCAAGCTTTTTTGTTATCCTCAAGAATCTCAGAGCCTTCAAGGCGATTCATCAATATCCACGTAAGATAAATGCCGATATGAGTTCCGCCATTCTCATCCGGCAAGTTTTTAGGAAAGTCGCCGCTGTAGTGCCATTCGGCATTGTCTATCGCCATATGATTTAAATGTTAAAGCCTTTTATTGATCCTCGTCCATCAAAAAAATTACATTGGCATCTGAATGACTCAGGTACGAAAATACAGCACCCATCGAACCAAACATCCGACCAAGCCAAAAACAAAAGTGCCCCAAGCCATATCGGCCATCATAAATTTTATCGGATAATTTTTAAGAATGGCTAAATTGGTCAAATCGAAAATGCCGTATATAATTAATCCCATTCCCGCACTTAAAAGAAATGTTTTCCACCACGCATCGTTTTCGGAAAAACCGGGAGCGACAAACAAAGACATAGCAAGGGCCATCAGAAAATATGTTCCAATGGCGGGTGCTAGGACCAAATCAAATTCGCCGTCTTTAATACGGCCGATCTCTGCTAGTTCTTTTAGGTTGAAATCCTTCACTGCAAATTTAAACCATAGAAAATCTAGAACTGTGAAGGATACAAGTGATAGGCCAAATGTTTTCAAAAAATCCACGCGGCCTCCACTACTGAGTTGGTTTTTTTCGAGAATTTAATAAGACTTAACCTGTTATCGAACAAGTTACAAGCTAGGATCGGCACCTAGTTGCAAAAGTAAATCGATTGATTCCCCGGCACTCACAGCCATGGCTTCTTTCAAAGGAGTTCTGCCAGTCACTAGCAGTTCGTTCTTTTTCACATCGCTGCTCTTTTTATTTACATCGGCGCCATGCTGAATTAAAAACTGAATTAGATCTAAGTTACAATTAGCCGCTGCCGAATGTAACATTGTGAGACCATGAAATTTGCTTGTGGTATTTACATCTAATCGTCCAGAATTTACCATCTGCTTAACCATTTCCGTGCGATTCCATACTGCTGCCAAATGAGCCGACGATGCTTTGAACGTATTTTGCAAATTTATGTTCGCACCGGCACGGAGCAAAATTTGAAACGTATCATTGTTACCTCCAAGAATTGCATATTGTAATGCCGTTCTTCCGTAACGATCTTTCATATCTATATTTTTATCATGCATTAGCAACGATCGAACTTTGGAAACATTGCCTGCAAACGCCGCTTTCATCAGGGGTGTTAAGTAAACTCCTGGAGTAACTGAGTAATGATTGGTTTCCAAATTTTGACGGATGGAAGGACACTCATTTTTAATGTTCAGTCCCGCGGCGTTTAATGGAGCCGCAACGATAGGCGCTGCTTTGCTCGAGTCTTTGTTACAGCCGATATGAAACATGGCCACGACAACCAATGGTATTAATTTCAAAACCCTAAGCATATAGTACCCCTTATTTCGTTTAAGAAAGACTGCTTAGGGTTGAGCAAATAGTACGCCTAGCTGCCTACTCTGTTTTAAGCCAATCGCTTGGAAAACTGCCTTCGCTTACGAAACTTTTTACAGGCTTACGCGCATTTGGTTCCTCGCGTGTTTGAAGGTAGTCAGGTAATGTTGTTTTATCACCTAATTTACCTACAGCAACCATTGCCTCAACTGTGAAGTTGTCCGGAATTTTAAATTCAGACTTGATTTGAGCATGATGAATACCGGCCATGCCATGAGTGAACCAACCTAGCTTGTTCATCTCTAAAGCAAAACTCATCCACGCTGAACCCGTATCAAATGAATGACTATCAGAGAATGCGACTTTGTCGCCCGATTTAAAATCTTTTTTAGATAAGATGATTACAAGTGCAGACGCCTTAGTAGCCCAATTGCGATTCGCCTCTACTAGAAAACTATTAAACAGATCCCATGTTTGTGTCCCTCGACGAGAGTACATGAATCTCCACGGTTGACTGTTGCTTGCCGACGGTGCCCATCGAGACGCTTCGAATCCTGTCTTTAGAGTCTCATCAGAAATCTCTTCGTTAGAGAATGCACGAGGTGACCAACGCTCAGTGAATTGTGGATGAATAGGATAGTCTGCTTTTCTGTTGCTCATGTAGCCTCCAAGATTAAGTTCATTAGTTTGTTAGAGGAATAGTTAACTCTGAAGGCTATTAACGTCAACATATCCCCTTGCCGATGCATGTTCAGGGTGTATAAACTAAATGGCATGAGTATTCATTTTTTCGAATCTGAATTAAATATGCCGGCAAAGATGGTTGTTCTGCCACTTCGCTCAACCGTAATTAAAACTCCAAAAGGCGTCGTCATTATATCGCCAATCCGTTTTACTGAAAAGCAGTTAAAAGAAATTGAAGCGCTTGGACCAGTGACAGACTTAGTAGCGCCGTCGCTGTTGCATCATCTGTATTTAGCTAAAACTAGTGCGAGATTTAAAAATGCCACGATCTGGGGACCAGAGGGCTGCAAAGAAAAACTTCCAGAAATAAAATGGAATAAAATATTTGGACAGGATGCCTGGACTCACGCTGAAGATATTGATTTTTTAATTTTAAAAGGGATGCCAAAATTAAGTGAAGTTGTATTCTTTGATAAAACGACTCGATCTCTTATTGTAACAGACCTTTTGTTTAACTTAACTCACCCAAAGGGTTGGGCGGCACCAATCATGTTAAGACTCGTTGGCACATACAAAAAATTTGGCGTCAGTCGACTAACAATGAGTGTAATTAAAAATCGAGCGGCCTTTGCCAGTTCAGCGAAAAGTGTTTTAAATTGGAATTTTGACCAAATTATTATGGCCCATGGAAATATCGTTACCAGCGATGGAAAAAGTAAATTTATAAAAGCCTTTCAAGAAAAAGGCTTTTCTCTTTAAAGTGACGAACTTCTAACGGAGTGCGTCCTCAATAGCTTTCGTTAATGTAGGATCATCAGGAGTCATATCAGGAGCAAAGCGCGCGACCACTTGACCTTGACGATTCACCAAAAATTTCTCGAAATTCCAAAGAATGTCTTTTTTAACTTCACGTTTAAACCCGTACCCAACCAAATCAGGTTCTAATTTTGAATTAGGAATTTGAATAGCGTCAGGTTTGGTTGTCGTTAAATAATTATAAAGCGGATGTTGCTCTGGGCCCTTCACTGCAATCTTTTGAAACATCGGAAACTTAATTCCAAACTTAGATGTACAAAACTCTTGAATCTGTTGATTAGTGCCAGGCTCCTGAGCGCCAAATTCATTAGCAGGAAAACCCAGAACTTCTAACCCCTGAGCGCGATAGTGCTCATATGTCTTTTCTAAAGCTTCGTACTGTGGAGTCAGACCGCATTCTGAAGCGACGTTCACGATAAGCATCACTTTGCCTTTATATTCAGACAATGACGAAGGTTTACCATCTATTTTGGGAATTGAAAAATCATATACGTTTGAAGCCATTGTGATCTCACTTTCTTCTATTTTTCGAGAGTATACTAGTACGTTTCGATTTGGCCAGATTTTCCTTCACCCGATATCGTACAATTTTTGAAACTAACGCCCATGGTATTTTTTTATCTAAAGGAAATTGAATAGCTCCTTTGGAACATTTAAATTTGACCAGCTCCTTTTTAAAGGGAGCAATACCTCTGGGTGTTGGGTAAAAACCAATATGGTTTTCATACGCCGCAAAATAAACTAACACACCATTGAGTTTGTACGCCGGCATCTGATAGCTAATTGATTCTACGGCTTTAGGGGCCGCCTTCTTTATCGTTGCACGCATCTTCTTGATAATCGTTTGCGTGGATTTTGGAAAACTTTCGGCATACTTGGCTACTGTGCCCGGAGCATTTGACTTCATCGACATACCTTTTCTAATTTCGCTAGAGGTAAACTCAGCACTTACTGATAGGATCGCTATGTCAACTCTCAAAAACCGGCTTATCAAACGCATTCTTAAGCAGCTCGATTTCTAGTTTTTCCATTTTCATCATTGCGGCCATCATCGATTCCACTTTTTTAGAGTTTGAATCTTTAAACAATTCCATCAACATCTCGGGCACGACTTGCCAAGAAACTCCAAATTCATCTTCGATCCAGCCGCAGGCCTCGGGGCTACCAGCGCGTTTGATAGAATTCCAATATATATCGATTTCGTTCTGATCTTTACAATTTATCACAAACGACATAGCTCCGTTTAAACCCATTTCTTCTTTGCCCTTACTAGGTCCTTCCATCAATACAAAGGGAACACCATCTAGTTTGAAAACAGAATGTAAAACTGTGTTGGTCGAGGGATCTTTATGCATGAATTCAATTTTTGAATTTTTAAATTTTGATAAATAGAAATTAACGGCCTTTTCGCCTTTGCCATAAGCTTCGCCAGTGAATAGCAAAGCCGGAGCTATTTTAGCAGGCCCTTTACCAATCATCAATTGCCAAGACAATCCGAAACGATCTGTGCACCAGCCATACTTTTCTGCCCACGGGTATTTTTGCAATTCAAATAACACAGTCCCTTGAGCCGACAGGTTTTTCCACAGGTGATCTATTTCTTTTTCGGTTTCGCACCAAACATAAATCGAAGTCGATGGATTCAATTTATAGTATGTTCCCCCATTTAGAAGCTGCATTGACTGACCACCTATTTCCAAATCGACAGTCAGGACCGACCCTACTTTCTGTCCTGAAATTTCGGCTCCTGATTTTCCAACATATGACGTAAAACCTATTGTTGAATTCTCAAATAACGACACATAGAATTTCGCGGCTTCATCGGCTCGCTCTTTGAGCCAGATACACGGATAAATTTTTTGCATAAGACCTCCATTACATACCAAATAGTATGTATAAATGAAAATGGCGTCCAATCAAATTTGGAATAAATTTTGTAACTACGGACTTAGGGCAAGTGACACTCATTTTGCTTTAGGTAAAAGGTTTTTGAGTTTCACTTCCAAAAAATTTGCGACCTCACGCACTCGGCGCGACATTATTTTCTGCGGCAGAAAAACGAGATGCACAGGTGCCGACTCCAAACCCCATGCAGGCAAGACTTGTACTAGTTCTTTGCTTTCAATATATCGTGCCACCATTGGCCATGGCAGTAGAGAAATTCCCAGCCCCTCTTTAGCTAAGATCGCACAAAGACCTTTATGATTAATTTTCCATTGTGCCTTAAGTGGAACTTTCTCTGTGCGACTTCCATTTGTGATAACCCACTCGTTACGCTGACTGCTTGAGCCAAGTGGGGAATAGATACAGCGATGTTTAGCTAACTCTTCTGGTTTTTTAGGCGCACCAAATTTTTCAATATAGCTAGGCGAAGCCACAAAAGAAAAAACAGAATCCCCAACATATTTGGCTTTTAGTGAAGAGTCTTTCAGTCTCCCACCCCGAATTCCTATGTCAGTTTCGGTGCGTACAAGGTCCACGTAATCATCCGTTAAATTTAAATCTAGTTGTAAACCGGGATGCAATATACTGAGCTCAGTAACAATAGTAGACAATAGTGTATGAGCGAAATCTTCAGGAGCTGTAATGCGAACAACGCCTACCAATTCTTCACTCTCGTTATTGATGGATTGTTCAAGACCGGATATTTTTTTAATTAATGGCTGCACTTCTCGAAATAAGTTTTGTCCGGCTGCCGTAATTTTAAATGATCGCGTTGTACGCAAGATCAAATGCTGATTTAAATCCCGTTCCAATCGACTCAAAGCTCGACTTACCCTAGAGATCGGTTGCTTCAATCGACGAGCCGCTTGAGTCATCGAACCGGCTTCGACTACCGCCACAAACGTATTTAAAAGATTCAAATCCATTCTGATCTCCATTTTTGCATAAATGCAAAAATGATTACTAATTTTGTCTACTTTTGCAAATACATTTTTAAAGCGATACTTAAATCATTAAAGAATAAACTACGGAGGTAATCACTATGAATGCGCTAAAAAAACTAATGAAAACAACAGACTCCTACGGACCATTGGTCGCACGCGTAACTTTGGGCGTGGCCATGTTTCCACACGGAGCTCAAAAACTACTTGGTTGGTATGGTGGTTATGGATTTACGGGCACAATGGATTTTTTCACTTCGCAAGGAATGCCATATCTCATAGCGCTGCTACCTATTATTGCTGAGTTCTTTGGAGCGCTTGGATTAATTACGGGCTTACTAACTCGTGTGGCTGCTTTTGGAGTCGGGTTTACTATGCTCGTTGCTGCGTTAATGGTTCATGCTCAAAATGGCTTTTTCATGAACTGGTTTGGCAACCAAAAGGGTGAAGGTATCGAATACTTCATTTTAGCGATCGGTCTGGCAATTAGCTTGATGATCACTGGTGCCGGCAATCTTTCTGCCGACAAAGCATTATCTAAATAAACTCATTTTTACGGGTGAAATGGCGTTTCGATTGTTTCTTTCAGGCCCTCTTGAATCCATGCCCGATGGGCTGGCAATTCACGAATAGATTTCATATATTTTGAAATCTCCGACTCCGCAGCTTGATCAATTGGAACGGCATACGTGATGAATCGATTTACTACTGGTGCGTACATCGCATCGGCAATTGAAAAAGAACCAAATAGAAACGGCCCACCCGATTTTTTCAAGCACTCTGTCCAAATTTCTTTTACTCGACTAATATCTACAAGAGCCGCGTCGGACACAAAAGTCTTATGTTGTTTTTGTAAATCATGAGACATCAATTGCCGCATTGTTTGGAAGCCAGAATGCATTTCAGCAGAAACAGAACGCGCCCATCCTCTTTTCAACGGATCAGATGGCCACATATTTTTATTTGGAAATTTATCACTTAGATATTCGCAAATAGCCAATGAATCCCAAATCGTTTGACCTTCATCAACCAACGCGGGAACTTTTCCTGAAGGAGAAAATTCCATAATTTCTTTTGTAGTTGTCGGCTGATCCAAAAAGATTAGTTTTTCTTGAAATGGAACTTCAAAATGAGTGGCCACTAACCACGGTCGCAGTGACCAACTCGATAAGCGCTTGTTGCCGATAACTAAAATCATAGAAGACCCTCCTGATGATCCTTTATACCGGCAATCAAGTTTTAGTCATTTAGAAAACCTGATTACTGTTGCTCGCATGCATTTGATTTACACATTTTTGCAGCTTCTGTTACGCTTGGATACGGCCACTCGCTACGAATATATTTGATGCAGGATTCAGTTACATTTCCTTGGCAAATTCTTGCTGCTTCCGCCACTGCTGGATATGGCCATTCAGATTTTACATAAGTAATACAGCTAGAGTTCACTCCGCCTTGACATTGCTTAGCCGCTTCTGCAACAGCAGGGTAAGGCCATTCGGCACGAACCGTTTTTATACAATCTTCAATCCCTGCCATAGCGACAGTCGAAACTAGAACCATGATTATCGAAACAAGTGTTTTCATATATCCCCCATGAATCAGATAGCATAGCAATGCGTTTGCCAAAGCAAATGGTGTCAACACGCCACCGCAGCTAATTAAAGCGGAGCCGCTGGTCCCGGTCCCTCAGTAAACACATCCGATTGTGAACGTGATTTTGTCGTGTAACGAATAGGCGTCGCTTTTTTCAATTCAGCTCCGGCAGGACGACGTTTAGGAAGTGAGAATGTAAATGTATTTCCTGATCCACCGTGGCTGTCTACACGCACTGTTCCGCCGTGAGCGTCAATAATAGTTTTCACAACAGATAAACCAATTCCGGCACCTTGTTCTGCAGTTTTACGTGATTGCCAGAATTGAGTGAACAAACCGGGTATTTTATTTTCTGGAATGCCTGGTCCACTGTCTGCTACAGAGATATTAACAAACTGCTGATCGCCACGAACCTTAACGGTAATTTTACTATTTTTTGGACTGAATTTGATCGCGTTTCCAAGAAGGTTAGCCAAAACTCGTAATACACGTTCTTTATCCATGAAGGCTAGTACTGGAGGATTTGCTGATTCAAATTGTAAACGAATTCCTTTTTGTTTAGCTAAAGGCTGCATCATGACTCGTGCATCATCAAGAACATCATCAACGGCCATTTGATCTAAGCGTAGAGTCAGTCCACTTTGGTCCGCCATTCGCTGATCACAAATATCTCTGATTAATGTTTCGATTTCTGCAACGGCTGTTTTAACAAGCTCGCCGCTGTCTTGAATAGGACTTGATTCAGAAAAGTTAGTTAGAATTTCTGCAATTTGATTTAAATGCTCTAAGGGATCTTTAAAGTCGTGATTGATCGCAGAAATAAACTCATCACGTGCTTGAACTGCGCTTTTGGCTTCGTTAACTAGACGATCACGTTCTGCTAATTGACGACGACGTTGACTTAATACTTTTACGACTAAAACTGACATTCCAAAAAAGATCGCCGCCAACAAAGCTGTCAATACAACCATGCCTTCTGGAATTTTGCTTTCAACCCCAAGAGCGGCCGTACGTGATTCTGCTTGTGCACGATTAATTTCTGCTGCGTGCAGATTCTTCATCTCGTCCAAATTATCGTTCATTTGTTTTAGCAATGGAGACGATTTAGATTGATAGAACTGCCCAACAATTTTTGATTCGGTTTGTTTTTCTCTGAATTCCATACCTTGTTCAAAAAATTCCTGAAGCTGAGTTTGAATGGAATCAAATCGATGAACGATTTCAGGAATCTGAGGCAAAGGATATTTTTTTTGAAAGTTCGAAAGAGCTTCCATTAAATTTTGTTTGTCTTGTTTTGATTTGTCGTAAAGAACTTTTGAACCTAAAAGGAAAAATGAACGACTATTAGCAATTTGCGTTTCCGCTAAATTTTTCATGCGTTCAACTTCAATCAATGCTCCAGGATCGACAGTGACCGCTGCATTGTTTGCAACTACAGTTTGTCTTAGCTTCATGGCGTATCCCCATGCACCAACCAAGACTGCTACGAAAATAATTAAAAAGACAACCAGTGCCTTTTTCTCAATGCTTGAACTCTTCATTGGACCGACGATTGATTTTTTTTGATTTAAATTATTTTTAGTCATCTAAATGGGATAGCAAGTGCTCGGGGATCGAGCAACCAAAAAATCGGGAAATAAAAATGAGGCGTATTTCATGCGAAAATTTGTAATTAATCATGCACATAGGCAAAAATTGGCAAAGGATTAGTTGTTATTCAAACCAACCCATGCGTCCAAAAGTTTCTGAAATGGAACTGTTTGTTAATGCGTGAATATCCGATTCCAAATTGACCGTATTTCCTACAACAAATGGGACAATATGGGGACTGTATGAATTCCCTTTTTTTGCGTGAAGCGCTAGCAGACGGCCATTAGGTGCAAATAGTGGTGCATAAATCGCGTTGGTTCTATCTTCGACCGCTTTCCACTGAACTCCTGAAGTACGATCAAATGCGTAAATCAGTTGTTTATCTTCCCAAATCACA
This sequence comes from uncultured Bdellovibrio sp., assembly GCA_964498705.1. GTDB lineage: Bacteria > Bdellovibrionota > Bdellovibrionia > Bdellovibrionales > Bdellovibrionaceae > UBA2316. Next base: position 20,902 of record CAZCHT010000039.1, on the reverse strand, counting down.
AAACGACCATCCGCCGAAACGTCATAACTAGCAATTCGATTTAAAACTACGACACTACCAATGGCTCCCCTATTCACAAAACCGGTGTCAAATAAATGTAACTGCCCATTTTGACTACTGCGGCTAATTAGTTCGCCCGTATTTTGAACCCACACTGGAAATTCAAAATCATCAATTTGTGTTTGCACCGACTCATTCACTAGATTCAGAATCACAACACGTTGAATTCGCTGTGAGTTAGTCTGTGATATTTTTTCATCTACAGAAAATGCCAATGCTTTTTCATCTGGACTAAAACTGAACGCACTCGTGATTTTCGAAAAAAAACGCTTGATGCCAATACGACGTGTTTGATTTCCGGCACTGTTGTAGACGGCGATGAAAAAATCTTTTCCTTCGCGGTCGCCTTTTTGTCCTGTTACTAATTGCCCCGTTCGCGAGGCACCGATGCCGATTCCCGATGTTGGTGACTCTCCAGGATCAAATTCGAAATTAGATGATGAAGCAAAACTATACGCGGCCGCGGCCTTATTATTGCGATAGATCAACGTTCCTTCGCCGCCTTGATTTGGCTGCCCTAAGGCACGAACAGCAACTGGATCGCCTGATGAGCCATCATCACCATTACAGCTTAAAAAAAATAGTCCAAGAAGAGTGATTGCTTTTAACGAAAATAGTTTCCGTTTTGATCGATCCATAAAATGCCCCCCCACTGCAACCAGTAGATGACATGAGTCTGTCGTCTCGATGTAGTGCAATCCTTCGGCCTACTATTTATTTTTTTCGATCCAAAATTCAACTTTAGAAAGTTTGTCAGGACGTACTGTAGGGTCTGACATATCCCACTTAGTCGGCAAGCCGCCAAAAACCAAGGAATTCAAATTTAATTTAAACATATCGTATACAGTCTTACCCACAGATGGCATCTTAAATGGCCGGCAAAATTTTCCCGAGACATCTTGTGCGATATTTAGTTTCCAGTTTTTAATCCCGCAGCCATCTTCAGAATCTGTTTTGTTAAACTGCTCGAGTACGGCTGGTAAATGCACAGACATTTGAACTTTAGTCGGCAAACTATTAAATTTCTTTCCTTCGCCAAATTTAGCACCCGTAATGAATATAGCTTCGTAAACTACGGTTAACGAATGGTCTAAGCATTTTGCATCTTCGAACAACTTGAATTCTACCTTTTCCGTGGCGCCCTTAAAGACAATTTTAGACTTGAAGGAATGTTTGTCGATAAGATTACACTCAGAAGCCCAGTTCCCGGAAAGGTCTGTTTTCGCAAATGCAGATAGACCTATGAGAAGAACAAGAAATATATTTCGCATTCTAAAAACCCCCGCCCAGATGAACAATAGCATAAAGCGCCACCAGTCCAAAAATAATCGTAACCACTGTGCTACGAGTTTTCAAAGAAACTAAAACAGCCAGTATTAAAACAATTAGTCTTTCTTTTCCTTGAAGCCAGTTCACTTGCCCTTGATGAAAAAATACCGCTGGAGCAATGAACGCCGGCAGGATCGCCGCAGGGATATAAGAAAATAGTTCCTTTGCACGATCTGAAATCTGAATTCGGCCAGAGATCGCAATGATAGAAATCCTAATAGAAAATGTCCCCAGCGCCAATAATATGATAACGGTCCAAAAATAACTAGCGGCCATCACGGAGTCTTCTTTCGCGTCAAATGCATTGCTAGTAGGATAGACAACCCAGCAGTTAAAATAAGACCTAATCGCATAGGTACGGAATAAAGCAAAATTGATATGATGGCCGAAAAGGTGGCTACAACAACATAGTTTCTATTTTTTAAAGTCGGCAACACAAGCGCCACAAAACTGATGGGAACTCCAAAATCTAGACTCCAAGACGGCGGCGCAAAATTTCCAAACGTAAACCCGGCTAACACACTGAGCTGCCAAACCAAAATCATACACGCAGCCGCGCCGATATTGAATTGTACAGCATCTTTATTAGTTGGTAGTTTATCATGATTTGCTGACATGACAGCATAGCTTTGATCCGTCAGCAAATGGGCCGAAACGATCTTAACCAGAAAACCTGAGTTCTTTAAGTAAGGAGCCATCGCTGCACTGTACAGCAAAAAACGCAAGTTAATCACAAGCCCCGTCGCAATCACAACCCAAACAATTGCGTTTTTCGTCATTAGATCAATAGCAGCCAGTTGTGCAGCTCCCGCGTAAACAAAAAAGTTCATCCCCATCGTTTGAATAAAACTAAACTTGGCTTCTGAGCACATTGTTCCCACAACGGCGCCAAACGGAATGATCCCCATTGTGATTGGAATCATAAGCCCAAATCCCATTCCAAAAAAATTATTTTTTTTCATATTGAGTTTTACTTTCGGGTTAAATCAATAAAAAGCAAGCATCCATTTGTTACTCGTCGTGATGGTAAAGAAACGGCACACCCACCAGGAAAACCAAGGCAGCAAGCAGTGACAACACGCAAACAATTTTACTTATAATTAAAAGTTGAAACCATATTTTATTGTTTCGAGCAAGAGTTTCAAATTCATTTACGTATATGATTTCACAAGCCCCACCTTCGGTATCCGTGCGAACCGTACTGGTTTTTCTAAAAGGTCCTGTGTTAACATTATAATTTACCAATTGTCCTTTGATTCGAATTTCATCGCCGACGTGTGATTTTCTAATCAGGTATTCGATTTCTTTATTCGCCGGTATTAGGTGGTTATTTGATAATTTATTTTTATCAAAACTCTGCCAAGCTTCTGTACTTTTTGTATTCACATAGCAGAAAAAGTTTCCATGACTAAAATTCAGCTTTTTTAAAAGTGGATTTGTAATGTTGGCGCCCCAAATAACACAAATATCTTTGGTGTTAATGTAATCACCCCAAGATTCATGGACATTATCTGTCCAGCTATCAGAATCATGATCTGATACCACCAAACCCCAAATTTCATAATCAAACAAAGGCTCAATTTGGTAGCTATTGCCTTTAGCTTCGACTTTAAATGGCTTTTTAGCTGTCTCTGCTTGTAGCGGCTCTTTTCGTAAATTATCTAAAGAAACAAATTTTTTAGGTAGCGTTTGGGATTGCCAATAGCTCAATCCCAAAACTATAAAAGAAATAGCAAAAATTTTTAAAAAGAGTATGCCCTTACTAACATTGTCCAGCATATACAAATTCTGACTGCCTATATAAAAAGGGTCAACTGAACAGTTTCGGGATCTATTTCTTTTCCAAATACCCTTCCAGCTTATCCATTGAACCAGTCCAGCCCATCGTCATACCTGGTTTCTCTTTCACAAATTCAGCCAATTCAGCTGGCGTGTAACTTCCGTAAGCTTCCCAAGTTACAGTCACTCGAGTCTGTTCAGGACTTTCTTCCATAAATTGCACTGTAGTTAACATTGTCTCGGGCCACAACGGAGCGAATGGATGGCGGCTAATATTGCCTTTTTCATCACAAAATTGCTGTGTGTACACGATCAAATTTGGACTGTCGATTTTCAAATACTCGGCTCTGCCATACATCGTGATACCGTTGCCAGTCATAAAGTATTTAGTTTTCCCGCCGAGTCGGATATCCGCTTCCAAAAATTTCATCTGCATTCCGGTAGGCGGCATCCATTGTTCGACGTGTTTTGGATCCGTCCACATTGCAAACAAAGTTTTCACAGGAGCATCAAATGACCTGTTTATAACGAAAATTTCTTTATTTGTTTTTTCCTTTTCAACATATTCGGCTAAGCGATCCCATGTTGCATTTCCACCGGCTGCTTTAATGAATTTGCGAGATTCTGCCGCCACTTCTGGTGTAGCAAACGCCATCGTCATATCCATTTTAGTTTTATTTCCTTTTTCTTCGCTAAACAAAACAGTCACTCGAAACAAAGGTGGACGATCTTTATACCCACCATGGTCGTATACAAGTTTTTTGTACGTTTCGACTTCAAAGTATTTAGTAGTATTAGGATAGTCGACGCCATCAGGTCCATGCATTGTGTAGTCCCAAGTCCCGCCCACTCGTAAATCTTTACTATGCGTAGTTATTGTAAAACCACGAGGTCCCCACCACTTCGCTGCTTGCTTAGGGTCAGTCCAGGCATCCCAGACTGTTTTTACAGGCGCTTCATAGATTCGGATAATATTAATTTCATTTGATTTACTTTTTGCGGGCATTGGCTTTTCCTTTCTTTTTCTTATTTTTATTTCCAGTTACAGTTTTTAAATATTCATCTAATCGATCGAAGCTTTCTTCCCAGAACACACGATATTGTTCCATCCAACCCGCGACATCTTTCAATGCCTCAGCATTAATTTTACAAGGGCGCCATTGTGCATCTCTTGATTTAGTAATCAAGCCAGCTTTTTCTAACACTTTCAGATGCTTTGTAATTGCGGGAAGACTCATATTATTTAGAAATGGTTTCGCTAGATCCGAAACATTGGCTTCGCCTTCAGACAGTCGGGCCAACATAGCTCGCCGAGTGGGATCGGCCAACGCTGAAAAGGTCGCACTTAAATTGTCCTGCATTGTATTAAACCTTTCTGTTAATTAACCTACTAGTTAATTATAGGCAAAACATAAAACGCCGTCAAACTATTTTTTAAATGTTTGAAATCACTAGTTTTTTAAGAATCGTCTTCAATTTTTTAGGATCTGAAGCGACCAATCCAGAGTCTTTTTCGAATTCAGATGCCGACATTCTAGGTAAATGAGTTTACATCGCCCACAGATCTCTTAATTGTTGTGGTTATATGTTTCACAGAAAAAGACATAACGCCTCCCATTTTCTGTTTGATGTTCGATTTCTTAGTGTACAGTGACGATCATTACTTAAAAGGAGAATTTTTATGGCAAAAATCACATTAAAAGGCAATCCAGTTAACACAACAGGCGAACTTCCAAAAATAGGAACAACAGCTCCAGAGTTTAAATTAACAAAACTTGATTTATCTGAGATAAATTTAGGTTCTTTTGCTGGAAAGAAAAAAGTATTAAATATTTTTCCTAGCATTGATACCGGAACATGTGCACTATCCGTAAAACATTTTAACAAAGATGCCGCAAATGTTAAAAACACAGTGGTAATAAATGTTTCTGCAGATCTACCATTTGCTCAAAAACGTTTTTGCGGTGCTGAAGGCATCACGAATGCGGAAACTCTATCTTCATTCCGCAGCACATTTGCTAAAGATTATGGTTTGCAACTTCAAGACGGTCCTCTGGCGGGATTGTGTTCACGCGCTGTTATCGTTCTAGATGAAAACAACAAAGTTCTTTATACTGAACAAGTCGCAGATATCGTAAATGAACCAAATTACGATGCGGCAATGAAATCTTTAAACAACATGTAACTACATAATTTCATGGGCTAATATCGAGCCTATTGAAATCTAATTCATTTGCGCTTATCCTAATGGTCTCTGGCCTCTAAAGCCAGAGACCTATGCGAGCATAAATAAACCAGTAAATTTTTTTTTAATTAATTTTATCCACACATCCTGTGTGAGAGGTTTATTTATGAGTTCGATCGTCACTGCAAGTGGCGTTTCGCTGGAGCTTCCTAGCGGACGCGTACTCTTTAAAAATTTAAATTTTTCAATTCAATCAAAACTAACGGCGCTTGTTGGACCTAACGGCGTTGGCAAGACCTGCTTGGCTAATTTGCTTGTGGGCACAATAGAACCTACAACAGGAACTATCCGCCGTCATACGAGTATCACCTTTTTCCCTCAACGACAGCTACCCGATGCGATTACCGTCGATGAGTTTATAGCATTCGATTACATTTGGTCAGCGCTGGGAGAAAAACTAATTGGCGATATCGATCGCCAAACTCTGTGTACGCATTTAAGTGGCGGGCAATGGATGCGTGTCCGCTTAGCAAAATCTATTGGTGATCAATTTTTGATTTTGGACGAGCCGACAAATGATTTGGACCGCGAGGGCCGTCAGGCTTTGCTGCAGTTTTTGCGTGAACGCGACGGCGGCGCTTTGGTTATATCTCACGATCGTGAATGCTTGCAATTATGTGAGGACATATTCGAGCTTTCTAATCGTGGCCTTAGCAAATTTGGAGATGGCTGGGAGTTATATGAACAAGCAAAGCAATCCGAGCGCACTAACTTGAGCCATGTGCTGGAAAAAGCACGTAGTGATCGCGACGAGGCCCATCAAGTGCGGATCAGTAAAAAACTGAAACAGGAGAAAAGAAATCAACGTGGCACCGAAGTCGCTTCACGCGGAGGAATTCCAAAAATTCTATTGGGCGCCCGCAAACGTAAAGCTCAAGTAACTACCGGGCAAATTGACGTCACGACTTCCGAACACGCTGAGCAAAAGGTTCGTGACGCCTATCAAGCTTTTGCCGAATTGAAAAAAGATCCCATTATGTACGCCGATCTTTCCGGGAAAAAAATCCCGGCACAGAAATTAGTCGCCGAAGCCGACCATTTCAATATCAAATTTCAAAATTGGCTGTATCCCGCCGATTTAATTTTTACTTGGCGAGGAAATATTCGAGTTGCATTGAAAGGCTCCAATGGTTCCGGCAAATCGACATTACTAAAATTTATCTTAGATCAAACTTCTGAAACAAAATATGAAACCCGAGGCGAGTTACGATGCGGAAATTTAGCGACTCTTTATGTCGATCAGCGTTGCGCTATTTTGGATGAAGAAAAAAGCATTTTTAAAAACATTCAGGATACAGCAAATCTGGATGAGAGCGAAATTCGCAATGGTTTGGCTAGATTTCTATTTCCAAAAGAGACAGTTTTTCAAAGTGTTAAATCCCTAAGCGGCGGAGAACGCTTGCGAGCCGCGATGGCCAAAGGACTATTGAGTGCTCAAAAGCCGGAACTACTTATTTTAGACGAGCCCACTAATAATTTGGATTTACCGAACATCGCGTTTTTAGAAAATTTGGTCAAAGAATTTCAAGGCGCCGTTATCGTTATATCACATGACGAGGTCTTTAAAAAGAACGCTAATATCACAGATGAGTTTTTCATCTCAAAATAGTTCTTATTCTTTAATTTTCGTACTTAACATTAGGACTACAATATTCTAATCTAGGTCCGGAGATAAAGTATGAACATACAGTGCCAATGCGGATCCGTAAAAGGTGAAATTGATAATTTTCCAAATCAGTGCCCGGGCCGCCTAGTCTGCTATTGTGATGACTGCCAATGCTTTTTACATTTCATCAACAAACAAGACCTTCTAGACATCAACGGCGGTTCTGAAATTATCCCCGTTTATCCGTCTAATTTTAAAATCATTCAAGGTCAGGATTTAATTCGCGGAATTCGTTTATCTCCAAAAGGGCTTTATCGCTGGTATGCTTCGTGTTGCCAAACTCCGATTGCTAATACGCAAGCAAAACTGCCATGGGTCGGAATGTTGTCAGTCATGTTACCATTCAAAGACGACAATCAAAAGACAGAAATCTTAGGTGAAGTTAAGAGCCGAGTCATGGGTAAGTTTGCAAAAGGTCAACCGCCCAAGGGTACGTCAGCCAAATTTGCTCCTCGAGATTTTTTTTCTGTAGTGCCGTTTATCCTGAAGGGATTTATTTTTGGTAAAAATAGAAATCATCCGTTCTTTGCGCAACCGACTTATGAACCTAAATCACAGACTTATGTGTTAACTCTAAATGAACGACGTGATACTTTGAAAAAAACTATGGCAACAAACTAAGGATAAAAAATGAGCGAATCAATTCAATGTCCAAAATGTAAATCTGAAAATGTATATCAAGACGGAAATCTATGGATGTGCCCCGACTGTAGCAATGAATGGGTGCCGTCGGCTCAAGCCGCTGTGACAGATACCGCTTCAGATACTCATCTCATAAAAGACGCCTTCGGAAATATTTTGAATGACGGCGACTCGGTAACGTTAATTAAAGAGTTACGAATCAAAGGTTCCAATTCTGCGGTCAAAGTCGGAACCAAAGTTAAAAATATTCGTCTTACTGATGCTGGCGATGGGCATGACATTTCATGCCGGATCGATGGCTTTGGAGCGATGAATTTGAAATCAGAATTTGTTAAAAAAGTTATTGTCTAGAATACGCTACCGCGATTTCGGCAGCCACGCGGGCATTGTTTAGGACAAGTTGAATATTTGTTTCTAAACTTTTTCCTACTGTAAGTTCTTTAACTTTTCCTAGCAAAAATGGTGTTGAGTCTTTACCCTTGATACCCTTTTGCTTCATTTCAGCGAGTGCATTTTCAATTACACGCTCCATGTCTTTTAAGTCTAATGAATAGGCTGCGGGAACTGGATTGGCGATGACAACGCCGCCTTTTAATCCGGTTTTCCATTTAGCATGAAGTATCGAAGCCACCTCTTGAGCGGATTCAACCCGCGCATCCACTTTGAAACCACTTTCTCGAGTGTAAAAAGCTGGCATGTCCGATGTCTGATAACCCAGAACAGGAACGCCCTTAGTTTCTAAATATTCTAATGTTAATCCGATATCTAAAATTGATTTAGCTCCGGAACTGATGACGGCAACATTAGTTTGAGCCAGCTCTTCAAGATCCGCAGAAATATCCATTGTTGTTTCGGCTTCGCGATGAACTCCGCCGATACCACCAGTCGCAAAGATGGGAATTCCTGCAAGGCTGGCAATAATCATCGTGCTTGCGACTGTCGTGGCTCCATCTAATTTCTTGGCTATTACTATCGGCATGTCACGTCGACTTACTTTTGTAATCTGTGTTCCCTTTTTTGCGAACGCTTCAATTTCACTTGTTGATAGGCCAGCACGTAGTTCTCCACCAATGATAGCAATCGTAGCAGGAACAGCTCCGGCTGATCGAACTTTGGTTTCCACAGCCAACGCCATTTCATAATTTTGCGGGTAAGGCATTCCATGGGAAATAATAGTGGACTCGAGCGCAACAATTGGCTTTTTAGTTTTAATAGCGTTTTCTACTTCAGAAGAAAAAAGAACTTTTCCATAAGTCATCATAGCCCCGCTCGTCCTAGCTCTGCTGCTTTTTGCAAAAACATTTGAATGGCTTCCGGTTTTCTAGTTTTAACTGTATCGAATTGGGTAACGGTGACGGGTTTAATTCCCGAAAATTCCATTACAGCTTTTTTCATCATTCGTATCGCTGGGTCGCCCAAAAACAACCAATTGTACCACCAAGGTGCATCGGTGGTAAAAATGATTCTACCACTGCGCCCCTTTAGTAGTTTATCCCAGAACGGATCATTCACATGATATTTAAATGCAAAACCTGGCAAAAATACGCGATCTATAAAACCTTTCAATAACGCTGGTACCGTGCCCCACCACATAGGAAAAACGAACACGATATGCTCTGCCCATTTTATTTGAGTTTGTGATTTAATAAGATCTGGTTCCAAATTTTGAATTGCTTTATAGCCTTTGTGCAAAATCGGATCAAATTTTAATTCAGCGAGGTTAATCAATTTAGCATCTAAGCCGGCATCTGTGGCCGCATTGACATAATTTTTTGCCAACTGAGTGCATAAAGAGTCCATATTCGGATGACCATTTATCACTAAAATTTTTTTCACTTACTACCTCCGTCAAATTAACTCGATAACCAATGTTAACATTCATAACCCAATTCTAATCAATGACGTCTGCTTTGCAGTATGTTAAGTTAACGCTAGATCTATCAATTTGAAAAAGGGCCATATGATTACCGTTCATCACTTAGACCATTCCCGCTCAAACCGTGTTCTTTGGTTATTAGAAGAACTTGAATTACCCTATGAAATTCGTGTTTACAAGCGTAATGAAACAACTATGTTGGCGCCCAAAGAACTTAAAGATATTCATCCCCTTGGTAAATCGCCAGTACTAGAAGACGGCTCAATAAAAGTTGCAGAATCGGGTGCTATCATTGCCTATTTACTCGAGACCTATGGCAACGGCCGTCTGCAACCAAAACCGAACTCGGCTGATTGGCGCCATTTTCAGTATTTCCTTCACTATGCCGAAGGGTCGTTGATGCCATTATTGCTTTTAGGATTGGTTTTCTCTCGAATTTCTAAGCCGCCTGTTCCTATTATTATTCGTCCGTTTGCGCGTTTACTTGAAATCGGAATGCAGCAGAAGTTAATCGGTCCCCAATACAAATCTAATTTTGATTTTTTAGATAAGGAACTAAGTTCCCGTCCTTGGTTTGCTGGTGAGTCTTTTTCCGCCGCCGATATACAAATGAGTTATCCTCTTGAGGCCGCAGCATCGAGAGGATTAACAAACAACAAAGCTCACATTACAAAATGGATTAGAGCGATTCAATCACGTCCAGCATACCAACGCGCAATTGCTCGCGGTGGTCCTGTGGCGTTTGATAACCTATAAACTAAAACTATTCTTCAGGTCCTGTCGCCCATTTACCTTTAGCCCAATTTGGCTTAACGACGACGGCGTCCGCATTTCAACCCAAGTCGTTTCTGTGTCTTCATGTTTTGGGGCTGTAGTCTGGGTCAAATACGCCGCGCAAAATTTAGCAGCGTCGCAAGAACTTTGGATTTGTTCGATTAAGCAAAACATATCCGGGGCCAATCGATAGTTTGCTAGGACAAGCCGCAAATTGAGGCGCCAAATATCTCGCAATATCATATACTTATAATATTATTTAACCAAATGGTTGACTAATATTACAGTCTCGCTTAATATTTAACCATATGGTTAACATTCAATCTTCTGAACTTGATTTACTTTTCTATGCGTTGTCCGATCCGACACGTCGGCAGATTTTAAAAATGTTGCATGATGGAACACAAACTATCACGGCTTTAGCTGATCCGTTTAAGATGTCACTGGCTGCTATTTCAAAACACATCAAAATTTTAGAGAAAGCGAAATTACTTAATCGAAAAAAAATGGGTCGTATTCATGAATGCACACTGAATCCCGTCGCCTTTAAGTCGGCAGAAGAGTGCATTCAATTTTACACTCAATTCTGGAACGATCGTCTAGATATGTTTGCAGAAACCCTAGAATCAGAAATTAAACCACCAAAAAATATAAAGCAGAATTCCAAATTAAGGAGCAAGTAATATGTCATTCCAAGTAAAAACTGAAAAAGTAATCAGTCGCACGGCGCCAGATGTTTTCCAAGCGATCAAAGAAGGACGTTTGTTTCTAAATTGTGGTGCCGATTCCGAAATGAAAATCGATTTTCGCGTCGGCGGCCAATACAAAGTTACGTTTAAACGTTATAATGCGGCTCACTTTGGTGAGTTTTTAGAAATCGTTCCGGATAAAAAAGTGGTGTTCAGCTGGTGCCAAGAATTTAGCCCAGATCAAAAACCAGATTCAACTGTAACGATCGAACTTTTCTCGGAAGGTGAAAAAACTAAATTAGTTTTGGTTCATACAGGATTCAGAACACAATCTATCGCTGATCAACATCAAGGCGGCTGGAACGGTGGTTTGGGTGACTTTTCTGACGAGATTCAAACTGGCCGCATTCGGATGGTTCGCGGCCTAGAAGCTCCCGTAGCCAAAACCTTCGAGTTTTGCCAGAACGCGAGTAGCCTATTTGCTAGTCAGGGAAAAATACTAGAGTCAGTTCCTAATCAAAAACTAATGTTTGCATGGCCGGAGGGCAAAGTGACTTTGTTGTTTACCGAAAAAGACGGCAATTCCACTCGATTGGAAATGATTCACGAAGGCCAAAGCACTCAAAAAAATTCAATCAGCCATCGCAAAGGTTTAGAGAAAGCGACCGCCGATGCCGCTTCTCATTTGGAAAAGGGAATCTAATATGCCCGCAGATAAAAAAAATAAGAATTTAAGTTATACAGTTTTATTTAGCGAGACTCCTAAAAACGTTTTCGAGGCCATAAATAATGTTCGTGGCTGGTGGTCAGAAGAACTAAAAGGCAAATCCGATAAGCTAGGTGGCAAGTTCACGTATAAATATAAAGACATGCATGAATCCACTCAGAAAATATCTGAACTTGTACCAAACAAAAAAGTTGTTTGGAAAGTTTCGGATGCTCGTCTGTATTTTCTAAAAAATCAGACTGAATGGAACGGCACCGAAATTATTTTTGAAATCAAAAAGAAGGATGATAAAACAGAATTGATATTTACTCACAAAGGTCTAACTCCCGATGTGGAATGCTATGAGGCTTGTCATCAAGGATGGGGTTATTACATTAAAACGAGTTTGCCTAGCCTGATCCGAAAAGGAAAAGGCAAGCCCAACCCTGAAGCTTAAAATAATTGTGCACGTTAAAAATATCTGTCAGGCTATGTCTTAAGGAGTGAGCTATGAATAAACAGATCTGGATTGGACGTGTACTGAGTGGTTTGGCTATCGCATTTTTGCTTTTTGATGCGACTATAAAGTTTTTTATGGATAAATTACCACCGGAAGCTTTAGAGGCTGGAGCCGCTTTGCAGTGGCCAATCGAAAAAATGCCTATGGTTGGAACTATTCTTTTAATCTGCACTATCCTGTACGCCATTCCTCGATCAGCTTTGTTAGGTGCTATTTTGCTGACGGGTTATTTGGGCGGCGCCATCGCCAGCCATGTGCGTGTAGGCAACCCACTTTTCACGCATACGCTATTTCCAATCTATATCGCTATTTTTGTTTGGCTTGGCTTATATTTACGAGATGCTAAATTACGAAGTATTTTTCCTTAGTGATTTCCGTCTGATTCATTCATTTTTTTTAAAACAATGGCCATCGTTTCTGAATCGACTTTGGCCAGCTTCATAAGCCTAGATGCTGTTTTAAAATCGTCGGAATCAATGGCTTCAAAAAATTCATCCAATTTATCGATCTCTGCTAGTTTTTCTAAGACCAACGTGCCTTCAAAATCGCTTTCATCCATTTTAAAAACCTCACTTAAAATTCTCTTTGTCAAAAACTAACATAGCCCCCTAAAAAGGTAAAATTATTTACAGATGCGGCCCTCCCGGCGTATAGTCATCAAATGTACAAATTGCGGGACTATCAATTACAGGCCGTTAACAACGCGGTTAAATTTTTTCAAAAGCGACGCGAACCCATCGTGATTGTTTTACCAACGGGTGCCGGAAAAAGTTTGGTGATTGCGGAACTGGCACGAATTGCTCGCGGCCGTGTATTAGTCTTAGCGCACGTCAAAGAATTAGTTGAACAGAATTACGAAAAATATAAAAGCTATGGATTATCGGCGGGGATTTTTTCAGCTAGCCTTGGGAAAAAAGATTGGGACGACAAAGCTATCTTTGGCAGCGTACAATCCGTAGCACGTGCCCCTGATGAATTCTTTAATGATTTTTCATTGCTGGTAATCGATGAATGCCATCGCGTCGCGGATGAAAGCGAAACACAATACCAAGAAGTAATTAAAAAACTGCGCGATCGAAATCCCGATTTATGTATCTTGGGTTTAACAGCGACTCCATATCGCATGGGCCTTGGTTGGATTTACGAATTCAATCAATCTGGCGAAATGAAAACGGACAAGAAACGATTTTTCAAGCAATGCGTATTTGAACTGCCATTAGCGTACATGATTAAAAACAAGTTCCTAACAGCACCAGTAAAAATTGATATTCCCGTTACGAGTTATGATTTCTCTGAGCTAACCGATCGAGATCGAACCTACACTACGGCGGAAGTCGAAGAGATTCTCAAAAGCCAAAAACGTCTGACTCCGTTGATTATTAAAAATATTATCGACATCACGGAACGCTATAAACGAAAAGGCGTCATGATTTTCAGTAGTTCTGTAAAACATGCTGAAGAAATCATGTCTCACTTGCCGGCTGGCGATGCACGCGTGGTTTTAGGTGATACTGATATTAAAGATCGTAATGATATCGTTAATGATTTTAAAAATAAAAAATTCAAATACCTAGTGAACGTGTCGGTACTGACAACTGGATTCGATGCTCCTCATGTTGATGTGATCGCTATCATGCGACCAACAGAATCCAACAGTCTTTACCAACAAATAGTTGGTCGAGGATTGCGTTTATCCGATCAGAAAAAAGATTGCTATGTTTTGGACTACACGGGCATGGGTCATGATATTTATGCTCCTGAAATCGCTGACAAACGACCAAGCAAAGACACCGTCCCCGTGCGGGTTCCTTGCCCAGTGTGTGAATTTGAAAATATTTTTTGGGGTTATGCGGATGATGATGGCAATTTGATCGAGCATTTCGGTCGCAAATGCAGAGGCGCGACTCAAGATCCCATTACTCTTGATGTAAAGCCTTGTGGGTTTCGTTTTAGATTTAAAATCTGCCACGCCTGCGGCAGTGAAAATGATGTGACGGCTAGAGAGTGCGAAAAATGCAGCGCCGTTCTGATCGATGCCGACACAAAGCTAAAACAAGCTAAATTATCTAAAAATGCGCATGTATTGACTCCCGATCGAATTACCTTTGAAGAACGTAAAGATAAAAATGCCAACGCGTATTTAGAAATCAGGTATTATGATTACGATGGGCAATATGTCAGTGAAGCGCATTTTTTTAATAACCCTTCGGCCATCAAGAAATTTAATATCAATTTCTTACGATCGCATTTGCGACGACCAGAACTAGCAACAGATTTGGAATCCCCAACCGATGTTATTAGATTTCAAAAACTGTTTCGCCTACCAGCGTTTGTCATTGCCAGGAAACAAGATAAATACTGGAAGATCACCGAGAAAGTCTTCTCCGAAGAGCTGTAATCGGTATCAATTTGCTCTGGCACCGAGCCTGCAATACCTCATGACTGTGGGGGTTCTATGAAACTTTTTTCTATTATTGGTGTCATTTTATTTTTAACGCATGCACACGCAGATGATTTAGATCTACTAAAACAGTGTCAGGTTTCCTGCAACTCAAGTTGTAGAACTTTAGCATTGAAACTCAAGCCGTTGATTCAAGATGCTGAGGGATGCACAGGTTCAACTGAAGTTACTCGTCGTTGCAGTTACCACTTTAGTGGTGCTCAAGCGCAAGTTTGCGCTGCCAACGCAACAACCGTCGAGGTTGTAAATCGTTGCTACTATCACTTTGGAAACTCTGACCGCGCCGTAGCCTGCGTTTCTGCTGATAATATTGAGGTCGTAAATCGATGTTACTACCATTTCGGTAATTCTGATCGTGCTGCCGATTGTGCCAGTCGCGGAAAAGCAGTCGACGTTGTTAACCGTTGCTACTACCACTTTGGAAATTCAGATAGGGCCTCTGAATGCGCGTCAGGCCGATCTGTAGATATCGTAAATCGATGTTACTACCATTTCAGCAATAGTGATTTCGCTTCACGTTGCGCCGGAAATGGAAAATCAGTGGCTCAAGTAAATGAATGTATACGACAGTATGGTTCAAATGACGCCGGTTTAACTTGTATCGCTGGTCGATAATTTAAATTGTCTTCAAGGAACGATAATCGTTGAGTTTCGTTTTGCACCCATTTGTGTGCTGAACGTTAGGCAATGGCACAATGACTGGATTTAAATACGTAGGTTAGTTATAGTGGTAAAGTGATAAAACGAAGAACCGCGCTAGTTGCAGCAGGAACAGTAGCTGCGGGATTAGCACTTTACAAACTATCGAGGTTTACTATGACAGAACGAATGCCCGTATTATTTATTGGTCACGGATCACCGATGAATGCGATCGAGATCAACAACTATACTAAAACTTTAAATGCATTGGGAAAAAATCTTCCTAAACCAAAAGCGATATTGATGGTGTCGGCTCACTGGATGACCGAAGGTACTTATATTACAGAAATGCAGAACCCTAAAACAATTCATGATTTTTACGGATTCCCTCAGAAGTTGTTTGATGTGCAGTACCCAGCTCCCGGCAGTCCTGAGATCGCTAAGTTAGTGCAGGAAACTGTTCTAGTTCCGAAAGTTCACGGTGACAAAGAAATGTGGGGCCTAGATCATGGAACATGGTCAGTGCTTCGTCACATGTACCCGGATGCCGATATTCCTGTCATGCAGCTTAGTATCTATATGGCCCAACCTCCGGAGTATCACGTAAAATTAGGTCAGCAACTTTCTAAATTACGAGATCAAGGCGTGTTAATTCTTGGTAGTGGCAATCTAGTTCATAACTTGCGCCAAATTAAATGGGAGCCAAATGCTCAACCATTTGATTGGGCTGTTGAGTTTGACCAGTGGTTAAAAGAGAAGCTCATGGATCGTGATTTTAAAGCGGTGCAAAATGATTTTCATAAAACAAAAGCGGGCCAATTGAGTGTCCCTACTTTAGATCACTATTTTCCTTTGCACTATATTCTGGGCGCGGCGGAAAGTAGCGACGAACTGAAGTTTGAATATGAAGAAATGCAAAATGGCTCGATCTCTATGCGCAGTTTTAGATTGGGCTAAGGCTTAGTCAGTGCTGTGAGTGCGGCACTGACAGTTTCTGTAAAAAACGTTTGTTTGCCTTGATTACTTTCCGTAATAAATGCCTTCAGGCTTTTACTGTCAATTGTCGAAAAATCACCGATGAAAGCAATTTTAATTTTATAGTTAGCTGCCTTTTGCAAAAGGTCACCCAGTAGTCTAGTTTTTAGATCAAAAAAATCATCTACGACGTTAGACTTATGAAATATGACTCGCCTAACACCTGCGTAGGATTGATCCATCATAATTTGCATGGCATCGTTGACGGCGCCAACGATGATTCCCGACCCAGTAATTTCCGCAATTTTCTTTCCATTGTAGTCATGAATGTTAGTTGCCATCGTCTGTCCCCTAGCCCGTATTCAATACCTTAACTGTTTTACCTTGTAATAGCCACTCAGGACATGAAAAACTAGTTCCATGTGCTACTCTGCAATGATTGAAGCTGACCTGAGGAAATTAGAAAAACAATTTGATGCTATAGTCGACTGGAGCAGTTTTGACGAAGCATTTAATATCAGATCCAAATACCCACAAGCGACGATTCCTTCTGGACTAGATTCGTATATAATTCAGCACGCTGAAACTCCACTGCAAAAGCGTCTAGCAAAAATGGCTAAAGTTCACTACTTGGCCGAAATCGAAAAAGTTTCTGCGAAGCTTAAAAAATATGAGCAGGACGTCAAAGATTTCGAAGCCAAAATTAAAAATGGATCAAAAGCAAAAGATCTTGAAAGCAAGCTGCAAAAGCGCCGCGAAACTGTCGAAAAGCACAAAGAAAAAATCGCCAACTGTGAAAAAATAGAAGAGCGTGGAGCCGCTCGTATATTTCCCAATTTTTATGCTCCCGTGATCATTGAAGAGGGAAAAGAAAAACTGATTAAGTTAATGCGATATCACGTCTGTCCTAAAAACGGAAACGAACTAAATACGTTTAAATACAATTTGTTTAATGCCCGCCGGGACCGATTGCTAGATTCTAAAATTTGGAAACCGCTGTTCGGCAAGCAGCACGCGATATTTCCGTTTCATAGATTTTATGAAAGTGTCGCTGGCGAAAACGGTGAAACCAAAATTATTTACTTTGAACCGAAAGACCAAGAGATCATGTGGTCTGCGGCTATCTTTGAAGAAGCGAAAATTGAATCCGGACTATTAAGATCATTTGCTGCCATTACTGATGACCCGCCACCCGAAGTCTCGGCCGCCGGCCATGATCGCTGTCCCGTGTTTTTGTCTGAAGATAAATTTGATATTTGGTTAAATCCTAAACTCTCTACAAAAGAAGAATTGGTAGAGCTATTAAGCTCTACCGTTCCTACTTATTTCGAACACAAAGCGGCTTAAGCGATATGCCCGCGCTAATCCAGAAACGAAGACGTATATTCAAAATTTTCAAAGGGGCTATGCCAAGGTGATCGAATCAAAATTAAAATCCAGCTTTTCATCGCTAGATTTTATGGTTGCACGTTGGCATTTTATCAATGGGTTTTAAGTTACCAATTGCGATTGAAAACCAGGGTTCCAACAGAAAGTCCATTTTCAAATTTAGGAAGAACTGAAAAAGCCCATGGTGAAACTGCATTCGAACCGAAAATATATCGAGCCGATAAATCTACGGCCAAAGGTAGAATAGCTTGGACAGCAACAATAGACCATCGGTCCTCACGAAGTGATTGCGACGCAACGGCCCCGATAGCGACCGTGTTGATGATATGAGATATTAGAAAGCTTTTTTTTTGAAAGTTGACTACTTCAGGATTAATGTCACCCACCGACAAAGATCCCAGCTTGGCTCGTTCATCTGGGGTAATTAAAGGGCTCCAAGCCATCCCAAAAAACATATTGGCCATTCCCCCTGCAAGTATCACTCCCGCGGCGGCGCCGTTTATGTCTTCAACTTGCCTCCTCTTGTAATCGGGGGACGTTTTGCTCGGTGCAAAATAAAACACGGAACTAACTGCACCTATATAGCTTGCAAATGTCATTGTTGGAAAAGGAGAAAGCTCGTCTGTTGCAACCACACTTTTTGTTTTTGGATCTTCGGCAAGAAGCTGTCTTTTAGTCATTGCATGAGCCTGAGGCAAAAGAAAAACAAAGTTCGTTATAAGGGAGAGCAAAACAATTTTACAAATCATGGTCATTATCTTAGCCAAACCATTCCGACGATGTCCAGAATGTAATCTTAAGCAGTCTATTTTTGATTTTTTTTTTTTGGGGGGGGGCGAGCCTTTTAATCAGCCTGCTGCCAATGACAAAAATATAGTACTTTCATGGGCAAAAAACTAACTTTCTCCTATACACGGCCTGTAACCGATTTAAAAGATCCTGACGAAAAGGCTCAGAGAATATTACCAAAGAGCAAACTAAAACCATTTGGTTTTTGGAGCAACCCCTCTGGATTTTGAAGTTCGCGCAGTCCTCCGGATCAAGTCGGTGGTATGCTCGTTGCAAATAAAGAGAATAGAATCTCAAATACTCTTGGCTGAAGAGAAGGTCTTTTTAATGCATATATTTCATACAAGTTGGACAATTTATGGCGTTATCTTGGCGACCCTTTTCGCAGGAAATTACTCTTATGGATTTGAAGTGGCCAGAAGAAACGCAGATCTTTTTTTAGTTGGTCTTGATTGTGCTGAATTGGAAAAAGAAACTCAATCTTTAAGCGAATGGACTAAAAAAACTGACAATCGTAAGGAATGTCTAATCCAAGCAAACCCAAATGCGAATGGTCTTTGCGAAGTCAGAATCAGCGACTGTATTCCTAACTTGGTTTTGAAATTACATGATTTTACCCCTAAGCATTGGGGCCCCAACTGCTGGAATACAGTTTTAACTATGAACAAAATTTTGCCCGCGATCCGAAAAACTACGGCCAAAGAAATGAGTTTTTATTTGAACTCACCACTCTGTCGTCAACTTAAAGATCAGGAAACAAAAAATCCTGGTGATATTGGTAATTTTCAAGACTACACATTTAATCGTCCGATTGAATATCACTCATTTATTTATATTTCTGAGAATATGGCCTTTACAAAAGATGGTCCGTCCAATCGACTACCATATCTTTTAAGAAAAACCGAGGATGTCTTTGTCGGTGATTATTCGATGCCGCTGGAATGTCGAACAAGTCAGTTAGCAAAGAGTTGTAAAAAGACTCTTACTTACTATCGTTGTTCTCCGATCGAATCATTTTTAAATCAAAAAAGCGAAAAATTTTCAGAATTATTGGAATTGCACAATCACTTTGTGGATTTTGAAATGCATCTCCAATCTCAAATCCTGTTAGGGCAGGCAGGCAATGATGAGAATAGAAACAAATTCCTTGAGGTGGTAAACGAATTTTCTATTTATCGACAAAAATCGATGAGCTTAGGAGTACGCGACGATAAAGAACATCGCTTTCTGCTTGATGTCGTTGTTTTTAAGTTAGTCGGCATTCAGGATCAATTTTCGGGCGTTGGCGATGAAACTGCCTTCAGAAAAATTACCGAATTGGCTCCATTTGTTCGCGATTATTGGTATTAGTTTATAAAATAGTCGCCTTTATTTTTTAGTTCATTAGTTTTTGGAAGTGACCGAATCGGAGAGGTGAGTGTAGATCCGACGTACTTTGCTTTATGGTCTGATAAATTTCTATCGCTACTCGGATCTAATGATTAATTTTATTGAGTAGTTAATTGAGTTCATTGGCATTCTTTTGATCACAAACCCCTACCCACTGATGCAATCGTTGGTCGTAACCTGGAGCTGCTATACAGATAAATTTTTAGATTCCAAAAGACTTACAGATATTGAAACCATTTATCTGTGATGGCTTGCTCGACATCAATGCCGCGATGTTTAGCAAATAACAAGGTTAGAGCTAACACGTCGGCAACTTCGTCTTTTAAGTTTTTATCTAATTCAGCCGGAGTTTCTGAACCCACGCGTGCACGTTGAGTTAGTTTCAAATAGGCTGCAGACAATTCACCCATTTCTTCTTGTAGTTTTAAAAGAAACCAATCGT
Organism: uncultured Bdellovibrio sp.; assembly: GCA_964498705.1. Lineage (GTDB taxonomy): Bacteria > Bdellovibrionota > Bdellovibrionia > Bdellovibrionales > Bdellovibrionaceae > UBA2316. The sequence continues at coordinate 532 of CAZCHT010000039.1, read as the reverse complement.
TGTCCCGCTTGATGCCAAATTTCTGCGCGTAAATATCGCTGACTTTTCCTAGCTGATCGGAAATTTCTTTTAAGTTCATTGTGTTCACCTTTTTAAGATCTAACTAAATTACTATTTGCCACGGTTCAAAGCGACAGCTGCATTGATTAATGCTTTAAAGGCCGCTTCGTTAACTTTTTCGCCTTCTTTTATGTCTATCGCACGACGAGTGTTACCTTCAAGGCTGGAATTAAAAATCTTAGTCGGATCTTTTAGCTTCGCACCATTCGCAAATGTTAATTTCACGACTGATTTATAAGATTCCCCGGTGCAAATCATACCGTCGCAATACCAAACAGGAACATTCCCCCATTTTACATCTTCAGTTACTTCCGGAACAGCTTGCTTGATCAATGATCTCATATGCGAAAGCGTCCCGCCTCTCCAGTCATTAAGTTCTTTAATTCTGGCATCCACAGCTTTCGGGTTTGACGTCGGAGCTTTCGAGTTTGGCGCAGCAGCGCTGGATGATTTCTTCACGGTTTTTTTGACT